>NZ_JBNNPK010000027.1:0-61053 GCF_050275675.1 Allobosea sp. NPDC003192
TCACAATGCCCGCTCCGCTGCCGCAGCCGCGCTACGCCGTCTGGGGCGAGGCCTTTGGCGGCGCCGGCAACACCAACGCCGACGGCAATGCCGCGGGCATGAGCCGCCGCAGCGGTGGGGCGCTGCTCGGCGCCGACGTCATGCTCTACGAGGCGCCGGGCTCCTCGCTGAAAGTCGGCGTCGCCGGCGGCTACAGCCAGTCGCGCTTCGATCTCGATGCAAGGCTCTCCTCGGGCCGGCTCGAGAGCGGCCATGCCGGCCTCTATGCCGGCGCGCGCTTCGGCCAGCTCAGGCTCGATGCCGGCGCCGCTTATACCTGGTCGGAGAGCGACATCCGCCGCCAGGTCCAGATCCGCGGCTTCGGCGACGCCTTGCGCCTGCAGCGTCCGGGTTCGGTGGCGCAGGGCTTTGCCGAGCTCGGCTATGCCTTCGCTTTCCAGGGCTTCGCACTCGAACCCTTCGCCCAGCTCGCGCTGATCCGGGTCAGCACCGATGCCGGCATGGAGCGCGGCGGCGCGGCGGCGCTGCGCGTGCTCTCCTCCGAACAGACGCTCGGCTTCACCACGCTCGGCTTAAGGGCCGAGGCGCAGCTCGGGGCGATGCCGCTGTTCGCCCGGGCGATGCTCGGCTGGCGCCACGGCTTCGGCGAGCTCACCCCGCAGGCCCGCACCGCCTTCGTCGCCGGCACCACCGCGGCCGCCGTCTTCGCCGCCCCGATCGACCGCGAAGCGCTGGTGGCGGAAGCCGGGCTCGACTGGCGCATTTCGCAGGCCACCGCGCTCGGCCTGACCTACTCCGCCGCCATCGGCGAACGCTCCCGCGACCACGCCCTCAAGGGAAGGGTCGAGATGCGGTTCTGAAAGAGGGGTCTGCAGGGCTCGGGGAGCACCGGCCACTGCGCGTCGTCTCAGCGAAACGCTGGGAGCAGGAGAGACGCTTTCGCGTGACCTGGCCCGCTTTTCGAGCCGGCCCCGCATGCGGCGGCGGTGCTTTACCGGTACTTGCGACTGCCGTAGCCGGCGAGCCGAGTACCGCCGGAGATTTGCCATGCCTCAGCAGCCGACCGCTTCGCCCATGTCCACGGGCGCCCTTGTCCTGCGCTATGCCGGATTCCTGATCGTCGGCGTGGTCCTGCTGAACGTCGTCTTCCTGCTCCTGGAGAGGTATTTCACGTTCAGCACCGGCAACATGGCTGCGATGGGCCTGTTCCTGATCTGGGGCGCAGCCTCGTGGGTTGGCCAGCTCTGGTTCCTGCGCGAGCAGGCGCGCCCGGCCTCCGGCCGGGCCTGGACCGTCGCGGCGCTGTGTGCGCTCGTGACCTATGCGGTCCAGGCGGCTTTCGTGTTCCTCGCCGCTGCGGCGTTGCTGAGCGAGTTCGGAACCCTGGGGCTGGGCAGGGGCAGCGACCGGATGATCATTCTCGGCGTGTTCGCGGCTGTCGCCGTGCTGGAACTGCTCGTCATCCGCCTCGCCATCGGCATCGGCGCGAAAGGAGCGGAGAAGCGGGCTCAGCGTCAGGCCGCCAAGGCCGGGGCTTGAACGGATACCGTCAACCCAGCGCTATCAGCCGACGTATTGCTGACGAAAAGGTGCGGAAGTTTCGCAGGCGTCAGAGCCGGAGGCGATCGCGATGGCCATTTTTGTGCTGATACCCGGTGGTTGGCAGGGCGGGTGGGTCTACCAGAAGGTAGCCGATCTGCTTACGGCGGGTGGGCATACAGCCTTGCCGATCACGCTGTCCGGCCTCGGCGATGAGGCTGCTCCGACGGCCAGTCTCGGTACTCACATCGGCGAGGTCGTCGAGGTCGTGACGGTGCAGCGCGACGATGTCGTCCTTGTCGGGCAGTCCTATGGCGGGATGGTCGTGAGCGGCGCTGCCGATGTCGTGCCGTCGCGAATCCGGGGATTGGTCTATGTCGATGCCTATGTGCCAGATGACGGCGATTCGGTCTGGTCGCTGACGACGCCGCGTTTTCGGGATGTCTTCATCGCAGGCGCGAAGGGCGACGGTCTCAACTGTGCACCGCCCGCCCATCTGGACCCGCGCTGCCGGCCGCATCCGATCGGGACATTCCTCCAGGCGATCAACCTCAGCGGGCGCTGGCGCGAGGCGCGGCGCAAGACCTATATCGGGGCCTTCGGATGGGAGGGCAGCCCGTTCCGCGATCTCCATGAACGCCTGAGCAACGATCCGGAGTGGTCGACCTTCGCCTTCGATTGCGGGCACAACGTCGCGCGCCTCAATCCGGAGGCGCTGGTCGAGGTCCTGCTGGCGCAGCTTTGAAGGTCCGCGACCGCTGCTACCGCCCGATCACTCCGCGCCGGCGCAGCAGGAACAGGGTCAGCATGGAAGCGGCGAGGCAGGCGACGGTGACCATCTCGGCGCCGAGATCCGATTCCACCCAGGGCAATCCCTTCACATTGATGCCGAACAGGCCGGTGATGAAGGTCGCCGGCAGGAACAGCGCGGTCAGGATCGAGAGCACATAGAGCTGGCGGTTGGTCTGGTTGGCCGAGCGCACGGCGATCTCGTCCTGGAGCAGGCGGGCGCGGTCCTGCACCGACTGGATGTCCTGGCGCAGCGTATCGACCCGCAGCAGCAGCCGCAGCGCCGCCGCCCGCACCGTCTCCGGAGCGGAGCGTCCCGAGGGCGTCTCGGCGAAGCGCCGGAACAAAAGGTGCAGGCCGGCAAGCTGGCGATGCAACTGCACGGCGGAGCGGCGGACGGCGCCGACGCGCTGCGGGCCGTCCTCCAGTTTGTCGAGCAGGATCTGGTCCTCGACGCTGTCGGTCTCGTCGGAAAGCCGCACGACCGCATCGGTGACGTCGTCGATCAGGTATTCGATGAGGTGCTCGAAGAGTTCGGCCGGGGAGGCGATCCGCTCGCCGGCATTGAGGGCTTCCACCGCCTTGCGGACCGATTGCAGCGCCTCGCGCCGGCCGGTGAGCAGGAAGCGTTCGCCGACTGCCCAGGCCAGCGTGCCGATCGTGTCGGTGCGGTCGACGATGTCGCGGGTCAGGTCATGGGCGATGCCCCAGACCAGGCTGCCGGTATGGTCGAGCCGCTGATGCGTCTCGCGCGAGAGCAGAAGCTCGCGCGCCGCCGACGGCAGCTCCTTGCGCTCGTCGATCCAGGCCTGGGCCCTGGTGTGGACGAGGTCGAGATGCAGCCAGACGAAGCCGTCTTCGGGCGTCAGAGTCGGCAACTGGTCGCGCGGCATCAGCGCGGGCGTGCCGTCCGCGGCGAAGCGATAGGCCCAGACGATGCCCGTCTGCGACTGCAGGTCGTTCATTGTGACTATGCGCCTGTCCATGAGCTGCGGCCTCGTCGGACTGCTTGTGGCCCGACGGCGGGATCGGCCCAGTGCGGGAAGTGGCGCGGGCCGATTACCGGGTCAGGAGACCTGGCGCAACCGGACCAAGTATCGGGATAAGCAGCCAAACCTGCTGTTTACCCCCAAATGGGGGACGTGTCGGACGCCGGGATGTGAGCCAATGCAAATCTGGCCGCTTCATCATCGTGCCAGCTTTGCATCCAGGGGGAGACGTCGATGAAGGTCGGGCTTGGTGTACCGCTCGCAGCCGCATTCATGTTGGTATTGTCCATCGGGATGGCTGCCGCCCAACAGAAGAAAACGGCATCGACGGCGGAGGCGGGCATCAATCCACAATGCGCGCAAGTGAACAACAAGCGCGGATGCACCTGCGCGCTGGAAACCGGTGGCACGCTCGCGAACGGGCGCTGGCAGTACTTCAATTCACGAACTTACAGCGACTGCATGACGAAAAAGGGCTGGCTCTAACGCAAGCTCAGTCGTCGCCGCGATTGGCCAGCGAGCCCGTGGTCGAGACGTCGCGGGACGCCGAGCGCGGAATCCTGCCCGGCGGCAGGAATTTCAGCGGCGTGCCGCCGGCCGCCTTGGGCGTCCTGAGCCCGGCCGGGGAAGCGGGCGGCTTTGGCGTGGTCGCGACCCTGGGCTCGCCGCCGCGCCATTTGCGCGCGCCGATGTCGTAGCGTCCGTCGCGCCAGGCGGCGAATTCGTGCTCGCTGCCGAAGAAGGCGTTGCGGTCGACGTCGCCGGTGATGCCGGGTACGCGGCCGGTGGTGGTGAACTGCCAGAACTCCCACTGCTTGCGTTCATAGCGATGGTGCAGCGGGGCTGCGGTCGAGCGCAGCCAGTAGGGGTGGTCGTTGAACTCGCCTTCCAGCACGTCTTCGTGGAAGGTTATGTCGGTGTAGATGATCGGCTTCTTGCCGGTGTGTTCCTGCAACCCCCTGAGCATCTCGCGGATCTTGGCGAGCGCCTTCTCGCGCGGAATCTTCTTCCCGCATTTGGCGGATTCGCCGTTCCATTCGACGTCGAGCACAGGCGGCAGGGCGTCCGGATCACGCGGGATATGGCGCTTGAACCAGCGGATCTGGTCCTTGGCCGGGCGGCACCAGTAGACGAAATGATAGGCGCCACGCGGCACACCGGCCGCCTTTGCGCCGGCCCAGTTCTTGCGGAACATCGGATCGAGATGGTCGCCGCCCTCGGTCGCCTTGATGAAGGCGAAGCGGGTGCCGGCGTCCTTGACCTTCTGCCAGTCGATATTGTCCTGCCAGCGCGAGACGTCGATGCCCTGGATGACGCGGCGACGCGCGTCGCGCACGCCGCCATGGGGATCGGAATCGCCCTTCTTGGGATAGAGCGCCAGCGCCGGCTCGGCGCAAAACATGCCAAGCACCGATAGCGCGGCAAGACGTAAGCGAAGCTTGTGGGCCGGCCGCGCTTCTGGACTGGTCTCAGCGCGGGGCGCCATGCTTGTCTCCTGTTTGCGAGAAAAGGATAGGCGGCCACCGGGTTAAGAGGTGGTTAGCATTCGAGCGGCTGGCTTCAGGCTTGGTTAACCGGCGGGAGGCTGGCAATGGATGATCCGGGCGGTGAGGGGGAAGGCAAAGGCAGCCGGGTTCTCGCCTATGGCGTCCATGTGCTGACGGCCCTCGGCGCCGCGCTCGGGTTGCTGGCGCTGCAGGCGGTGTTCACCGGCGATCTCACGCAGGCCTTCGTCTGGCTCGGCGTCGCTCTGGTGGTCGATGCGGTCGACGGGCCGCTGGCGCGACGCTTTGCGGTGAAGGAGCGGGCCAAGCGCTATGACGGGGCGCAGCTCGATCTCGTCGTCGACTTCGTCACCTATGTCTTCGTGCCGGCGGCGATGCTGCTGCGGGCGGAGGTGATGGCGCAGCCCTATGGGCTGGTCGCGGGTCTCGCCGTGACGCTGGCGAGCGCGCTCTATTTCGCCGACACCGGGATGAAGACCGACGATTGGTGGTTCCGCGGCTTCCCGGCGGTCTGGAACATTGTCGTGTTCTACATCGTCGCCTTCGCGCCGCCGGCTTGGCTTGCGCTGGCGACCATCCTGATCGCGACGGCGCTGATGTTCCTGCCGGTGGTGTTCGTACATCCGGTGCGCGTGCGGCGCTGGCGCGGGCTGACGACGGCGATGCTCGGGATATGGGCGCTCGCCGCGGCGGCGACGCTGTGGCAGGCCATGCTGCCGGATATCTGGAGCAGGGCCGGCTTAGCGCTCGCGGCCTGCTACTTCGTCGGGCTCGGTCTGGCGCGCGCCAGGGTGCCTCGCGGATAGGCGGCTTACTCGGATTCCGGCGAGGCCTCGTCGTCGACCACCTGACCGAGCGGCGCCGGCTGGAAGGAGGCGGCGGCCACCGTCCTGTTTGCCCCCGGCATCGTCGCGACGGGCGTGTGTTCCGGCCCGGGGCTCGGATTGGCCGGAACCGGGCGCTGGCGCGTCCAGGTGCGGGTGCCGATGTCGAAGCGGCCTTCGCGCCAACCGGTGAACTCGCCCTCATTGCCGTAGAAGGCGTTGCGGTCGACATCGCCCTTGATGCCGGGGATGCGGCCGGTGGTCGTGAACTGCCAGAAGGCCCAAGGCCGGTTCTCGTAGCGGACCTCCGGCTTCGCCGCGGTCGAGCGGATCCAGTAGGGGTAGTCGTTGAACTCGCCCTCCAGGATGTCCTTGTGGAAGGTGATGTCGGTGTAGATCACAGGCTTTTTGCCGGTGAGCTGCTCGAGCTCCGTCAGCATCAGCCGGATCTTCTCCAGCGCCAGCGAGCGCTCGACCTTCTTCGGGCAGGTCTTGGAGTGGCCGTTCCATTCGAGATCGAGCACCGGCGGCAGCGCGTCGGGATCGTTCGGGATCTGCTGCTTGAACCAGACCGCCTGCTCATGCGCCGGGCGGCACCAGTAGACGAAGTGATAGGCGCCGCGCGGAATGCCGGCGCGGCGCGCGCCTTCCCAGTTCCGCTGGAAGGCGGGGTCGATATGATCGCCGCCCTCGGTCGCCTTGATGTAGACGAAGCGGGTGCCGGCCGCCTTGACCGAAGCCCAGTCGATCTCGCCCTGCCAGCGCGAGATGTCGATGCCTTGGATCGGATAGCGCCTGGCAGCCTCGACGCCGGGATGCGGGCGCGCATCGCCCTTGGCCGGATAGTTGTCCAAGCCGACGCAGCCGCCCAGAGCCGTCAGGGCGGCGAGCAGAGCGAAGGGGGCCAGGGAAAAGGGTTTCATGCGGCGGGCGGTCATTTCCCGGACAATTAAGGAGAAAGCTTGACGCCCGGTTTACGTTACCGGTTTTTCGGTGGCTGTCGCTTCGAAATTGGGATCATCGTTCGCGTGATCTGTTCGCAAAGCCGTCTCTATAGCGTCGGACCGGAAGGTGGAATCCATGTTTCGGAAGAAACCGATGCGGTAACAATGATCTAGGCGAGGCGCAGCAGCATTGTCGCGATGCCCAGGAAGGAGAAGAAGCCGACCACGTCGGTGATGGTGGTGACGAAGGTGCCGGACGAGATCGCCGGATCGATGCCGGCCTTGTCGAGGACCAGCGGCACGGCAACGCCGGCGAGCGCGGCGATGATCAGGGTCGCGACCATGGCGAGGCCGATGACGACGCCGAGCATGGGGTTGCCGAACCAAAAGCCGGCGACCAGCGCGGTGATCAGCGCGAAGGCGACGCCGTTGAGCACGCCGACGATCATCTCGCGCCGGAAGAAACGGCCCATGTTCCAGCCGCCGAGCTCGCCGGTGCCGAGCGCGCGCACCGCCACCGTCATCGTCTGCGTCGCGGCATTGCCGCCCTGGCTGGCGACGATCGGCGCCAGCACGGCGAGTGCGACGAGCTTGCCGAGCTGTTCCTCGAACAGCGCCATCACCGAGGCGCTGACGAAGGCCGCGATCAGGCTGATGAAGCGCCAACGGAAGCGGCCGAGCGCGACCTGGCGCACCGAATCCGAAATCTCCTCTTCCGCGTCGACGCCGGCGAGCTGCTTGACGTCGTCGTCGCCGGCTTCCTCGATCACGTCGACGATATCGTCGATCGTCATCACGCCGACCAGCCGGCCGGCCGAATCGACCACTGGCGCGGCGACGAGATTGTAACGCTGGAACATCCGTGCGACGTCCTCAATGTCGTCGGTCGCCTGGACGACGCGGCGATCATCCTCGACGAGGTCGACGACGCTGACCGGGCGCTTGGTGCGCAGCAACCGGTCGAGCCTGACCGTGCCGACGAAATGATGGCTCGGGTCGGCGACGAAGATCTCGAAGAAGCGTTCGGGCAATTCTGCGGTGTCGCGCAGGAAGTCGATGGTGTGGCCGACCGTCCAGAACGGCGGCACCGCGATCACCTCGGGCTGCATGCGCCGGCCGGCGGAGTCCTCGGGATAGTCGAGGCCCTGCTGCAGCACAGTGCGCTCGGCCGGCGTGAGCTTGTCGAGAATCTCGCGCTTGTCGGCCTCGTCGAGGTCCTCGAGGATGTAGACCGCGTCGTCGGTATCGAGCTCGCGCACGCCCTCGGCGACGGTCTCCGGCGAGAGCTCCTCGAGAATCTCCTCGCGGACTGCATCGTCGACTTCGGTCAGGGCGGTGAAGTCGAAATCGCCGCCGAGCAGCGAGATCAGCTTCGGCCGCTCCTCGGCGTCGAGCGCCTCGAGCAGGTCGCCGAGATCCGCCTCATGCAGCTCGGCGACGAGCTTCCGCAAAGCGGTGACGTCGGAGAGCAGGACGGCCTGCGAGACCTGTTCGACGAAGCCCGCGTCGATTGCGCCGTCCTCGTCGCGGACCTTGCGCTCCGGCGTTTCGTCCGGAGCGTGCTCGGCTTCCACCATGGGTCGCTCCGCGATTCGAGGGCTGGGGCTTCGGGGCAGGGGATTCGCGCCGGAACGCGGATGCGCCCTTGTGTCAGCGCTGCTGCTCCATGGCAACGCGCCGGGAGCGGATTCGATGCATTCGCAACGAAAAACGGCGATCCCCGGGGGGATCGCCGTTTCACGAGCCTTCGCTCTAAACTGGTGCGGTCAAGAGGACTCGAACCTCCACGGGTCTCCCCGCTACCACCTCAAGGTAGTGCGTCTACCAATTCCGCCATGACCGCAGCGGCTCTTGGAGGCCGCCGCGCTGTGGCGGTGAACTCCGGAGCGGCGCGGGTCTAGCAAATCAAGTTCCCGGCTACAAGAGCCGCAATCAGGAAAATCATCAGGGCTGTGGGGAAGGGCGCCTCAGGCGGCGTCGGCGACGGTTTCGAGCGAGTAGACGGTCGGGCGCTTCAGCATCTCGGTGATCTCGACCGAGATTCGGGTTCCGGCGACGACGACGTGGCCCTTGGCGAAGGGGTGGTTGTTGGCGAGAATCTGGACCTCGTCGTTCTCGGTCGCGTTGAGCTCGATGATCGCACCGCGGCCCATGCGCAGCAGCTTGTAGATCGGCATCTGGGCCGAGCCGAGCACCACTGTGAGCTCTACCGCGACGTGATCGAGATCGGCCTTCAAAACCTGCCTCCGCAGACTTAACTGAAAACAATTCCACGAACTTGCCAGCGACGCGGAAACCGGCGCATGAGCAGCGGCGAAGCGAATGGGCGCGGCACCGGTTGCCAAGAGTTGAACAAACTAGGTTAAGCCAAAGTGAAGACGCGCGAGGCGCTTGCGGTCTCGTTCCTGCCGGAGGCAGGTTCCGAGCCGGTCGAATGGGTGATCGCCGACGAGCCAGTCGGCTATGAGGCGGCTGTGGCCGAGATGGAGGCGCGCGCCGCGCTGATCGCGGACGGCGTCGCGCGCGAGCGCGTCTGGCTGGTCGAGCATCCCGCGCTCTACACCGCCGGCACCTCGGCCAAGGACGAGGACCTGCTGACGCCGGAGCGCTTCCCAGTGCACAAGACCGGGCGGGGCGGGCAGTTCACCTATCACGGCCCCGGCCAGCGCGTGGCCTATGTCATGCTCGACCTGAAGCGGCGCGAGCCCGATCTGCGTCGCTTCGTCTCGGCGCTGGAGGCCTGGCTGATCGCTACGCTCGGCGCCTTCAATATCCGCGGCGAGCGGCGCGAGGAGCGCGTCGGCGTCTGGGTGCGCAGGCCGGAGAAGGGGATGAATGCTGAGGACAAGATCGCCGCGCTCGGCATCCGCGTCCGGCGCTGGGTCTCGTTCCATGGTATCTCGCTCAATGTCGAGCCGGAGCTGGCCCATTTCGG
Organism: Allobosea sp. NPDC003192; assembly: GCF_050275675.1. Taxonomy (NCBI): domain Bacteria; kingdom Pseudomonadati; phylum Pseudomonadota; class Alphaproteobacteria; order Hyphomicrobiales; family Alloboseaceae; genus Allobosea; species Allobosea sp. NPDC003192. The sequence continues at coordinate 9,526 of NZ_JBNNPK010000027.1, forward strand.
CGGCATCGTGCCCTGCGGCGTTTCCGACCAGGGCGTGACCTCGCTGGTCGATCTCGGCCTGCCGGTGACGATGCCCGAGGTCGACAGCGCGTTGCGGGCCGAGTTCGAGCAGATTTTCGGCCAAACGATCGCCGTTTCCTAACGTTTACCTTGCGTTGACCATCCGGCGGGATGCTTGCCCCGTGACATCAATCATGGGGACGACGATGACGAGGTTCATCTTCGCGGGCTGCCTGGCGGCCCTGCTTTCAGCCTGCTCGACCACCGAAGAGCGCATCGCCGGCGCAGCCGCCGGCGCGGGAACGGGCGCGATCGTCGGCGGGCCGATCGGCGCCGTTGCGGGCGGGGCGATCGGCGCGTTCGCGGCGCCGACCGTGACCGGTTCGGTCAAGCGCATGCGGGAGTAACGCTCGATAGAATCGCGCACGGCGCATCTGTGCGCCGTCGCCTGTTTGCCTTTTGGCCGCGGCGCGCCATAACCCGCACTGAAGAATTGTCGTGAGGGAGCGCGCCGTGGCGGTCATCGAGAGCAAGGTCGATCTCAATTCGGCCGAGGCGCGCACCAATGTCGCCGCCTGGACCACGCTGCGCGATCAATTGCTGGAGCGACGCGCCACGGCCGCGCTCGGCGGCAGTGCGCGCTCGCGCGAGCGCCATACGGCGCGTGGAAAACTGCTGCCGCGCGAGCGCGTGCTGCGACTGCTCGATCCCGGCTCTGCCTTCCTCGAGATCGGTTCGCTCGCCGCCTTCGAAATGTACGACAAGGACGTCCACGGCGCTGGCATGATCGCCGGCATCGGCCGCGTCGCCGGGCGCGAGGTGATGGTCGTCTGCAACGATGCCACCATCAAGGGCGGCACCTACTACCCGATGACGGTGAAGAAGCATCTGCGCGCCCAGGAGATCGCACGCGAGAACAAGCTCCCGTGCATCTATCTGGTCGATTCGGGCGGTGCGAACCTGCCGCACCAGACCGAGGTCTTTCCCGACCGCGAGCATTTCGGCCGCATCTTCTACAATCAGGCGACGCTGTCGGGCCTCGGCATTCCCCAGATCGCGGTGGTGATGGGCTCCTGCACCGCCGGCGGCGCTTATGTCCCGGCGATGTCGGACGAGACCGTCATCGTCAGGAACCAGGGCACGATCTTCCTCGGCGGCCCGCCGCTGGTGAAGGCCGCGACCGGCGAAGTCGTCTCGGCCGAGGATCTCGGCGGTGCCGACGTCCATGCCAGGCTCTCGGGCGTTGCCGACCATTACGCCGGCGACGACACCCATGCGCTGGCGATCGCGCGGCGGATCGCCAGCAATTTCAACAGCGTCAAGCGGCCGGACATCGATCTCGCCGAGACGGTCGAGCCGCTCTACGGCGCCGACGAGCTCGACGCCGTCGTGCCGACCGACCTCAAGAAACAGTACGACATCCGCGAGGTCATCGCCCGGCTGGTCGATGGTTCGCAGCTCGACGAGTTCAAACCGCTCTACGGCTCGACCCTCGTGACGGGCTTTGCCCGCATCCACGGCATCCCGGTCGGCATCATCGGCAATAACGGCATCCTGTTCTCGGAGAGCGCGCTCAAGGGCGCGCATTTCATAGAGCTGTGCTGCCAGCGCCGCATCCCGCTGCTGTTCCTGCAGAACATCACCGGCTTCATGGTCGGGCGCGAGGCCGAGACGCGCGGCATCGCCAAGGACGGCGCCAAGCTGGTGACGGCGGTTGCCTCGGCGCGGGTGCCGAAGATCACCGTACTGGTCGGCGGTTCGTTCGGCGCCGGCAACTACGGCATGTGCGGGCGTGCCTACTCGCCGCGCTTCCTGTTCGCCTGGCCGAATTCGAAGGTCTCGGTGATGGGCGCCGAGCAGGCGGCGAGCGTGCTTGCCACAGTGCGCGGCGACAATCTCGAAGCCGAGGGCAAGCCCTGGAGCGCCGAAGACGCCGAAGCCTTCAAGGCGCCGATCCGCGACAAGATCGAATCGGAGGGCTCGCCCTATTACGCCACCGCTCGGCTCTGGGACGACGGCATCATCCTGCCCTCCGAGACGCGCCGGGTGCTGGCCCTCGCCTTCTCCGCCTGCCTCAACGCCGAGGTGCCGGAGACGCGCTTCGGTGTGTTCAGGATGTGATGAAGTGCGTCATGCTTCGGCTTGACCAATGTCTGCCCGGTTCCCCCGGTCAGAGACGATAGAGGCGCGAGGAACCCTCTCCTGGAAGGAGAGGGCAGGGTGAGGTGTAGCCCCTGTGACCAGCGAGCGCTGACCGCGCGGTCGGGTTCAGGCCAATTTTTGCAGTCCGAACACCTCACCCCTACCCCTCTCCTTCCAGGAGAGGGGATCCCGCGCCAATCCGTTACCCGAACGACGCTTCCAGCATCGCGAGGTAATCCGCGGCGCTCGCCTGCCGCGGATTGGTCGCGCTCGAATGGTCCTGCGTCGCCGCTTCCGAAATACCGGGCAGCACCTCGCGCGGCACGCCCATCTGCGACAGCGAACCCGGCAGGCCGAGGCGCTGCGTCAGCCCGGCGATCCAACCGGCGAGATCGGCATCGGCGGAGAGGCCGAGCACGCGACGGATCTCCGCGTACTTGGCCGCGGCCGCCTGCTCGTTGAAGCGCAGCACCGCCGGCAGTAGCACGGCGTTGAGCGTGCCGTGATGCAGCGAGACCTGCTTCAGGCCGCCGAGCGGGTGCGAGAGGGCGTGGACGGCGCCGAGGCCTTTCTGGAAGGTCAGGCCGCCCTGCAGCGCCGCCATCAGCATCTCCTTGCGGGCCTCGCGGTTGGAGCTGTCGGCGGTGGCGCGTTCGATATGGCTTGCGGCGCGCTTCAGCCCGTCGAGCGCGATCGCCTCGGCCGGCGGATTGTCGCGCGGGCTCAGATAGGTCTCGATGCAATGGGTCAGCGCGTCCATGCCGGTGGCGGCGGTGAGCCAGCCGGGCAGGCCGAGCGTCAGATCGGGGTCGCAGATGGCGAGCTTCGGGATCAGGTGGGGCGAGATGAAGCCGAGCTTGCGGCCGTCCTTCAGCGTGATCAGCGCGGCGCGGCCGACCTCGCTGCCGGTGCCGGCGGTGGTCGGGATGGCGATCACCGGCGCGACCTTGCTCGTCACCTTCGGGATGCCGCCGAGGATCGCGGCATAGGTCTCGAGCGGACCGTCATGGCTGGCGAGCAAGGCGACGCCCTTGGCGAGATCGATCGGCGAGCCGCCGCCGATGGCGACCAGGCCGTCGCAATTATGCTCGCGATAGAGCGCCACCGCAGCCTCGACGGCTTCCTCGGTCGGATTGGTCGGGGTATCGACGAAGAGCGGCGCATTGCCGAGCAGGGGCGAGGCGGCGCGTAGCCGGTCGATCAGGTCGGTCGCCGCGAGCCCGCGGTCGGCGACGATCAGTGGGCGCGCGATCTTCAGATCGGCCAGCCCGGGCGCGAGGGTCTTGAGCTCGCCGAAGCCGAACTGGACGGTGGTCAGATAGGTGATCGTCGCCATGAAGTCCTCCAGCCCGCTCACTCGTTCGGGCGGGCCTGCTTTTTGTCGCGCGCCCGGAGCAGCGGCGCCAGCCCCAGAACCCCGACCCCGACGCAGAACACCCCGGCACCCAGCGCGATGAAGGCATGACTGCGCTGCCGGCCGGCCGAGCTCACATAGGATTGGACGATGCGGCCATCGATGGCGGCTTCGTAGATCCTCAGGCTGGACGGATCGACCAGAAAGCGGACCTGGCCGCGTTTCAAAGTCTCGATCTCGGGGATGAGGATCTTGGCGACCGGCCTGATCACGACTTTGCCGCGATCGGGCAGCGACGCGTCGACATACTGGGTGTAGTAACTATCGGGGTTGCGTCCGCTGAGCTCGATCAGCACCTGTCGGATCGACAGGGGAGCTTCCAGCTCGACCGTGACGAGCCGTTCGCGCGCGATCGGCAGGATGCCGTAGCCATAGGCGAGGAAGACGAGGCCAAGGGTTGCAACCCCCGCCCACCAGAGCGGTCCGGTCTCCGCCTTCTCAGCCGCCATGGGCTTCGCCGGCGCCTTGCCGCTCGCGCCAGTAACGTGAGGCCAGCGGCCAGAGGTGCCAGACGGCGCCGGCAAGCAACGCAAAACCGAACAGGAACGAGCGATGCGCTCCGCTGGTCAGTTTCTCGGCGGTATCGTCATAGGCAAGGAAGGTCTTGCCGCGCGAGGTCGCCTCGTAGACGAGCCGATCACTGGGATCGACGAGGAAGCGGACCTGCTGGCCACGGTCGAGCCGGTCGATGCCGTCGACCCAGAGGCCACGGGCCGGCCGATAGAGCTGCTGGTAGTTGATCCGCGGATTGTCGCTGATCACGACCAGCCATAGATCCTGCGTACGATAGGTCGCCGTCCCGCGGCGTCCGGAGCTGACGCGTATCAGGGGTGTGCTGTAGCTCATCGGGCCGACATGGTCGGCGACGAGGAGGTCGCCTCGCGCCAGCGGCAGGGTCCGCCAGCCGGCGATCAGCAGCCAGAGGCCGAGGACAAGGGAGATCGCGGCGCCGAGCCAGGCCCAGAAATCCGGCGGTTTCGCAGCCTCGGCCATCGCATCTCCGGATCAGTTCTGCTCGATCGTAACACGCTCCTTGGCGGTTTCAGAGGCAGCATTGCCGGCACGCCGCTCCAGGACGAGCAGAGCAAGGCCGGCGGCGATGATCAGCGCGGAGCCGAACAGCATGGCCGGCGTCGGCCAGTCGCCGAAGACGAACCAGCCGAAGACCAGCGCCCAGACGATCAGCGTGTACTGGTAGGGCACCACGACCGAAGCCTCGGCCAGCTTGAGCGAGCGCGTCACGCAGATATGCGCGACCATGGCGACGACGCCGAGGAGGCCGAGTAGTCCGAGGTCCGCGAGTGTCGGCGTCACCCAGCCGAAGGGTAGAAGCACGATGCCCATCACCAGCGCGCCGAGCGTCTGCCAGAAGACCAGCGTGACGTCGGGCGTGCCGCGCAGTTGCCGACCGGTGATCATCATCGCCGCGAAGGAGAAGCTGCCGACGAGCGCGATGATCGCCGGCAAGGACAGGCTCTGCCCCGACGGGTTGAGTGCGATCGCGACGCCGACGAAGCCGGCGACCACGGCGAGCCAGCGCCCGGCATCGACGCGTTCGCCGAGCAGGACCGCCGCCAGCACAACCGCCCAGACCGGCGCCGCCAGCCAGAGCGTCATCGTGTCGGCGAGCGGCAGATAGGACACTGCCCAGTAGAATAGCGCGACCTCGCAGGAGCCCAGCGTGACGCGCAGCAACTGCAGGCCCGGCCGCTCCGGCCGCAGCGTGCGCTGAACGCCCTGCTTGACGACGAAAGGCACGATCACCAGCAGCGCCGCGGCCGAGCGCAGCAGCAGGACCTGGCCGACCGTATAGGTCGCTACCAGCCACTTCCCCATCACGTCGTTGATCGAGAACAGCAGGATGCCGAGCAGCATCATCAGGATGCCGGCGAGGGTGGCGTTTCGGGAGGGCATGATCTCGGATGGGAGGCGTATGGGGAGCCTTTCATGACCTGCAACCGCCGCGACCACAAGCGACATGCATGCAAGGGGAGGGCGCGCCATCGACGTGGCTTGTATTTATGCATTGACTTAATTAAGTTATGTTTTAAATAAAGCGCATGGACCGCTTCACCGCCCTTGCTGACCCGACCCGCCGCCGCATCGTCGAGATGCTGGGCCAGCGCGCCATGGCGGCGGGCGAGATCACCGCGCAGTTCGGCATGAGCGCGCCGGCGATCTCGCAGCATCTCAAGGTGCTGAAGGAGGCGGGGCTGGTGAGCGTCGAGGTCAGCGGCCAGCGCCGGATCTATCGGCTCGATCCCGCCGGGCTCGATGCTTTCGATGCCTGGGTGCGGCAGGTGCGCGGCTTCTGGAATGCGGGGCTCGACCGCCTGGAACGAGAGCTCACCAAACCCGAAGACGAGTAAGGAGTGATGTCATGAACGAATACGGCGTGGTTCTGGAGAGCGGCGCGGTCCGCTTCGAGCGCCTCTTGCCCGGTCCGGTCGAACGGGTCTGGTCCTACCTCACCGAGTCCGACAAGCGCGGGACCTGGCTGGCTTCGGGCGAGATCGAGCCGCGCGTCGGCGGCAAGGCAGACCTCCTGTTCAAGCATTCGCAGATCACAAGCGAGCCGCCCCCCGAGCGCTATCGCGATATGAATGACAATGGCTGGCCGTCCAAGGGCACCGTGACGCGCTACGAGCCGATGACGGCGCTGGCGATGACCTGGCCGGGCGAGGACGATGCAAGTTCCGAAGTGACCTTCGAGCTTGTCCCCGAGGGTGACAAGGTCAGATTGGTGGTGACGCATCGCAAGCTCGCCGACAAGGCGGAGATGATCAGCGTTTCCGGCGGCTGGCACGCCCATCTCGGCGTCCTGGAGGATCGGCTCACCGGCAAACCGCCGCGTGGGTTCTGGTCGGCGATCGAAGGGCTCGAGGCCGACTACACCAAGCGCTACGCCGAACTGCCGGCCTGAGGGCGCCACCTAACTGTCACCCTGACGGGGCGGGAGAGCTGCTCTCCCGCTCGTGACTTGGTGGGTCGGCACCGGATCGACTAAACTTGCTCCGTTACAACGGAGTATGTCCGTCATGTTGATCAAGCGTCGTGCCGGCTGGGAAATGCCCGAAAGCCAGGCGACCCCGGAAGCTGCCTTTCTCAATCGCCGGCAATGGCTCGCTGGCGGTGCCGGCCTGATCGCCGGCGCCGCGCTGCCGCGGGCCGCCGGAGCGCAGGGCCCCGACCCGACGCTGGACCTCTACCCGGCCAAGCGCAACGAGGCCTATACGCTCGACCGGCCGGTGACCGACGAGGAGCTGGCGGCGAACTACAATAATTTCTACGAGTTCGGCACCTCGAAGGAGGTCGCTGCCGCATCGAAGCGGCTGGTCACGCGGCCCTGGACGATCGCGATCGATGGGCTGGTCGAAAAGCCGTTCGAGATCGGCTTCGACGACCTGATCCGCAAGGTCACGCTGCAGGAGCGGCTCTACCGTTTCCGCTGCGTCGAGGCCTGGTCGATGGCGGTGCCATGGACCGGCTTCCCGCTGAAGGAGCTCGTCGCGCTGGCCAAGCCGCTTTCCGGCGCGAAATACGTGCAGATGCAGACCTTCATGAATCCAAGGATGGCGCCCGGACAGTCGCAGCGCTGGTATCCCTGGCCCTATACCGAGGGGCTGACCATCGCCGAGGCGACGCATGACATGACGCTGATGGTGACCGGCATCTACGGCAAGCCGATCCCGACCCAGCATGGCGCGCCGCTGCGGCTGATCACGCCGTGGAAATACGGCTTCAAGTCGGTCAAATCGATCAGCAAGATCAGCTTCGTCGCCGAGCGTCCGAAGACCTTCTGGGAAGGGCTGCAGGCCTCCGAATACGGCTTCTGGGCCAATGTGAACCCGGAGGTCTCGCATCCGCGCTGGAGCCAGGCGAGCGAGCAGGTGCTGGGTTCGCGCGACCGCAAGCCGACGCTGCTGTTCAACGGCTATGCCGAGCAGGTGGCCGATCTCTACAAGGGGCTGGAGAAGGAACGGCTCTGGGCGTGACCGGACGACCGCTGACATTGGGTGGCAGGAATCGGGTGCCCTACGACGCGCCGCTGCGCTAGCGTGGAAGGCATGCAAAACTTCTGTCTCTTCACCACCGCGATCGGCTCCTGCGCCCTGGTCTGGCAAGGTGAGCGCATCATCGCGGCGCAATTGCCCGAGCGTGACGAGGACGCGGCGCGGCGGCGGCTGGCAAAGCGTTTCCCGGACAGCCTCGAGACCGAGCCACCCGCCTTCGTCCGGCAGGCGATCTCCGACGTCGTCGCCTTGCTGGCGGGCGAGCAGCGCGACCTTGCACATCTGCCGATCGATCTTTCGGCGACGCCGGAATTCAACCGGCGCGTCTATGCGGTGGCGCTGGCGATCCCGCCTGGCGAGACGTTGACCTATGGCGAGGTCGCGGCGCGGATCGGCGAGCCCGGCGCGGCGCGGGCCGTCGGCGTCGCGCTCGGCCAGAACCCGATTCCAATCATCGTGCCCTGCCATCGTGTGCTCGCTGCCGGCGGCAAGACCGGTGGCTTCTCGGCCGATGGCGGCGTCGAGACCAAGCTCAGGATTCTGACGATCGAGAAGGCGCGCACCAGCGCGGAACCGTCGCTGTTCGGCGACCTGCCTTTGCAGGCGAGGTTGCGGTAAAGGCGGGTTTCGTAAGGACGGGCTCGCTGCCAGGCAGCGAGCCCGCTTGGTGTCGGCGTCAGTTCTTCGCCAGGCCGAGTTCCTTCAGCACGCCGTTGCCGCGCTCGCTGAAGGTCTTCACATAGTCCTGCAATTGCGCCGGCGTGTCCCAGACCGGGGTGATGCCACGATCGGCCATGCCCTTGCGGACATCTTCGCGCTTCATCGTGCGTTCTGCCGCCTCGTAGAGGATCTTGCGGCGATCGGCCGGCACGCCCTTGGGGGCGGCGATGGCGAACCAATTCTGATAGGTCCAGTCGAGGCCGGCTTCCTTGGCGCTGGGCACGTCGGGGAAGTTCGGGTGACGCTCCTCGGTCATCATCAGGATGGTGCGCACGCGCCCGCCATCGAGCATCGCCTTGGCCTCGATCGGCGAGCCGGTGAAGGCGGTGATGCCGCCGGCTGCGAGATCCTGCAGAGCCGGGGCGCCGCCATTGCTCGGCACCCAGCGGATCTGGTCGGCTGGCAGGCCGGCCGCCTTCATCAGTCCGCCCGAGGCGATGTGCCAGGAGCCGCCGGTGCCGGTGCCGGACGAGGTAAAGGTGCCCTTCGGGCTCTCTTTCACCGCCTTGAGAAAGTCGGCGACGGTCTTGTAGGGCGCGTCCGCCTTGACCGTGACGCCCGCAGGAATCAGAGAGACGCGCGAGAACATGTCGACGCTGTCGACCGTCAGGTCACCGAGGCCGAGCGTCTTGAAGAACGAGAGCTCCGGGCTGACGCCGCCGATCGTGTAGCCGTCGGCCGCGCCGGTCGCGATCGCGGTATGGCCGGTAACGCCGCCGCCGCCGGTGCGGTTGATGACGTTGACCGGCTGCTTCAGCTCGGCCTCGAGCCCGTTGGCGAAGATGCGCATCACCGCGTCCATGCCGCCGCCGGCCGCCCAGGGCACGATCAACTGCACCGGCCGATCCGGGAAGGCGAAGGCCGGCGCTGCGCCGATCGCGAGCGTGGCGACAGCCAAAGCGAGCTTGCGGAAACCCTTCATCATACTCCTCCCATGCTTTGTCATTGCCAAGCTAGTCCTGGCTTCTTGCATGCAAGGAGTAGAGTGCTTGGCGACAGGCGGCAAGAGTGTATGCGGAATTTTGTATGCAGGATATCGCCAAGCTTCCCCTGCATGGTGTCGCTGCTTTGCTCGCGACAGGAACTTTCCCAGCGAGATCAGCGGGTTGTGACGGGTGTTCACAGCGGAACCGCCGTCGTCTCCTTGGCGGTCTTGTTCACGACCATGGTGTAATAGCGCGTGACATTGCTGTGCCCGTCGAAGAGCAGCTCGCACAGCGCCGTCACCTCATCCATGTCGGCCACCCGCAGCATCAGCATCACATCGGTCTGGCCGGTGACGCCATAGGCCTGGACGACCGCCGGCTGGCGCGCCGCCAGTTCCAGGAACCGCCGCCGGCTCGGCTCGTCATGGCGGGCGAGCTCGACGGCGATGATGACCTTGAGGCCCTTGCCGCTCCTGGCGGGATCGAGGATCGCGACGGTGCGCAGGATCAGCCCGGCTGCCTCCAGCCGCCTGATTCGGCGCAGGCAGCTCGACGGCGCAAGGCCGACCTCGTCGGCGAGCTGCGCATTGGTGCGCGAGGCGTCGGTCTGCAGCAGGTTGAGCAGCTTTTTGTCGATGTGGTCCATTGCGGCCATTCCCAGCCAAGCTTCGTGCAATAAAATTGCACGAAGCCGACGATTTTGACCACCGCCGCGCACGCATCGGCGCTAGCGTCCCGGTGTTGACCGAGGATTGCCGCCGATGCCGCTTCAGACCCAGTTCCGCCGCAAGACGATCGAGACCTTCACCGTCTATCGCGAGCTCGTCGTGGTCATGGTGCCGATCGCGATCGCGACGCAGGCTCTGGCGGAGTTCGGGGTCATCAAGGCCGTGTCGCCCTGGCTAGCGCCGGCGATGCAGCTCTTCGGTCTGCCGCCGGAGCTGGCGCTGGCCTGGCTGACCGGGCTGCTGGTCGGGATGTGGGGCGGGGTGATCGTGCTGTTCACCCTGGTGCCGACGCTGGCGCTCAGCAGTGCCGACATGACGGTGTTCTCGACCCTGCTGCTGATGGCGCATGCCATCCCGGTCGAGCAGCGCATCGTCGCCAAGGCCGGACCGAACTTCTGGGCGACGTCGATCATCCGCATCGCCGGGGCGATGGCCTTCGCCGCGCTGCTGCACCAGCTCTTTGCCGCGACCGGCTGGCTGTCGCAGCCGATGGCCCCGGTCTGGATCCCCGCAGCAGGCGAGGGCGGCTGGATCGGCTTCTTCCAAGGGCTGGCGAAGACGCTCGTGGTCATGCTCGCGGTCCTGCTCACTCTGACCTGGGTGATGGAGGTGCTGAGGGCAGCGGGCGTTCTCGATGCGCTCTACAAGGCGCTCGCTCCGCTGTTCCGTTTGGCTGGCCTGCGCCGGGAGGCGCTGCCGTTCACCACCGTCGGCCTGCTGCTCGGCATCTCCTATGGCAGCGGGCTGATGCTGGCCGAGGTGCGCCGGCAGCCGATCGAGCCACGCCAGGTCTTCCTCGCCAGCGTCTTCATGGGCTTCGCCCACAGCCTGATCGAGGACACGCTGATCGTGGTCGCGCTCGGCGCCGATTTGACCAGCGTGCTGTTCGGACGGCTGGTGTTCGCCATTGCCGCGACGGCGGCGGCCGCTTTCGTGCTTGAGCGGTTCGCAACGCCTTCTTCAGTGCCGAGCGATTCTGTGAGCCGGCCCTAGTTGAGCCAGCTAAGCTGGGCGTCTCTCGCCCGGCAGTGCGCCAGCGTAAACTCGGAACTTCCGGCATCTAGTTCTGCGGAATCTCTGCGCCTTCCAGGTTCAATCCGGCGCGATAGAAGGGCCGGCCATATTCGTCGCGCACCACGACGCGCAGGCCAATGTGGTCGGCGATCGGCAGCTTCTCGCCGATCATCACCGCCAGGATGGCATGAGCGGCATGCTTCGCGCTTTCGCGGTCGGGAAAGTCGACGCCTTCGTCGTCGGCGTCGGCAACCATGCCGTCATCGGTGTCGAAATAGAAGCGTGCCATATTCGCAGAATGCCGCTCCTTGCCCTGTGTTCCGCGCTCGGCGGGAAAAACATCTACTTCTTCAAAAGAGGCAGGTGCAGATAGTTCGGATCGAAATCGGCCCGATCGCTCAACTCCCGCCAATTTAGCACGCGTAGCTGGCCGGCGCGAAGTTCGACGAGCTTGGCCCGGCGCAGCTCGCGCAGCTTCTTGTTTATGTGAACAGTCGACAGACCCAGCGCGTCGCCGATCTCGGTCTGGGTCAGTGGCATGACGCAGGTCATTCCGTCCGAGAGACCGATCGACCTCATGCGCGTGATGTATTCGCAAAGGAAGTGGGCGATCCTTGCCGGGGCGCTGCGCTTGCCGATGCTGGCGGTCCATCCGCGCAGGATCGAGGTCTCGATCAGGACCTCCAGCCAGAATGCCCGTGAAAGCTCGCGGGAGTGCTGCAGCGCCTGCTTGATCGCCGAGTGCGGTATGAAGCCGACCGTCGCGGCCGAGATCGTTCCGACGGTGTGGTCCATGACGTCGATATGGATCGACTGCAGGTCGGGGATATCGCCAGGCATGTGCAGCGACAGGATTTGCCGGCCACCGTCCTTGATGACCTTGTAGCGGCAGAGCAATCCCTCGATGACGATGCAGCACTGATCGTTATGCCGGCCCTCAGGGATGATGTCTTTGCGGGCCTCGTAACGTCTCACCGTGATGGGCAGTCCAAGCAGGATGCCGCGGTCGGCGATGGACAGCGCCGACCGTGCCTCCAGCTTCCTGGTCAGGACCTCCAGAACCTGAGACCGCATCAATGCATCCCGCTGTGCGGCCCAGGGGCGCGAAGCGCCAGTCGGCACGCGATGCCGGTAGTGCGGAAAACGATTCTCGGCGCAGTCATTCGCCCTTGGTAGTCGGGGCGATTTCCCTACGGGATGTCATTTGACAAGTATGCCGGCTCGCAGTCGTAGCGCTGCGAGCGCTCGGGCGTTCGCTCGCCTATCCGAGACTGAATGCTTCGTGGATCGCGCTCTGCACGCCCCCACCCATGATCGGGCCGCCGCCGGCGACGTGGATGGCGTCACCGACAAGCGCAGCGCCGAGGCCGTGGCGGGGCGTCAGCATCGGGGCATATTGCTCCCAGCCGTCGCTGGCGGGGTCGTAAGCTTCCATCTGGCCGAAGACGCGGTTGGTGCCTTCGCCGCCCATGATGAAGACCTTGCCGCGATAGAGCACGGCGCCATGGCCGGAGCGGGCGGTCGGCAGCGGGTTGCGCGGCGCCCATTTGTCTGTCGACGGGTCATAGGCGTGGTGCAGGTTCGAATTGGTGTGGAAGCTATCGACGCGGCCGCCGATGACATGAATGAGGTTGCCGATCGCCAGCGTTCCGGTGTGGTCGCGCGCCGTCGGCAACGGCGTGCGCTCGCTCCAGGCATCGGCCTTGGGATCGTAGACGCGGTGCCAGTTGACCGAGGTCTTGCTCTCGGTGGTGTCGCCGATCGCGCCGCCGATCGAATACAGCAGGCCGTTCAGGCCGACGATCGCGGCCGAGCCGATCGGGCGGGGCAGGGGCGCGATCTGCGCCCACTTGTCCGCCTTCGGATCATAGACGAAGCATTGCGGATGCGGCTTGCGGTTCTGCTCGAGGAAGCCGCCGATGGCGTAGAGTTTGCCGTCGAGGAAGGCGACGCCGACATGGTTGGCGCCCTGCGGCAGCGGCGCGCCGTCGACCCATTTGTCGGCCTTGGGGTCGTAGACATGGTGATAGGGCCGGTCGGTGCGCTGCTCGCCATAGCCGCCGACGATGTGCATGCGGTCGTCATGGGCCGCGGCCCATGCCATTTCCGAGCGCGGCAGCGGCAGCAGCGCCTTTGCGCTCCAGCGGCCCGGATTGGCGGCCTTGGGCGCCGGTGAATCGAACACGTTCTGCGAGGTGGCGAGCTCAGGCTTGCCGATGCGGCCGGGCTGGTTCAATCGCTCGTAATGGCCACCATGCTGCTCGTGGCCGGGCTGTTGGGCGAAGGCGGGACCAGCAAGGCCTGCGGCTCCGGCTGCGATGAAACCGCGACGGTTCAGGCTGGTCATGACGCGTCCTCCCTCGCTCGGCACATGTACTCGCAAACCCCGGCGATCGTGCGAAAATCTATTCCTGTGGCCAGGCCTTCAACACGCGCGCGGCGTCCGGTTGCGTCCCTGGCCATAGCTGGACCAAATAGCGGTCGTCCCCGTCCAGCCCGTTTTCCCTAAGGGTATCGAGACCGGACATGTTTGCCCGCACTCCGAGCACGCCGGTTTTCACCGCAAGCCGGGGAGAGCTAGGGATGTAGTCGGTCAAGCCGGCCAGCACGAGCCGGCCCGAAGGGCAGGCAAATCCGGCTTCGACGACATGCTGATAGCCATCGAGGTTCGGGGCAGGGCGTTGAGGATGCCATTCAACGCGAACCGGCACGTGCATATTGCGCGCGGTGAAGACAACGACTTCCTGGGGGCCAGCTACAAGGCGGCGGGCGATATCCTCGTCTGTGAAGGCTTCGGGCAGATCAGAATGGTTTTCGTCGCAGAGATAGATTTGGAAGTAATCGGCGAAGAGGTTGCCCTCGTACAGAATTTGAAACATGAGGTCTCCACGCTGCTGGGCGAGCGCAGGAGCTGCGGCGAGGCCGGCTGCACCGATGATGACGTCGCGACGATCGAGACCAGCCATGTGGAACCTCTCTCGCCGTCACAGTAAGCCAGAGCCTGCGTCAGGCAAGCGCAGGAGCGGGACTGGTTTGCAGGAATGCTGGTTCCGTATACTGCATACGCTGCTAAGGTGCGGCACCTGAAACGGTTTAAATCACGGTAAGGCGAGGAAGCGCATGTCTGGGCATAACAAGGTCGCGATCATCACCGGTGCCGGTTCGGGCGTCGGCAGGTCAGTCGCCATCGCCTTCCTGAAGGACGGCTACCGCACCGTGCTGGCCGGGCGCCGCACCGATGCGCTGGAAGAGACGATCAAGCTTTCGGGCGCGCCGGCCGAGCAGGCACTGGCGGTCTCGACCGACGTGACCGACAAGAAGTCGGTCGAGGCGCTGTTCGCTGCCACCAAGGCCAAGTTCGGCCGCGTCGACGTGCTGTTCAACAATGCCGGTGTCAATGCGCCGGGCGGCGTGCTGCTCGAGGACCTCTCGCTGGAGGACTGGCAGAAGGTGGTCGACACCAACCTGACCGGCCCGTTCCTGTGCACGCAGGAAGCCTTCAAGGCGATGAAGTCGCAGGAGCCGCGTGGCGGGCGCATCATCAACAATGGCTCGATCTCGGCACAGGTGCCGCGGCCGAACTCAGCCGCCTACACGGCGACCAAGCACGCCATCTCCGGCCTGACCAAGACCGCCTCGCTCGACGGGCGCAAATACGACATCGCCGTCGGCCAGGTCGACATCGGCAACGCGCTGACCGAGATGGCCAAGAAGATGACCACCGGCGTGCCGCAGCCGGACGGCTCGATCAAGGTCGAGCCGGTGATGGATGTCGACCATGTCGCCACCACCGTGCTGCACATGGCAGGCCTGCCGCTCGAGGCCAACATCCTCTTTGTCACGGTGATGGCGACCAAGGCCCCGCTCGTCGGCCGCGGCTGAGAAGCTCATCGCCAACCGGCGCCGCCAGGGCGACGCCGGCCGGTTTCGCGGCTATTTCTCGTCCCAGATCTCGCGGTCGATCTTGCCGGCGAGTTCGGGATATTGCGTGGCTTCGAAGCGTGGCACTCCGGTCTTGCGCTGGACGAGGAAGTCGGCGGTGAGCTTGGCCACCGTTCCCGACAAAAGCACGATCGCGATCAGATTGATCGTCGCCATCAGCCCCATCACCGCATCGGCGGCGTCGAACACGGTCGCGACGCTCTCATAGGCGCCCCAGATCACCATCGCCAGCGACGCAAGCCGCAGGATGGTCAATCCGGTCGTGCCGTTGGCGCCGAGATAGGTCATCGCGTTCTCGGCATAGGCGTAATTGCCGATGATCGAGGTGAAGGCGAAGAAGAAGATCGCCACCGCGATGAAATAGCGCCCGGCGGCGCCGATATGCACCGTCATCGCCTCCTGTGTCAGCGGCGTACCGGTGATCCCTGAGCCCGGCACCAGCTTGTGCGAGAGCAGGATCATGATCGCCGTCGCCGTGCAGATCAGGATGGTGTCGATGAAGACGCCGAGCGCCTGGACGAAGCCCTGCGACGACGGGTGATGAGGGTTCGGCGTCGCCACGGCGGCGATGTTGGGGGCCGAGCCCATCCCGGCCTCGTTGGAGAACAGGCCGCGCTTGACGCCGTTCAGCATCGCCGCGGCGATGCCGCCGCCAGCGGCCTCCAGCCCGAAGGCGCTCTTGACGATGAGGGCGAACATCGCCGGCACCTCGGCGATGTTCACGACCAGCACGTAGATCGCGACCAGGAGATAGGCGATCGCCATGAACGGCACGACATATTCGGCGACGCGGGCGATCGTGCTGATGCCGCCGAAGATGACGACCGCCGAAAGGATCGCCAGGGCGACGCCGACATAGATCTTGTTGAAGCCGAAGGCGCCCTGCATCGCGTCGGCGATCGAGTTGGCCTGCACGGCGTTGAAGACCAGGCCGAAGACCAGGATCAGGCAGAGCGAGAACAGCACCGCGGCCCAGGGCGCGTTCAGGCCCTTGGCGATGTAGAAGGCCGGGCCGCCGCGATATTGCCCGTTCTCGTCGCGGACCTTGTAGAGCTGGGCGAGCGTGCTTTCCGAATAGGCGGTGGCCATGCCGACGAGGGCGACCATCCACATCCAGAAGATCGCGCCAGGGCCGCCGAGATAGAGCGCGACCGCGACGCCGGCGAGATTGCCGGTGCCGACGCGCGAGGCGAGGCTGGTGCAGAGCGCCTGGAACGGGGTGATGCCGCTCTTGTCTTCGACAGGGGCGTTGAGCACCGAGCGGAAAAGCTCGGGAAAATGCAGGATCTGAACGAATTTCAGCCGCAGCGTGAAGTAGATGCCGACCGCCAGCAGGCCATAGATCAGGACATAGCCCCAGAAGACGGTATTGAGGAAACCAATGATCGCAGTCATGCCAATCTTCTCCCCGTCAAAGAATGCTCTGAAATTTCGATCTGCTCGCGCGTCGCGGCCGCCTGTGGCGTCTCGCGCGGATCGCGATGCTCGGCCTGCTCATCTCTCCCTGCGGTTGCGTCGCGCCAGCTAAACATGCGCTCCGCGCGTTGGGAAGGAAGTTTGGCTTGCCGTGCAGGCCGATTGCGCGAGACTGGCGCTGCGCGGCGCGGAGCTTCCAGTGGCGGGCCTTGAGAGTTCAGTGCAGAGCGAGCCCGGCCATGCCGCCCCGGTCGATCCAAAGGTCGGGCCTGCCTATCGGCTGACGATCTGGGGCATCGCGCTCGGCATCCTGATCTTCGCCGGCAATGTCGTGCTCTGGGCGATTGCCGTCGGCAACAACCAATTGTTCAAGGACGGCGTCGACTGGGTCTACGACGTTGCGCTCTATGGCATCGCGGCGCTGGTCTTCGGCCGCGACGAGCGGGCCGAGAAGCTGGCGGCGCTCGGCATCGGCGCTGTCATGGCGGTCGCGGGCTTCCATACGCTCTACGACCTCTGGGACAAGATCCTGCGGCCGCGGCCGATCGAGCTGTTCACGCTCGGCTTCTCGGCCGCGAGCGCGATCCTGATCGCCTATCTCATCATCGGCGTGCTCTGGCGCTTCCGGGCCGAGTCCAATCCGGTAATCAAGGCGACCTGGCTGTCGAGCCGGAACGACGCGATCTCGACCACCGGCTTTGCGCTGCTTGGCCTCGCCGCGAGGCTGCTGCCCGTGCGCTGGCCGGAATACCTGTTCGACGTCTTCGTCGCCTTCCTCTGCTTCCAGGCGACCTGGGCGATCTGGCGCGCGACCAGTCAGTCGCAGGATCGAACCAAAGTCGAAGCAAAAGGAGAACATTCTCCCTAGACCAAGGTCGTACGACCCAGTTCTTCCGCCTTGATGGCAAACAAAAAAATCCTGTCCGGCTTCTCCGGCAGGTCGCGTGGCGAAATCATGGCAGCCCCTGCAATTCATGCCGAAGGGTGCCGATGTTTCGGCCCTTCGGCGCCAAGGAGCGCCAGAATGTCCGTCCTCTCCCTCATCCGCCGCGGTGCGGTCGTGCTGGCTGCGAGCCTTGCGCTCGGCGGCGTAGCGCTGGCCCAGACCGGTCCGCTGGTCTCGACCGAGTGGCTGGAGAAGAACCTCAACGATCCCAAGGTCCGGGTCGTCGAGGTCAGCGTCGAGCCCGGCATCTATGAGCGCGGCCATATCCCCGGCGCCCAGAACATCGCCTGGCATACCGACCTGGTCGAGACCGTCTCGCGCGACATCGCCGGTCCCGAGAAGTTCCAGGCGCTCGCCCGCAAGCTCGGCGTCGACAAGGACGTGACCCTCGTCCTCTACGGCGACAACAACAACTGGTTCGCCGCCTGGGGCGCCTGGGTGTTCGACATCTACGGTTTGCGCGACAATGTGAAACTGCTCGATGGCGGCCGCAAGAAATGGGAGCTGGAGAAGCGCCCGGTCGCAACCAATCCGGTGCCGGTGAAGGCGTCCAGCTTCACCGTCGGCGAACCCAACAAGAAACTGCGCGCCCGCCTGACCGACGTCGTCGCCACGGTCGAGAAGAAATCCGAGGCGCGCGTGCTCGACATCCGTTCGCCGGACGAGTTCTCCGGCAAGATCATCGCGCCGGCGGGCTTCCAGGAGCTGGCGCTGCGAGCCGGCCATATCCCCGGTTCGGTCAACGTGCCCTGGGCGCGCGCCGTCAACCAGGCCGACGGGACGCTGAAGTCGCCGGAGGAGCTGAAGAAGCTCTATGCCGAGGTCGGCATCGACGGCTCCAAGCCGGTGATCACCTCCTGCCGGATCGGCGAACGCTCGAGCCACACCTGGTTCATCCTCTCGCGCGTGCTCGGCTATCAGGCCGCCAATTATGACGGCTCCTGGACCGAGTATGGCAACGTCGTCGGCCTGCCGATCAGCAATCCGGCCGGCACGGTCTGGGGTGGCAAGTAAGCCCTCCCGATGAGCATTTCCGACGATAGCGGCGCGCTGGACTATGAGCTGGCGCGCCGGCAGGCGGGGGCGGAGCCGATCAGGCTGCCGCCCCTGCGCTTCATCGCGGCAGCTGTGGTCGCAGTTGCGATCGCGGTCTCGATCTACCTCGTCGGACGCCATGGCGATCCGGCGCCGCAGCTCCAGCTCTCGCTGATTTTGGGCGCCGCCTTCGGCTTCGTGCTGCAGCGCGCGCGTTTCTGCTTCTTCTGCATCTGGAAGGACTGGCTCGACCGGCGCGATCCGCGCGGCCTGCTCGGCATCCTCACGGCGCTGGCCGTCGGACTTGCCGGCTACACCCTGATCTATGGCGCCTGGCTGCCTGATCCCACGGGCACGCGCCTGCCACCGACGGCGCATATCGGCCCGGTCGGCCCAGCGCTGCTGCTGGCGGGGCTCGCCTTCGGCGCCGGCATGGCGATCTCCGGCTCCTGCATCAGCGCCCATCTCTATCGGCTGGGCGAGGGCTCGCCGACTTCGCCCTTCGCGCTGATCGGTGCGGGCCTCGGCTTCATTCTCGGCTTCCTGAGCTGGAACGAGCTCTATCTCCTGACGATCTCCGAGTCGCCGGTGCTGTGGCTGCCGCGCCAGCTCGGCTATGGCGGCGCGCTGCTGGCGGGATTTGCCGTGCTCGGCGCGTTGGCCTGGTGGCTGCTGCGGACCGGACGGCCGAGCGAGCAGGGAGCTTTGGACAAATCGTCGGCCGATCCCGTTGCCACGATCTTCCTGCGGCGCTGGCCTGCTTGGCTTGGTGGCCTCTTCGTCGGGCTGATCGGCGTCGCCGCCTATCTGCGCCTCTCGCCGCTTGGCGTCACCGCCGAACTCGGCTCGCGCTCGCGCCAGGTGGCGACGCAGCTCGATTGGCTGCCGGTGCGGCTGGAAGGGCTCGACAGCTTCCGCGGCTGCGCCACCCTGATCCGCGAGACGCTGCTGACGCCGAACGGTCTCTTCGTTGCCGGGCTGGTCGCGGCTGCCTTTGCCGCGGCGCTGGCGGCGGGCGAGTTCAAGCCGCGGCGACCAACCGGCGGGCACGTCCTGCGCGGGCTGATCGGTGGCGCGCTGCTCGGCTGGGGCACGGTGTTTGGCCTCGGCTGCACGGTCGGCACGCTCCTCTCGGGCATCTCGGCCGGGGCGGTCTCGGGCTGGGTGTTCGCAGTCGGGCTGATCGTCGGCACGACGGTGGCGCTGAAGCTCGGGCGGCGGCTGCGAGTGCTGGACTGAGGCGGCGAAAGCCAGCCGTCATTCTCGGGCGAAGCGAAGCGCAGACCCGAGAATCTCTGGACAGGAGGACGCTGGTCGGAACCTCATCCGGCCTGAGATGCTCGGGTCAAGCCCGAGCATGACGCGTCTTTCGAGACGCTGTGCCCATCCGCCACTTGCGCAACAAGGCGCAGACAAGGGCTTCGGCTGGGCTATAACGGGGCATCGGTTCGAGGATGCCCCATGTCGATTGCCGCCAAACTGCCCTCCATCCTGATCGCCAATCGCGGCGAGATCGCCTGCCGGGTGATCCGCACCGCCAAGCGGCTCGGCCTGCGCACCATCGCGGTCTATTCCGACGCCGATGCCGAGGCGCTGTTCGTCGAGATGGCTGACGAGGCCTATCGGATTGGCCCGGCGCCGGCGCGCGAGAGCTATCTCGACGCGCAGAAGATTCTCGCCGTGGCGAAGGAAGCGGGCGCGGCCTGCATCCACCCGGGTTACGGCTTCCTCTCCGAGAATGTCGAATTCGCCGAGGCCTGCGCTGCGGCCGGCATCGTCTTCGTTGGCCCGCCGGCCTCCGCCATCAGCGCCATGGGCCTGAAGGACGCCGCCAAGGCGCTGGTCGAGAAGGCCAATGTCCCGGTCGTGCCGGGCTATCACGGTGCCGAGCAGGGCGTCGATTTCCTCGCCAATGAGGCCGAGCGCATCGGCTATCCCGTGCTGATCAAGGCGGTCGCCGGCGGCGGCGGCAAGGGCATGAAGAAGGTCGACCGGCCCGAGGATTTCGCCGACGCGCTCGCCAGCGCCCAGCGCGAGGGCAAGAACGCCTTCGGCGATGCGCGCGTGCTGGTCGAGAAATACGTGCTCTCGCCGCGCCATGTCGAAATCCAGGTGTTCGGCGACAGCCATGGCAATGTCGTCCACCTCTATGAGCGCGACTGCTCGCTGCAGCGCCGCCATCAGAAGGTGATCGAGGAGGCGCCGGCGCCGGGCATGACGCCGGAGGTGCGCGCCGCCATGGGTAAGGCGGCGACGGAGGCCGCCAAGGCGGTCGGCTATGTCGGGGCCGGCACGGTCGAGTTCATCGCCGACGGGCGCGATGGCCTCAGGGCCGACCGCTTCTACTTCATGGAGATGAATACCCGCCTCCAGGTCGAGCATCCCGTCACCGAGGCGATCACCGGGCTCGACCTGGTCGAGCTCCAGCTCAAGGTCGCGGCCGGCGAGCCGCTCGGCTTCACGCAGGACGACGTTCGCGCCGAAGGCCATGCCGTCGAGGCGCGGCTCTATGCCGAGGACCCGGAAAAGGGCTTCCTGCCCTCGACCGGCAAGCTCTGGGCGCTGCAGTTCCCGCAGAGCGAGGACATCCGCATCGACACCGGCGTCGAGGCCGGCGATTCGGTGACGCCGTTCTACGACCCGATGATCGCCAAGGTGATCGCCCATGGCCGCACCCGCGACGAGGCGCTCGACCATCTCGCCTTCGCGCTCGGCGAGACCATCGTCGCCGGCCCCCGCACCAATCTCGCCTTCCTGAAGAAGCTCGCCGAGGCGGAGGGCTTCCGGCAGGGGCCGTTCGACACCGGCTTCATCGAGCGCAACATCACAGCGCTCGGGGCCGAGCCGCAGCCGCTCGATGCGGCCGCCGTCGCGGCGGCGGCGCTGCAGCTCGAAGAGGAGCGCCAGGTGGCGCTGCTCGACCTCGCCGTCGAGCGCACCGGCGATGAGGCCAAGTCGCCCTGGCTCGATGCCGACGCCTTCTCGATCATGCCGCGCCCGGCGCTCGGCCTGCCGCTGCTGGTCGATGGCGAGCGGATCGAGGCCAGGATCGAGTGGAACGGCGAGGACGCCCGCGTCTCGCTGCCGGGCCATCCGCTTCCCGAGGGCGAGCATGAGGTGACGCTGGCCCGAGCTGAAGCGGGCACCTATCTCGCTTTGCATCGCGGCCGGCAGACTTCCGTCGCGCTGTTCGACCCGTTCAGCGTCGATCTCAATGCTGCGGCAGGGGCGGGCGGTGTGATCAAGGCGCCGATGCACGGCAAGCTGATCGCGCTCTTCGTCACGGCCGGCGAGGCGGTGGTGAAGGGCCAGCGCCTCGCCATCGTCGAAGCGATGAAGATGGAGCATGTGCTGACCGCCCCGCGCGACGGCACCGTCACCGAGCTCGGGGCCGAGCCGGGCGCGCAGGTAGCGGAAGGCGCGAAGGTGGTCGTGCTGGGGGAATAGCGCGTCATGCTCGGGCTAGACCCGAGAATCTCAGGCCGGAGGAGGCTGTGACCGCGCCTTCTCGTCCTGAGATTCTCGGGTCTGCGCTGCGCTTCGCCCGAGAATGACGGGCTACAGGCAGTCCAACGCTGCAATCGCCCGTTCCGCCACGGCGAGGTTGATCTTCGCCAGCGGGTCATCGTCTTCGAGGAACCAGGCGGCGGAGAGCCCGCACCAGGCCAGGATCCATTTCAGCAGGCGCTCGCGCTCCAGCCCCGATTTCGCCAGTGCGATCTCCAGCCTGCGCTCGAACCGACCCGGGACTGTCGCGACCGGTGGCTCGGGATCGGCGAGGTCGGGATCGCAGAACAGGATGGTGTATTCGAAGGCGCGGTCGCCGATCACCGATTTCGGGTCGATGGCGAGCCAGCCCTTGGCTTCGAAATCGAGCACATTGTCATGGTGCAGGTCGGCATGCAGCGGGACGACCTCGCGCTGAGCCGGCAGGAGCTCGTTCGCCGCCGCGGCCGCGCGGGCGAGGATGCCGCCGCGCTCCTGCGCCATCGGGAACAGGTCCTTGAACCAGATCTCAAGCGGGATCAGGCCGGAGGGCGCCGGGCCGCGCGGCTTTTGCAGGGCGGCGATGGCGTCGCAGAGGATTGCGGTCGCCTCATCATCGCCGGCTGCGCCGCTGCGGGCCATGGCCGCGAGCGAGCGCGTGCCGGTGGCGCGCTCGATCAGCATCGCCTCGCCATGCTCGCTGCGAGCGAGGAGGCGGGCGGCCCCGTCGCCGTTCCAGTATTCCAGCGGCAGGTAGCCGCGTCGCTCGTCCTCGACCTCGGGCAGTTTCAGCATGGCCGGCCGGCCATCGAGCAGGACAGGCTGCAGCTGGCTGGCATGCGTCCTGATCGGCTGGCCGGCGGCTTCAAGATTCCAGCGGATCAGCCAGGGCGAAAAGACATCCGTAGGCATCGGCATCGTCAATCTCGGTTGGTCCGCGGTGCGCTCCGGGAGAGTTCGCCCTGCCATCCCGGATGCGTCGTTGCTGAGGTGCCGCGCAATTGCGTTGCGAGTTAGTCGGCAGCCCGGCCACGACCGATCAGCGGGAACTGTTCGACCTCGTAGATCTGGCCGGAGACGTGGCCGCTTTCTTCCGACAGCCAGAAGGCGGTGTGGGCGGCGATCTCGGCCGGTTGCATGATCTGGCCGAAGGGGGCGAATTCGAGCGGGACCTCCTTCTCCCAGCCCGGCTTCTTGCCCTCGCGCTGCTGCGTCGCATCTTCGTTGGCGGTGAAGGTCCAGCCGACATTGAGCTGGTTGACCCGGATATGCTCCCGCCCGAGCGTGTTGGCGAGGTTGCGCGTCATCGTCATCAGCGCGCCCTTCGACATCGAATAGACGGTCAGGTTGGAATTGCCGCACCAGGCGTTGATCGAGCCGACGGTGAGGATCGAGCCGCCCGATTTCTGCAGGCGAAAGGCGCGGATCGCCGCCTCGGCGCAGAGCAAGGGCGCGCGCGTGTTGATCGCGAACATATGGTCGAAGAAGGCGGCGGAGGTCTCGCCCAGCACGCCGCGCGGATAGATGCCGGCATTGTTGACGAGGCCGTCGATGCGGCCGAAGGCTTTTCGCGTCGCATCGACCAGCGCCTGTGCGGTTGCCGGCTCGGCAAGGTCGCCGATCGAACCGGCCGTCGCGGGACCGAGCTTGCGGCAGGCGGTGTCGACCTCGTTCTGCTCGCGGCCATGGATCAACACCTTGGCGCCCTCGGCGATCAGGCGTTCGGCCATCGCATAGCCGATGCCGGTCGAGGAGCCGGTGACGAGAATGGCCTTGCCTTGCAGTCCGCGCATGTCGTGTCTCCGTTCGGGTCGGTGGCCTTAGTAACCTGCACGAACGGCGCCGTCATGGCCGCGCTGGCGCCGGCCACCCCGGCTTGGCGCGGTTGTGGAGAAAGGCTGTGGGCTCTGGCGAGGCGCCTCAGTGAGGATTAGGTTGCCCGCCATGCCGCTCCATATCCTCAAGCTTTGCGTCGGCGCCGAATCGATCAGCGATCTCGAAGAATGGATCGCCGAGCGGCAGGCGCAGCGTCGCGCTCGCGGCGAGCCGGCGGAGCAGTTGCACACCACCCGCATGGTGCCGAAGCGGATCGAGGAGATCGTCAATGGCGGCTCGCTCTACTGGGTGATCAAGGGCCAGGTCTCGGCGCGCCAGCGCCTGATCGACATCCGCCCCTTCACCGATGGCGAGGGCATCGGTCGTTGCCATCTGGTGATGGAGCCGGTGGTGGTGCCGGTCGAGCCCAGGCCGTTCCGGCCGTTCCAGGGCTGGCGCTATCTCCAGGACAAGGATGCGCCGCGCGACATCGATGGCCGCAGCGGTGATCTCGGCGTCATGCCGGAGCAGATGCGGCGCGAGCTGGCGGAGCTGGGGCTGCTGTAGGCCAGCCGGCTGGCCGTTGTTACCAGAGTTTGGTATTCTTTGGTATCGATGCAGGGAAGCGGCATGTCAAAGAACACCTCGATCTCACTCGGCGAGCATTTCACCGATTTCGTCGGCGCTCAGGTCCAGAGCGGTCGCTATGGTTCGGCCAGCGATGTGGTGCGGGCTGGTTTGCGGCTTCTCGAAGAGCATGAGGCGAAAGTGAAGGCCCTGCGGGACGCGCTGATCGCCGGGGAGACGTCCGGCGAGCCTCAGCCTTTCGACAACGAGGCGTTCCTGGCGAAGATGCGGGCCAAGCATGGCTGAGAGCCGCGGCTACCGGCTCTATCCGCTCGCGCAGGCGGACCTCGAAGATATCTGGTCATACACCGCTTCGCGCTGGTCGCTGGAGCAGGCTGAGAGTTACCACGCTGCCATCATTGCCGCCTTCGAAGGCCTCGCTGCCGGGAGCAAGCAGGGACGCCTCAGCGATGTCCGGGACGGCTACTTCAAATACGCCGTCGGCTCTCATCTTGTGTTCTCCCGACACTTCGAGAGTGGCATCGACATCGTCCGAATCCTGCACCAGCGCATGGACGTGACGCGCCATTTGTGAGGAACTCGCTCTCCGCTCAAAGCGCTGCAAGCACCCGCTGCAAATCCGTGATCTGCTCAGTGGTCAACGCCCGTTTCGGCAGGATCTGGTAGCTGTAGTCCGAGATGAAGAACAGGAAGAGGTGCTTGTCCTCGCGGATCTTCATGTAGTCGCGCCACGGAATGTGGTTGCGCGCGCCGGGCTGCTCGGCCTCATAGGCTTCTTCGTCCCAGCTGGCCGAGACGGGCTTGCGGACAAGCTTGTCCTGCTTGAAGCGCCGGCGGATGACGAGCGGGCCGAGCGCGAGCGGTATGCCGAGGCTGAAGACGAGGATGGTCGCGACCATGACGAGCGCGATCGGCAGGAGATTCCCGCGCAATTCCGGCCACGGCATCCCGGCGGCAGAGAAGAAGCCGACGAAGGCCGCCATCCCGATGAACCAGAGCACGATCAGCCGGATGATGGTCTGCTTCTCACGGATTCCGCTGAAGGCGTGCAGACGCACGGCACGGCGAAGGTCGAGTTCGTCGAGCGTGAAGGTCGCTTTGCGGTCCGCAGAAGTCATCCGGTTGGTCTCGCTCCTCACACCCCAATGTTGTCGATCAGCCTGGTCCCGCCGATCCGCGCCGCGATCAGCAGGCGGATCGGGCCGTCGGCGCGCGAGGTCACCGGCGCCAGCGTGTCGGCATGGCGGGCTTCGAGATAGTCGAGCTCGAAGCCGGCGGTGATGATCTCGTTCTGCGCATCGGCGACGGCCTGGAAGAGCGGGTCGTCGTTGCGGATGCGGGCGGCGAGGGCCTGCATCACCCGATGGAGCGTCGGCGCCAAAGCGCGCTCGTCCGCGGAGAGATAGCGGTTGCGCGAGGACATGGCGAGGCCGTCGGGCTCGCGGAAGGTTGCCAGCGGCACGATCTTTATGCCGAGGTCGAGATCCCCCGCCATGCGCGTCACCACCTTGAGCTGCTGGTAGTC
Source organism: Allobosea sp. NPDC003192 (assembly GCF_050275675.1). Lineage (NCBI taxonomy): Bacteria > Pseudomonadati > Pseudomonadota > Alphaproteobacteria > Hyphomicrobiales > Alloboseaceae > Allobosea > Allobosea sp. NPDC003192. Next base: position 35,236 of record NZ_JBNNPK010000027.1, read on the forward strand.
CTTCTCGCCGAAGACGGCGAAATCGGCCTGCGACTGCGTGAACAGCTTGCAGCAAACCGTTGCGACGCCTTCGAAATGCGTCGGGCGGAAGCGATCCTCCAGGCCGACCGCAGCCGGACCGAGCAGCAGCACGCGGCTGGCGAAGCCCGGCGGGTACATCTCCTCGACGGCCGGGAAATAGATCGCATCGGCGTTGGCCGCCTCGAGCTGGGCGCGGTCGCTGTCGAAGGTGCGCGGGTACTTCTTGAAGTCCTCGTGCGGCGCGAACTGCGTCGGGTTGACGAAGATCGAGACGATGACTCGGCGGGCATGCTTCTGCGCCTCGGTGACGAGCGCGATATGGCCTTCGTGCAGCGCGCCCATGGTCGGCACCAGCGCGACCTTCTCGCCGGCTGCATGCCAGGCCGCGACAGCCTCGCGCATCGCCTTGACCGTCTCGAACACCGCGACCTGCGACATAGCGCTTCTCCCTGAGGCTGCGCGACGGGTAGCAAATGCCGGCGGCGCGGCCAATATCTTCGGCATGAGCGAATCCCGGCGAAGAGCATGACGCGCGACAACGGCAAGCCAGTGGGCAAGGCGGGCGAAACGTGCCCGGCCGAGAGCGCTGCGCGCTCCAGGCCCGGCGAGATCGACCGTTTCCTCGCTTCGGCCAAGCAGCTCGCGCCGCTGGCGACCGGGCGGGCCGGGCGGCTCGTCTTCGCGCTCGATGCGACGATGAGCCGGCAGCCGACATGGGATCTCGCCTGCTCGCTGCAGGGTCAGATGTTCGAGGTCGCGGCCAGGACCGGCGGCCTTGCGGTCCAGCTCGTCTATTTCCGCGGCTTCGACGAATGCCGCGCCTCGGGCTGGCTCGGCGAGCCGCAGCGTCTGACCGGGTTGATGAACAAGATCGACTGCCGCGGCGGCCAGACGCAGATCGGCCGCGTGCTCAAGCATATCCGCGACGAGGAGCGGCGCGTGCCGATCCGCGCCTTCGTCTATGTCGGCGATGCGATGGAGGAGGATATCGACCGGCTCTGCGCGCTCGCCGGCGAACTCGGCCTGCGCGGCATCAAGGGGTTCATGTTCCAGGAGGGCGACGATCCGGATGCCAGCGCAGCCTTCGGCGAGATCGCGCGCCTGACCGGCGGCGCCCATGCGCGCTTCGACGTCAGTGCGCCGAACTCCCTGCTCGATCTGCTGCGCGGTGCCGCGGCCTATGCCAGCGGCGGGCGCGAGGCGCTACTGAAGCTTGCCGGGCAGAGCGCCGCGGCGCAGAGGCTGCTCACGGCGATGGAGGGCCGCAAGCCGTGACCCTGCTCTACGGTATCGCCACGCTGATCCTGCTCTGGTGGATCGCCAAGTTCTTCGCGGGAGCCGATCCGAAGAAACTCGTCAGGTTCGGCAAGATCGTCGGCGGCACGCTCTCGCTCGGCGTCGCAGCACTGCTGATGCTGCGTGGCCGGGCCGACATGGCGATTTTTCTCGGCGGACTCGGGGCCTGGCTGCTCGGCTGGAGCGCCTATGGTCCCGGCGGCCTGAAGATGCCGGAATGGGCGCGGGACTGGGGTGGGACCGGCTCGGCCGGGCGTTCCAAGGTCGCATCGAGCCTGCTGGAGATGGAGCTCGACCACGACAGCGGCGGCATCAGGGGCAAGGTGCTGGCCGGCGCCTTTACCGGGCGCGATCTCGACGATCTCACGCCTGTCGAACTCAGCGCGCTGCTGCGCGAATGCCTCGCCGGTGATCCCGACGGGGCGCGCCTGCTAGAGGCTTATCTCGACCGCCGGGCGCCCGGATGGCGTGAAGACGCTGATCGTCACCGCGACGCGGGGCAGCGCGGCCCGGCGCGCACGGGCGCGATGACGGACGAGGAGGCCTACGAGATCCTGGGGCTTCAGCCGGGGGCGGGCCAGGAGGCGATCCGCGAGGCCCATCGGGGCCTGATGAAGCGCATCCATCCGGATGCCGGCGGCACCAGCGGGCTTGCCGCTCGGGTCAACCAGGCCAAGGATACCTTGCTGAAAAAGCATGGTTGATCTCCTTTCCCAATCGGTCAGCTGCGGGTGGCGAAGCAGGAGAAGCCGCCGCGCTTGAGCTGGGCGCAGGCCTTCTCGGCGTCCTTGGACTCCTCGAAGCCGGCGAAGCGGGCACGGAACAGGGTGGCGCCGCCCTTCTCGACCTTCTCGGTGAAGGGCGAAGCGTCAGCGAGCGAGCCGGAGGCCTTGGCGCGGGCCCGGGCCAGGATGTCCTTGGCCTTGGCCTCGTCGTCAGTGGCGCCGAGCTGGATCACCCATTTCGAGGCGATCGCGGTTTTCTCGGCCGGCTTGGCTTCGGGAGCCTTGGCGGCATGCGCCACCTTGACCGGCAGCGGCGCCGGCTCGGGCAGGCGGGCCTCGATCTTCTTCGGCATGGGTTGCGCCTCGTCCTTCGCGGTCGGCTCTGCGAGCTTGGCGATCGAGGAGGTGGTGTCGACATTCGCCGGCGGACGCAGGACCTTGCCTTCGGCCGGCGCGGCGCCGATCGACCAGCGCATTGCCGACGGCGTCGTCGTCGCGGCGACCGGGCGCATATTGGAGAGGGCGAGCGCCTGGGCGCTGCCGCTCAAGGCGCGCGGCGGCGTGATCTGGGCGGTCGTCGTGGTCGCGGCATAGGCGCGGGCGGCGGCCGGCACTTCAGGCTCGGCGCGCGGGCGCGGCACCGGGATCGGCGTGGGCGCCGGGGCGGGCTCGGGCGCCTGGGCGACCACGGCCGGGCGAGCCGGCGGCTCGGGAACCGGGGCCGGAGCCCGGAAGCGCTCCTGCTGCGGCTCGGAGGCCTCGGCGATCATCGGGGCGCTGCGGCCGCCGGCGCTGGCGCGCGGCAGGCTGGCGAGGACGAGATCGGCCATGATCTTGTCGCGCGAGGCGCCGGAGCGGCCGCCGAGCACGATCGAGACGATCTGGCGGCCTTCCGTCTTGGCCGAGGTCATCAGGTTGAAGCCGGAGGCGCGGGTGTAGCCGGTCTTGATGCCGTCGACGCCCTCGATGCGGCCGAGAAGACGGTTGTGCCCGCGGATGGTGCGCGAACCGTACTGGAAGGAACGCATCTGGAAGAGCGGGAAATATTTCGGGAAGCGCTCCTGGATCGCCCGCGCCAGGATGGTGAGATCGCGCGCCGTGGTGATGTTCGGCGGCGAGTTCGGCAGGCCGTGCGGGTTGTAGAAGCGGGTCGAGTCCATGCCGAGCGCGCGCGCCTTGCGCGTCATCTGCTCGGCGAAGGCCTCTTCCGAGCCGGCGATGGCTTCGGCGACCACGACGGAGGAGTCGTTGGCCGAGAGGGTGATCATGCTCTTGATCGCGTCCTCGACCTCGATGGTCGAGCCGGCGCGCAGGCCGAGCTTGGTCGGCGGCTGCGAGGCCGCATAGGACGAGACCCTGAGTTCGGAATTCATGTTGAAGCGGCCGCGCTCCATCTGCTCGAAGAGCATGTAGAGCGTCATCACCTTGGTGAGCGAGGCCGGGATGCGGGGGGCATCCTCGTTGACGGCGTGCAATGTGCGGCCGGTCTTGGCGTCGACGACCATCGCCGCATAGGGCGGGGCGTAGCCACCGGTGACATGGCGCCGCTTCTTGCGCGCCGCCTCGGCAGGCGAAACCGTCGCGGTCAGCACGACGGCAGCAGCACTCACCAGCCCGATGAACGCAAGCCAGCGTCCGCGTCGGGAACCAACGCAACCAAAAGCCATGCAACTCGCCTCAACTAACCCACCCGTCCGTCGCAGGCTTTGCAGCGTGGCGCGAAGGACACAGATGCAGAGGTTAGGCGGATGCGGTTACGGAGCGGTTAAGCGCCGAAAGGCTTTCGCATGACCGTCACATATGGCGGTCAGGTTGCAAACCGTTGCCGGTGCACGCCGGGGGGCTCTGCGTTTGGTGCATTGCAGCGCGAGCTTGACTTTTATGTTGCGGTGCACAATATGAGTGAGCGCCCCGGTGATGGACCTTTTCATCTGACCTTGGGGGCACGGAACCCGGGCCATTCCGGCTCGTCAGCAGAGGCGGCGCATGAGCGCCGAAAGGGACACCATGATCCAGCAGTTCGAGACCATCCAGAAGGCCTCCAAAGAGAACGTCGACGCTGCCCTGAAGGCTTTCGGCGCCACCTCGAAGGGTGTGCAGGCTCTCGCCGTCGAGACCACCGACTACGCCAAGAAGTCGTTCGAGGCCGGCACGGCCGCGATCGAGAAGCTGGCCGGCGTCAAGACGCTCGACAAGGCGATCGAGATCCAGTCGGACTACGTCAAGACCGCTTTCGAGGGCTATGTCGCCCAGGTCACCAAGATCGGCGAGCTCTATGCCGCGATCGCCAAGGACGCCTACAAGCCGTTCGAGGGCATCGTCGCCAAGGCCGTCCCGACCCCGGCCAAGTGATTTCGGCGCGGCCGGCTGTGCCCGGCCGCAGCTGATCACCTGAGAATTTCAAGAAGCCCGGCCTCGGCCGGGCTTCTTTGCGTTTGGGCGCCGTGCTTCCGGACCGGCGTCGCGGCAATGCTGTTGCAACCAGCGAGCGGCTGCCTGCGCCCATCGCCATTCACCGGATGGCGGTGAGGTGAACCAGGAGCCGCAATGAGCCGTTCGACGATCGCCATGGATGCAGCGACCAGCGCGCAGGCGCCGCCGGCGAGCGAATTCCACGAGCCGCCGCGGGAGGCCTGGTACTGCGTCAGGAGCACCAGCAACCTGGCGACGGGCGCGATTGCGAGCGTGACCGTTCTTGGCGAGCAGATCGTGATCGGCCGCACCAAGCTTGGCGAGCTCTTCGCCTTGCGCGATCGTTGTCCCCATCGCGGTGCTCCCCTGTCCGAGGGCCGGTTCGACGGCGTCGCCATCACCTGCCCCTTCCATGGCTGGCGCTTCGGAGCCGATGGGCGCTGCAAGGCGATGCCGACGCTGGTCGAGGGCGACATCACCGATCCCGGGCAGGTCAAGGTCGGCGAGTTCCCGATCCGCGAGAGCGACGGGATCATCTGGCTCTATCCGGGAGCGCGACCGGAGCATGCGCCGCCGGTGCCGGCGCTGGCGCTGACCGGCCCTTCGCGCTGCCGCGTCGCGGTCTCGGTGCTGGTCGAGGCGTCATATGATCTCAGCGTGCTCAGCCTGATCGATCCCGGCCATGTCGGCTATGTCCATAATTCCTGGTGGTGGCGGCCGACGGCGACGGCGCAGGAAAAGGTCAAGGATTTCGAGCCGCTGCCCTTCGGTTTCCGGATGAAGGCGCACAAGGCGGCGGCGAATTCGCGCGGCTACCGGCTGCTCGGGCGGCCGCAGACCGAGGTCGACTTCCTGCTGCCGGGCCAGCGGATCGAGCGCATCCGCATGGGCGAGCGTTCCATCATCAACGCGACCTTCGCCACGCCGATCGATGCACGCTGGACGCTGCTCACCAATGTGCTGCTTTCGGACCTGCCGCAGCTCATGCCGCTCGCGCCGGTGATCGGCTGGGCGGCGCGTGCCTTCCTGCGCCAGGACCAGAGGATTCTCGAACTCGCCCAGCAGGGCCTGGAGCGCAAGCCGACCATGCTGTTGCTCGGGCAGGCCGACCGGCTGGCGCAATGGTATTTCCGCCTGAAGCGCGACTACGCCATGGCCCGCCGCGAGGGCGAGACTTTCACCAATGTGCTCACTCCCGAACGGCTGCGCTGGCGCACCTGAGACCGGCTGCAGCACCGCAAGCCTTTGGGAAGCCCGGCTATTCCTGGCCGGGTTTTGGTTCATCCCATTCAAAAATGGCGGTTCGCTGTGGCCTGCCACCGCAACGGGCTGGCGAAGCAGGGGAGACGCCTGTAAATTCGTGAGCGAAGCACTATCTTGAGGTCAGCCTTCGGGACGGACACCTTGAGCCAAGCAGCCACGACGCCGATCGATCAGGACCTGCCAGCCGGCCATATGCCGCGCGGGAACGCGTCCTCTTTTGTGCCGCGTCTGGCGTCAAAGCCGCGAGCGCCGTCCGGCCCGACCGACAGCGACCGCAGCGGAACCGGTACTGCGGTTCTGACCCGCACAAGGACGCGCAAGCCCAATCTCTATCGCGTGCTGATCCTCAACGACGATTACACCCCGATGGAGTTCGTGGTGCACGTGCTCGAACGGTTCTTCAACAAGGACCGGGAGGAGGCGACGCGCATCATGATGCATGTCCACCAGAATGGGGTCGGCGAATGCGGCGTCTTCACCTACGAGGTCGCGGAGACCAAGGTCACCTTGGTCATGGACCTCGCCCGCAAGCACATGCATCCGCTGCAATGCGTGATGGAGAAGAAGTAGCTTTGAACATCATCCTTTCGAAACTGGACTGGGAGCGCTGACCTTGCCGAGCTTCTCGCGCAGCCTCGAACAGGCGCTTCACCGGGCCCTCGCGCTCGCCAATGAGCGTCACCATGAATACGCGACGCTGGAACATCTGCTGCTGGCGCTGGTCGACGATCAGGACGCAGCCGCGGTGATGCGCGCCTGCAGCGTCGATCTCGACACGCTGCGCCGCAACCTCGTCGACTATATCGATGCGGAACTGACCAACCTCGTCACCGACGGACGTGACGATTCGAAGCCGACCGCCGGCTTCCAGCGCGTGATCCAACGCGCGGTGATCCATGTCCAGTCGTCCGGCCGCGAGGAGGTGACCGGGGCCAACGTGCTCGTGGCGATGTTCGCCGAGCGCGAAAGCCACGCCGCCTACTTCCTGCAGGAGCAGGACATGACCCGCTACGACGCGGTCAACTACATCAGCCACGGCATCGCCAAGCGCCCCGGCGCCAGCGAAAGCCGGCCCGTGCGCGGCGCCGAAGAGGAGCCGGAACAGCGCGAGCAGCGCAGCGAGCAGGCCAATGAGGGCGACAAGGACAAGAAGAAAAAGGAAAGCGCGCTCGACGCTTACTGCGTCAATCTCAACCGCAAGGCGCGCGACGGGCGCATCGATCCGCTGATCGGCCGTGAGGCCGAGGTGCAGCGCACGATCCAGATCCTCTGCCGCCGGCAGAAGAACAATCCGCTGCTGGTCGGCGACCCCGGCGTCGGCAAGACCGCGATCGCCGAGGGCCTGGCGCTCAAGATCGTGCGTGGCGAGGTGCCGGAGGTACTGGAGGACGCGACCGTCTTCTCGCTCGACATGGGCACGCTGCTCGCCGGCACGCGCTATCGCGGCGATTTCGAGGAACGCCTCAAGCAGGTGATGAAGGAGATCGAGCAGCACCCGAAGGCGATCATGTTCATCGACGAGATTCACACGGTGATCGGCGCCGGTGCGACCTCGGGCGGTGCGATGGACGCCTCGAACCTGCTCAAGCCGGCGCTGGCCTCGGGCTCGCTGCGCTGCATCGGCTCGACCACCTACAAGGAATACCGCCAGTATTTCGAGAAGGACCGGGCGCTTGTGCGCCGCTTCCAGAAGATCGACGTCAACGAGCCGTCGGTCCCGGACACGATCGAGATCCTGAAGGGGCTGAAGCCCTATTTCGAGGAGTTCCACAAACTGCGCTACACCAACGACGCCATCAAGGCGGCGGTGGAGCTCTCGGCACGCTACATCCATGACCGCAAGCTGCCCGACAAGGCGATCGACGTGATCGACGAGACGGGCGCCTCGCAGATGCTGGTGACCGAGGCCAAGCGCAAGAAGACGATCGGCGTCAAGGAGATCGAGGCGGCGATCGCGACGATGGCGCGCATCCCGGCCAAGACCGTCTCCAAGGACGATGCCGAGGTGCTGCGCAATCTCGAGACCACGCTGAAGCGCACCGTCTACGGCCAGGAGAAGGCGATCGAGGCGCTGTCCTCCTCGATCAAGCTCGCCCGTGCCGGTCTGCGCGACGGCGAGAAGCCGATCGGTTGCTATCTCTTCGCCGGCCCGACCGGTGTCGGCAAGACCGAGGTGGCGCGCCAGCTCTCCTCCTCGCTCGGCGTCGAGCTCGTGCGCTTCGACATGTCGGAATACATGGAGCGGCACACCGTCTCCCGGCTGATCGGCGCGCCTCCCGGCTATGTCGGATTCGACCAGGGCGGCCTGCTGACGGACCAGATCGACCAGCATCCGCATTGCGTGCTGCTGCTCGACGAGATCGAGAAGGCCCATCCCGACCTGTTCAACATCCTCCTGCAGGTGATGGACCACGGCAAGCTGACCGACAACAACGGCAAGCAGGTCGATTTCAGGAACGTCATCCTGATCATGACCACCAATGCCGGCGCAGCCGACATGGCCAGGAACGCCTATGGCTTCACCCGCCAGAAGCGCGAGGGCGACGATACCGAGGCGATCAACAAGCTGTTCGCGCCGGAGTTCCGCAACCGGCTCGACGCGACGATCTCCTTCGGCCACCTGCCGAAGACGGTCGTGGCGCGCGTCGTCGACAAGTTCGTGCTGCAGCTCGAGGCCCAGCTCGCCGACCGCAACGTCACCATCGAGCTCTCGGACGAGGCGCGCGAATGGCTGGTCGACAACGGCTATGACGAAGCGATGGGTGCGCGGCCGATGGCCCGCCTGATCCAGCAGACGATCAAGACGCCGCTGGCCGACGAGGTGCTGTTCGGCCGGCTCAAGAACGGCGGCGCGGTCAAGGTGGTGGTGATCCAGTCCGAGACCGGCATCAAGGTGCTCGGCCTCGAATTCCCCGATGGGCCGGTGAAGCCCAAGCCGGAGAAGGACGTCGCCGCCGCGGCCGAGAAGCGCACGCGCAAGCCGCGGGCTAAGGGGGCAGCCAGAACACCGGGCAAGGCCAAGGCTGCTTCGTCCGGCGGCGGGTCGAAGCGCGGCCCGAAGCCGGATGCCCCGGTCGAGCCGCCCAAGGCGCGCAGCGTCCGTACCGTCCCGAAGGTTCCGTTGACCAAGGCCTGATCCGGTGTTCTTCAAGCGCAAATCGGAAAGCGTCTGGGCGCAAGAGGGGGAGGTCGCCGCAGAAGCGGCCGCTCCCGCGCCCAAGGAAAAGCTCGGCTGGTTCGAGAAGCGGGCGCGCCGGCGGCGCCGGCGCATCGTCTTCGAGGAGGTGCTGGGCTGGATCCTGGTCCCGGCCTTCCTCTATCTGCTCTATCTCGGCTATCGCGCCGTCGGCGGCATACCGAAGGAAGCAATGGACTTCTTCCAGGAGCTGATCGGGCTCGCGATGAAGAGCGTCTGATCCGGCTTGCGCCGGATGCAGGGCTGGCCCGCTGTGTAGGGGCTGTCATGCTCCCGGTGCGATGCGCTTTAAGCGAAACGGCCCGCAGCAGTTGCGGGCCGCGTTTCGTTTCAGCCGGCCCGATGATCCGATCCTCCCGCCATAGGCAGAGTTCAGAGGAGCCGCTTGAGCTTCAAGCGCGTTCCCTTCCCCCCGCCTGCGGTGGGGAAGGGTTGGGGATGGGGGGCGGAAAGGCGGGGCTCGGGACTTCTTCCAGCTCTCATCGGGCGGCACAGCCCCCCGCCCAACCCTCCCCACCGCAAGCGAGGGAAGGGCTTGAGCTCGGCCGTGACGGCAGAGCCTTCCGACAACAGATTGCGTTGGCTCAGGCTGCATGGCGCAAGCCGATGGCGCTGCCGTGAGCGCGCCGACTCGCAACGCCTGGCTGCGGCTGGCCTTCAGGGGCTTTTGCGATGCCGTGATGCTGCCGGCCTGGGTGGTCGGACTTTCGCTGATGGGTGTCGGCACGCTGGCGCGCGATGTCGGCTATCCCGTCGAGGCCGCCGTGCTCTCGACCATCCTGGTCTGGGCCGGACCTTCGCAGGTGCTGTTCTTCGCCTCGGTCGCTGCCGGCGCCGCCTGGAGCGCCATCGCCCTGGCGATCGGCTTCGCCTCGCTGCGCTTCCTGCCGATGACGGTGGCGCTGCTGCCGCTGCTGCGCCGTCCGGGGCAGGGGATCGGCACTCAGTTGCTGCTCGCCCACTATGTCGCGGTGACGGCCTGGGTCGAGAGCTTCCGGCGCCTGCCGACGATGCCGCCCGAAGAGCGGGTGCCCTATTTCCTCGGCTTCGCCAATGCGCTGATCGTCGTCAGCTCGTTCACCACTTTCGCCGGCTTCCATCTCGCCGGCGTGGTGCCGGCGCCGGTCGCGGCCGGGCTGCTCTGTCTGACGCCGATCTTCTTCCTCAGCTCGATGGTGGCCGGCATCCGCGGCCTGGGCGACACCGTTGCGATCGGGCTCGGCCTCGCGCTGGCGCCGGTGGCGAGCTGGGCGATCGGCGGCGGCTTCGATCTGATCGCCAGCGGCATCGCCGGCGGCAGCATCGCCTTCCTGGTCCAGCGCTGGCGCAAGGCGCGGAAGGCGGGCGCATGACCCAGCCGATCGCCTTCCTCGACGGGCCGTGGTGGCCCTATCTCGCGCTCATCCTGTTCGCGGTGCTGCCGACCGAGATCTGGCGCTGGCTCGCCGTCGCCTTCGCCCGGCGGCTCGACGAGCAATCGCCCTGGCTCGAATGGGTCAGGCTGGTCGCGACCTCGCTGCTGGCCGGGGTGGTGGCCAAGCTCGTGCTGACGGCGCCCGGCGCGCTCGCCGGCGTGCCGCTCGCGGTCAGGCTGGCGGCGCTCGCCGTCGCCGTCGTGATCGTGCTGCTCTCAAGGAGCAAGGTGATGCTGGCGGTTCTCGCCGGCGAGGCGGTACTGATCGGCGGCGCGCTCTGGCTCGGCTGAAGGCCGGGTTCCGCTTCAGGCCTTCAAACGAAAACCGACGCCGAGAAGGCGCCGGCTCGATGATGCGTCGAGATGTCGTCCGCGACAGCTCTCAGGCCGTGCGCGGCGCGAAGCTCGGACGGATGGACTGACCGACTGCCGGCTGTGTCTTGTACCATTGCGTCACCGCCTCGACACGGCGGGTGTGGCGCGGATAGTGCGAGACGATCTTGAGGAAGAAGCCGGCGATGCCCGGCACCATCTGCTCCTGCTTCTGGAAGGCGTCCGGGTTCATCTGGGCATTCAGCTTGGCGCTACCGCAGGCGAGCATCTGCAGGCCGGTGCGGGCGGCCTGCAGGTCGCGGGCGACGAAGGCGCCGATGCGATCGCAGGTCAGTTCGCGGCCGCGGGAATAGGCGGCGCCGAGGAATGGGACGATGTGGCCGGGGAAGCGCAGATAGCTCCAGGGCTCGTCGAGATGGCCGGCGACATGGTGGCCGAGCTCATGGCCGATGACGAAGCGGACCTGCTCGTCATTGTCGGCGTCGAGCAGGGCCGAGGTCAGCCAAATATAGCGCTGGCGGCCGACAAGGCGCAGCGCCATCGCGTTCAGCACGCCGCTGGAATTGTAGACGAAGGTCTGCGGGATCTCGCGCAGGCCGAGCGCGCGGGCGCCGTCCTCGACCATGCGGTGGATATGCGGGAACTGGTCGGGGCCGACCATGACGAAATGGCCGATCATATAGGCGCGGGTGAGGGCGCGCGCCCAATAGGAGACCAGCCAGAAGATGCCGAAATAGAAGAGCAGGACCAGACCATGCCAGATCGAGCCGCTCAGCAGAGCAACGGCAATGGCGCCGAGCACCACTGCCCAGATTGCGATTCCAACGACGAGCATGATGCTGCCGTAGAGCTTTTCTTTCGGGTGCTTAACTTGGGAAATGTCAAAATTCATAGCGCAAGGCTCCAGACTGGATGAAATCAGCTAGCCAAGTTGCCTTGCCCATATTTGAGCCATAATCGCGACTGTGACGCGACGAAGGCGATCTCGAGGGACTATTCCGCCGCCAGCGTGATGTGCCGGAGCTTGTCCGGATTGCGCACGACATAGATCGCGTGGACAAGGCCATCGCGGATGTCGAGCGCGGTCGCCTGCAAGGTCTCGCCGCGTTCGAGGCTGAGATAGCCGGGTAGGCCGTTGATCAGCACCGGCTTGTAGACAGTGGTCGATTTCTGCTGGCTGATCACCTTGCGGGCGATGCCGGCGAAGAAGCGCTGGACGCGGTCGATGCCGTGGAGCACGTTCGCGACCGCCAGCACCTTGCCGCCGCCGTCGCTGTGGAAGGCGACGTCCTCCGCCAGCAGGGTCTGCAGGTCGCTGGTGTCGGCCTTGTGGGCGGCCTTGAAGAAGGCTTCGACGAAACGCCTGGCCTCGGCGGGGTCGACCTTGTTGCGTGGCGGCATGTCGATGCGGACATGCTCGCGGGCGCGCTTGGCGAGCTGGCGGCAGGCGCTCTCGCTGCGGTCGATTGTGCGGGCGATCTCGGCGAAGTCGAGGTCGAAGACGTCGTGCAGCAGGAAGGCGGCGCGCTCCAGCGGCGAGAGTCGCTCGAGCGCGAGCATGAGCGCGATCGGGGCGTCGAGCTGGGTGTCGACATCGGCTTCGGCCGCGCCGATCTCCTCGATCAGCGGTTCCGGCAGCCAGGCGCCGACATAGAATTCGCGCTTGCTGCGGGCTGATTTCATCTGGTCGAGGCAGAGGCGCGTGACGGTGCGGGCGAGATAGGCGCGCGGCGCCTCGACCTCGCCTTGCGGGACATCGCGCCAGCGTAGCCATGCCTCCTGGACGATGTCCTCGGCATCGCTGACCGAGCCGAGCATGCGATAGGCGAGCCGGGTCAGGAAGCGGCGATGCGTCTCGAAGAGATCGTCCGGGGTGCTCATGGCAAGCGTCTCAGGCGGCCGCGTCGGACTTGGCCGGACGGTCATGCGGATGCGCAGAGCGGAAGCCGATGGCGATCCGGTTCCAGGTGTTGATCGCGCCGATCAGCAGCGTGAGTTTCACGGTTTCCTCCGGGCTGAAATGGCTGACGACCTCGTCATAGGCCTGGTCCGGCGCATGGGTCTGCGAGATCAGTGTCAGCGCATCGGTCCAGGCGAGGGCGGCCCGCTCGCGCGGCGTATAGAGCGCCGACTCGTGCCAGGCGTCGAGCAGGAACAGGCGGGCCGGGCTCTCGCCCTCCTTGATCGCATCGGAGGAGTGCATGTGCAGGCAGTAGGCGCAGCCATTGATCTGCGAGGCCCGCATCTTCACCAGGTGGATCAGGCTGTGTTCGAGGCCGCTCTCCTTGATCGAGGCTTCGAGCGCGATCATCGGCTTCATGGTGTCGGGGGCGGTGGTGTAGGGATTGAGGCGCTTGCTCATGGCGGGGGCTTTCGTGCGGGGGGCATTCCGGCCCAGTGCGTTCGCGCCGGGCCATTGACGACGAGGCTGAGGCTCAGGCGGCGGCCGGCTCGCGGCGGCGATCGTTCGGGTGCCGGGTGCGGAAGCCGCAGTTGAGCCGGTTCCAGAGATTGATCATGCCGATTGCGACCGAGAGGTCGACGCAATCCTTCTCGCTGAAATGCTCGCGCAGTTCGGCGAAGGCCGCGTCGCTTGGGCTGCGGTCGGCGACATGCGTCAGTTCCTCGGTCCAGCGCAGGGCGGCGCGCTCGCGCGGGGTGAAAAGCTCGGACTCCTCCCAGGCGCTGAGCAGGTTGAGGCGGGCCTCGCTCTCGCCGGCCTTGCGGGCGTCGGCGATGTGCATGTGCAGGCAATAGGCGCAGCGGTTGATCTGCGATGCCCGGATCTTCACCAGCTCCTGCAGGCTGTGCTCGAGCTGGGTCTGGTTCACGTACTCCTGCAGCACGAGCATGGCCTTGTAGGCCTCGGGAGCGGTCTGGAAGGCATTGAGGCGCTGGCTCATCGGTCTCTCCATCGGGTGGCGATGAAGACAGGACGAGCCAGCTAGCGCCCGCGTGACATGCCCCTCAAAGATTTTTCAGCGCGGCCCGAATTTTTTCTGCAGCGGCCGCCAGATCCTCGGGCTTGGCCATTTCGCTGGCCGGCGGCTTCATCGCGACGCCGTCATGGCGCGGGATGACGTGAACGTGCAAATGGAAGACGACCTGGCCGCCGGCGCTCTCGTTGAACTGTTGCACGGTGATGCCGTCGGCGGCGAAGGCCTGCATCTGCGCCCGGGCGATACGCTGGGCGATCGTCGCGACATAGCCGAGGTCGCCGGCGTCGATGTCGAGGATGTTGCGGGCCGGGTTCTTCGGGATCACCAGCGTGTGGCCGGGCGCGCGCGGCATGATGTCGAGAAAGGCGAGGGCCCGGTCGTCCTCGTAGACGCGGTGGGCCGGCAGTTCGCCGCGCAGGATCTTGGCGAAGATGTTGCTGGGATCATAGGCGGTCATCGCGCAGGTTCCGGTGGTTCGTGGGTCAGATGTCGCCAGCCTTGCGGAAGGGGCTCTCCTGCGCAAGCGCAGCCACTGCAGAGCCGATCTCACGCCGTTCGCCGGGCAGGTAGGCGGCGACGGCGCGGGCAAGGCCGGGATCGGCGAGGAGATGGGCCGAGCGGGTGGTCACCGGGCGATAGCCGCGGGCGAGCTTGTGCTCGCCCTGGGCGCCAGCCTCGACGCGGATCAGCCTGTGCGCGATCGCGTAGTCGATGGCCTGGTGATAGCAGAGCTCGAAATGCAGGAAGGGATGGTCCTCGATGCAGCCCCAGTTGCGGCCATAGAGCGTGTTGCCGCCGCGGAAATTGATCGCCCCGGCGATGTTGTGGCCGGCGCGGCGGGCGAGCACCAGCACGACGCGCTCGCCCATGCGCTGGCCGATCTCCGAGAAGAAGCGGCGGTTGAGATAGGGGCGGCCCCATTTGCGCGAGCCGGTGTCCTCATAGAAGCTAAAAAAGTCGTCCCAGACGCTCTCGGTGAGGTCAGAGCCCGAGAGGACCGCGACCTCGATGCCGGCCGAGAGCGCCTCGCGCCGCTCGCGCTTCAGCGCCTTGCGCTTGCGCGAAGCCAGCGTGGCGAGGAAGTCGTCATAGCTGCCAAAGCCCTCGTTTTGCCAATGGAACTGGATGTCGTGGCGTTCGAGGAAACCGGCTTCGAGCAGAGCCGCCATGTCCGGCTCCTGCGCGAAAGTGACGTGGATCGAGGAACCACGAACCTGCTCGCGCAAAGCGTCGAGACCGGCGATCAGGGCCTCGCGCGCTTCGATGATCTGTGGCCCGTCGGCGACGAGCAGGCGCGGGCCGGTCGCGGGGGTGAAGGGAGCTGCGACCTGGATCTTCGGATAATAGCGGCCGCCGGCGCGCATATAGGCTTCGGCCCAGCTATGGTCGAAGACATATTCGCCCTGGCTATGGCCCTTCACGAAGGAGGGCGCGGCGGCGATCAGGCGGTCGTCCGCATCCTCGACCAGGAGATAGGCCGGCGACCAGCCGGTGCGGCCGCCGACGCAGCCGCTCTCTTCCAGAGCAAGCAGAAAAGCGTGCGATACGAAGGGGTTATCCGGGTCTGCTTGAGAGATTGAATCCGCTTGCTCGGAGGCCGATTCAAGCGGCCTTCCGGCGCGGGGATTGGCGCAGGCGTCCCAGTCCGCGGCCGGGACGCCTTTCAGCGAGGTGGCGACGCGGACCCTGAGAGTTTCGCGCGTGCCGGTTTCGCTCAAGGCAAGAAGCCCTCGAAGACCATCTGGTCGGCATGCTCGGTCGCACGGGCGCGGTCTTCCGGCGTGCGCACCGTCCAACTCATCAGCGGCAGTCCCAGCGCCTTGCGGCAGAGGAAGGGCGCGGCGCTCGGCAGGTCGGCGACCTTCCAGGAGACGAAGTCCGGCCGACTCGTCTCGAAATGCAGGAGGTTGGCGAGGGCGTGCTTCTCGCCGGGAGAAAGCCGGTCGTAGTCGCCATAGTTATATTCGTTCATGGCGACGATGCCGCGGGCGAAGCCGGGCGCGAGCTCGCGCAGGGCCGCGACAATCACCGGATCGAAGGATTTCAGCACGATCGGCTGGTCCTTGTGGCCGGCGAGGATCTGCGCGGTACGCTTGGCTAGCCGCAGATCGCCGTCGAAGCGGCTCTTGATCTCGATCACCAGCGGCGTCCTGCCGCCAATGGCCTCGAGGAATCCGGTCAGCGTCGGGATGCGGTCGCTGGCGCCCTTCAGCCCGATCTGTGCCAGTTCGGCAGCCATGCGGGCGTCGACGCGGCCGCTCTGCGCAGTGAGGCGATCGAGGACGAAGTCGTGAAAGACGACGGCGTCCTCGTCGGCGCTGAGCTGGACGTCGCATTCGATGGCGAAGTTGCCGGCGATCGCTCCGGCTGCCGCCGAGAGCGAGTTCTCGATCACGCCGCCGGCGGCATCGTGCAGGCCGCGATGCGCGATCGGGCGGGCGGTGAGCCAGGCTTCAGCGGCCATCAGGCGATCTCGAACATGGCTTCGACCTCGACGGCGGCATCGGCCGGGAGGTTGGCGACGCCGATGGTCGAGCGGGCATGGCGGCCGGCATCGCCGAGCACCTCGACCATGAAGTCGGAAGCGCCGTTCATGATCGCCGGCAGAGCGGCGAAATGCGGGGTTGCGTTGATGAAGCCGCCAAGCCGCACGCAGCGCTTGATCCGGCCGAGATCGCCGCCGAGCGCAGCCTTGGCCTGCGCGAGCACGTTGATGGCGCAGAGCCTTGCCGCTTCGAGCCCGGCCTCGTTGAAGATCTCGCCGCCGAGCTTGCCCTTGTGCGCATCGGAAAGCTTGCCGTCGAGGCCGAAACAGAGCTGGCCGGAAATGATCAGCAGATTGCCGGTGATGACATAGGGCACGTAGTTCGCGACCGGCGCGGCCGGAGCGGGCAGGGTGATGCCGAGGGCGGCGAGCTTGGTGTCGATGGCGTTCATGATGAGAGGCTCCCGGCCTGCGCTGGACAGGAGCCTTTCATCGCCGATGGCAGGCAAGCCCGCAAGCGCAGCGCGGCGTGGCCGATGCGCCTGCGGGGCAGGGCAAGTCAGGCGGCGTCGGAGCGCGTCGCCAGATAGCGCTCTGCCGGCGCGTTTCGCGAGAGATTGGGGCCGAGCGTCAGCCGCGCCGCCGTATAGCGCTCGAAGTCCGCCGTATCCGGCAGCGAGGGAATGGTGACGAGTTCGCCCTGGTCGAAGCCGGCCAGCGCCGCATCGACCATGGCGTCGACCTCCATGATCATTTCAGGCGGGAAACCGTCGACATCGACGCCGGCGCGCTGCCAGATCTCGGTGCGGGTCGCGCCAGGCAGCACCGCCTGGACATAGACGCCGGCCGGCGCGAGATCCTTCTGCAAGGAGATGCTGAGGTTCAGGAGGTAGGCCTTCGTGCCGCTGTAGCTGCCATTGTAGAGCTCCGGTGCCAGGGCCAGCACCGAGGCGATGTTGATGATCGCGCCCTGCTTGCGGGTCACGAAGTTGCGAGCCGCGGCGGCGGCGAGACGGGTCGGGGCGACGACGTTGAGCTCGATCATGGTCTGGAAGTGGTCGATCTCGCCGTCGAGCAGGGTGCCCGCGACCGACATGCCGGCATTGTTGACCAGCACGGTCAGGCTCTTGTCTTCGCGCAGGCGCAGCTCGACCGCAGCGAGGTCAGCCTTCGCGGTCAGGTCGGCCTTGAGCCATTCCACCTTGCGGCCAGTCTCGCGGCGGAGGCGCTCGGCAAGCGCTTCGAGCCGTGCCGCGTCGCGGGCGACGAGGACGAGGTCATAGCCACGACGGGCCAGCCTGTCGGCGTAGACGGCGCCGATTCCGGTGGATGCGCCGGTGATGAGGGCAGTGCCGAGCTGCTGCGTAGCCATGTCCAACTCCTGTTCGATTTGGGTGTCGTTTTTTTTCATGATGATTATCATGATTGAATTTAGATGATAAGTATCATATAAAGAGTCAAGAGGCTGGATTGCCGATTTTCGAAGGAGCGGATCGATGCGGGTCAGCCGCGAACAGATGGCCGAAAATCGCGAGCGCATTCTCGAAACGGCGGCGACGTTGTTCCGCGAGCGCGGCTTCGACGGGGTCGGCGTCGCCGATGTGATGAAGGCAGTCGGCCTGACCCATGGCGGCTTCTACGGGCATTTCGCCTCGAAAGACGACCTCGCCGCCCAGGCACTCGGGCGTGCCTTCGTTCACTCCGGTCAATGGGCGGCCGAGGCGAAAGCGGCGGAACCACAGGCGCCGCTGCAGGCGATCGTCGATCGTTATCTGTCACCGTCGCATCGCGACGATGCCGGCCATGGCTGTCCGGTGGCGGCGCTCGGATGTGACGTCGCGCGGCAGGGCGCGGCTGCACGCCTGGCCGCGACGGAGGGCGTCCGCGCGGCGATTACCGGCCTCTCCGCCATCGCACCGGGCGCAACCGCGGATGAGCGCAGGAGCAGTGCAATTGCGAGCTACGCCACATTGGTCGGGGCGCTCGTCCTCTCCCGCATGGTCGACGACGAGGCGCTGTCGGACGAAATTCTCGCTGCTGCCAAGGCTGAACTTCGGCCTGCACAGGAGTGACCATCACGGCGCTCGCGCCGCCTTGTTTGCGCCATTGCCGCAATGCACCTAGATTCGCAGGGGCTGCAGTTCGACCCAGCCAAAAGCGCGAATCGAGGATCGGCATGAAGACGTATCGCGGCGGGATCGCAGGCCTGGCGGTGATGGCGGCGATGGGGGCCTGGGCGCAGACGCCCGCCTCGGCGGAGCGGGTGGTCCTGTTGCCGCACCGAGCCGTCTATGATCTCGTGCTCGACGACGGCAAGCCGTCGCGCGACATTACCACGGCGCGCGGCCGCATCGCCTTCGATTTCTCCGGCGATGCCTGCGACGGCTACGCGCTCTCCTTCCGCCAAGTCACCGAGCTCACCAGCGAAGCCGGGCCACGCGTGATCGATGCGCGCACCACCAGCTTCGAGGAGGGTGACGCCAAGAGCTACCGCTTCAAGACCGAGAGTTCGGCGGCCGGGGCGCCGGCCGATATCGTCGACGGCACGGCGAAGAAGAGCGAGGCCGGTTACGAGGTCAGCCTGCGCGCGCCCAAGGCCGAGACGCATCGCGAGGCGAGCGCGGCGATGTTCCCGAACGAGCAGATGAAAGCCGTGATCCAAGCGGCGCGCGAAGGCAAGAACACCTTCAATGTCCGTCTCTACGACGGCGCCAACAGTGGCAAGGATGTCTACGACACCCTTTCCGTGATCGGCCGCAAGATCACGGCGGCGCCGGCCGAGGCACCGTTGCGCAAGCCGGAATTCGAGAAACTCGCGCGCTGGCCGGTGACGATCTCCTATTTCAAGGTCGGTTCCGGCGAGAGCACACCAGCTTACACCGTTTCCTTCGAGCTCTATGAGAACGGTGTCACCGGCGCGATCCGGCTCGATTACGGCTCCTTCGCGCTGCGCGGCACGCTTACGCGTCTGGATCTGCTTCCGGCGAGCGATTGCTCGAAGTAGAGCGCCGGCGGGTATCGCGCAGCGACAGGCCCTTCTCGATAGCGGCATCGCCGAATTTGGCGCGGACCTTGTCGAGGGCGATTTCCATCGCCTTCAGCTTGGGCGTCTGCTGGTCGGCGAGGTCGCCGCGATCGGCCTCGGCCGGGTCGGAGAAGTCGCTCATGCCGATACCGATCAGCCGGTAGCGCGGCCCTGTGCATTCGCGCCTGAGCAGGTCGCGCCCGGCGGCAAAGAGGCGCGCTGCGAGCTGGCTCGGCTCGGGCAGGCGGGCGGCGCGGGTGATGATGTGGAAATCGTGGGTCTTGAGCTTGAGGGTGACGGTGCGCCCGGCGAGTTCCTGCGCCTTCAGCCGCCGCGAGGTCTTCTCGCAGAGCCGCCACAGGATCGGCTCCAGCTCCTCGAAGCGGGCGAGATCGACATCGAGCGTCGTCTCGGATGAGACGGTCTTGGCCTCGTGCTCGACCGTGACCTTGCGCGGATCGATGCCCAGGGCAAGATTCCTGAGGCGCGGCCCGTCCTTGCCGACCAGGCGGTAGAGCGTCGCGATCTCGGCCCTGGCGAGATCGCCGATGACGCGAAAACCCGATTGCGCCAGCTTCGCCGCGCCGGCCTTGCCGATGCCCGGGATCATGCCGACCGGCTTGTGGGCCAGGAAGGCGACGGCCTCGGCCTGGCCGATGATCGAGAAGCCGCGCGGCTTGTCGAGATCGGATGCGACCTTGGCCAGGAATTTGGCGTAGGACAGCCCGACCGAGATGGTGATGCCGATCTCGTCCTCGATCCGGCGCTGGAAGCGGGCGAGGGTCAGGGCCGGGCTGGCATGGTGGAGGCGCTGCGTGCCGCCGAGATCGAGGAAGGCCTCGTCGATCGAGAGCGGCTCGACCAGCGGCGTCAATTCCTGCATCAGCCTGCGGACCTGGCGGCCGACGGCGACGTATTTCGCCATGTCCGGTTTGATCACGACCGCCTCGGGGCAGGCCTTCAACGCCTTGAACATCGGCATGGCCGAGCGCACGCCGGACATGCGGGCGATGTAGCAACAGGTCGAGACCACGCCGCGCTTGCCACCGCCGACGATCACCGGCTTGTCGAGCAGGGAAGGGTCGTCGCGCTTCTCGATCGTGGCGTAGAAGGCGTCGCAGTCGATATGGGCGAGGTGGAGGCTGTCGCGTTCGGCATGGCGCAGCAACCGCGGCGAGCCGCAGGACGGGCAGCGGCGTACCGGCGCGCGGGCCTCGTCATGATCCTGCAGGCAGTCGCGGCACAGCGCCCGGACGAAGACGGCTGGGCTGCCCGCGCCACTCACGGCTCGAAGGCTTCGGGCGGGCCGGCCAGGACTTCGCGGGCCTGCGCGACCATCTCCGGATTCAGGCCCAGATTTCCTGCGAACTCGAGCAGCAGCGAATCGCTGGCGCAAAGATGGTCGAGCACGCCGAGGAGGAAGCCGGGCTCCTGCGCGGCGCTGCGCAGGGTGGTAGGACCGAGGCCGGTGGCGGCCAGGAAAGGCTCCAGGCGCTCGGGCTCGGAGGCCAGGAAGGCGAGCGCCTTGAGCGCCAGCGTCTGCGCTTCCTCGCTGGTGATCGGATGGGGCATGGCTATCTATCTATGATCGGCGAGTCTGGTTTCGGGTTTGCGTTTCGTCAACTGCTCGCATGCTAGACCTAGCACTGAACGCGGCCGGCAGCCCGGAGAATCCGATCGTTCGGACAACCGGGGATGTGCGGACTGGGAGCTCTAAATGAAGAAGACGGTTCTGATCGTCGAGGACAACGAGCTCAACATGAAGCTCTTCAACGATCTGTTGGAGGCCCATGGCTATGCGACGCTCAAGACGGCGGATGGCATCGAGGCGATCGAGCTCGCCCGCACGCATCATCCTGACCTGATCCTGATGGACATCCAGCTGCCGGAGGTGTCTGGGCTGGAGGTGACCAAATGGATCAAGGAGGACGACGCGCTGAAGTCGATCCCCGTGATCGCGGTCACGGCCTTCGCGATGAAGGGCGATGAGGAGCGTATCCGGGAGGGCGGTTGCGAGGCCTATATCTCCAAGCCGATCTCGGTGGGCAAGTTCCTCGAGACGGTGCGTGCCTATGTCGGGACGGCCTGAGGGGAAGCGCTGAGTCATGTCTGCCCGGGTCCTGGTCGTCGACGACATTCCCGCGAATGTGAAGCTGCTCGAGGCCAAGCTTGGCGCCGAGTATTTCGACGTCGTCACGGCGACGAACGGGATCGATGCGCTGGCGATCTGCGAGCGCGGCGAGACCGATATCGTCCTGCTCGACGTGATGATGCCGGGAATGAACGGCTTCGAGGTCTGCCGCCGGCTGAAGAGCAATGCCACCACCGCCCATATCCCGGTGGTCATGGTGACGACGCTCGACCAGCCAAGCGACCGGCTGAAGGGGCTCGACGCCGGCGCCGACGACTTCCTGACCAAGCCGATCGACGACACCGCCCTGTTCGCGCGGGTGCGCAGCCTGGTGCGACTGAAATCGGTGACCGACGAACTGCGCCAGCGCGCGCTCGCCTCGCGCCAGCTCGGCATCGCCGATCCGCTGGCTGCCGCTGCGGCCGAGACCGGGCTCAATGGGCGTGTCCTCCTGATCGAGGACCGGCCGCTGATCGCCGAGCGGTTGACCCAGGCGCTGTCGGCCTTCCACTCGATCGAGACGGAAGCAGATGCGCAGACGGCGCTGACCCGCGCCGCCGAGGGCGATTTCGAGATCGTGCTGGTGAGCCTGGATCTGCAGAATTACGATGGGCTTCGGCTTTGCAGCCAGCTGCGCACACTGGAGCGGACGCGCAATCTCTCGGTGCTCCTGCTTGGCGAGGCGGCGGACAAGGCGCGCGTGTTGCGCGGGCTTGAGATCGGCGCGCACGACTTCCTGGTTCGGCCGATCGACCGCAACGAGTTGCTGGCGCGGGCGCGGACCCTGGTCCGCCGCAAGCGTTTCGCCGAGCGGCTGCGCGACAGCGTGCAGTCCTCGATGGAAATGGCGGTGATGGACCAGCTCACCGGACTGCATAATCGCCGCTATCTCGACAGCCGGCTCTCGACGCTATTCGACGAGTCGGCGCTGCGGGCGCGGACGCTCTCGCTGCTGGTGCTCGACGTCGACCGCTTCAAGGCGGTCAATGACAGCTGGGGCCATGATGCCGGCGACGAGGTGCTGCGTGAATTCGCCGACCGGGTGCGCACCTGCACGCGCGGCATCGACCTGGTGGCGCGCATGGGCGGCGAGGAGATCGTCGTCGTGCTGCCGGACACGGCGCTCGACGCGGCCCAGGCCGTGGCTGAGCGGATCCGCAAGCGGGTCGAGGACGACCCCTTCCAGATCCAGCGCGGACAGCGCGCGATTCCGGTGACGGTGTCGATCGGCGTCGCCAGCCGGCGGGCAGGGGATGCCGGGCCGGTGGAGATGATGAAGCGGGCCGACGAGGCGGTCTACCGGGCCAAGGCAGCGGGCCGCAACCGTGTCATCGTCGCCAGCGCCGCCTGAGGCTGCCTCGACGGGCGAGGTAAGGTTTCCAAGTAGGGTTAAGTTTCGATGAATATTGGTGAATCAATCGTCTCCGATTGATTCGGAGATGCTTCCGCGTAGGGTGATTTCCAAGAGAACGGCTGCAGAGCAGCCGTCCGGAACGCCCTTCGGAAGCCCAGGTTCCGCCGCATCTCCTGGGTCACCGCTGGGCTCGGCCGGTCGATGTCGGGATCCTGGCCTCCTCAGCCCCGTCGTCGGCCGGCCACCTCGTTTCCGGACCTCGTCAGCGCAGATGGCGCTCGATCACTTCCGGTATCCAGTAGCCGAGCACGCCGAAGCCGCAGAGCAGCAGCAGGAGCAGCAGGGCGGCCCGCACGCGATGCGTCCAGCGGCGCGACTCGTCGACCTCGACGATCAGGCGCAGGAAGCCGCGCACCAGCCCGCCTGGGCGCGGTGGTGGTTCGGCTGAATCGGGGCCGTTGCTCAAGGGGCGCTCCTGCGGGTGGGCGGGCCGTACCGCGCGGGCAAAGTAGAAGATCGAGGCCTTCCGCGCCAGCGAGGATGCGAAGGAACTGGAACAGTATCGGCCGCGTTGAAGTCATCGGGCGAGTTTAGAGGCGAGTACTGCTCAGGTATTAGGCGTCTACGCTATCAGGGTCGCATCGACCGTCGTCATCTCGTGCTAATCTGATGACGATTCGCATGCCCTGCTATCTGGCTGCGAAGTTGCTGGCCTGACATCCTCGCCTAGGGAGCGACCCATGCGTTTCATCGCATCGGCGCTCTGCCTCGCGCTGTTGTCGTGGGGCGGAGGGCCTGTCCACGCACATAGCTGGTACCCGTACGACTGTTGTAGCGATCGCGATTGCTGGCCGATGGGTCTCGACGCCGATGCGAGAGAGCCAGATCCCCGCATCGTTCCGGGCGGATACCTCACCCATGACGGGCACTTCGTACCGGAACAGGCGACGCGGATCTCGAAGGACGGGCGCTTCCACATCTGCCGCAGTGGCGGGACGCTGACCGGCATGGTGATCGCGCCGTCACAGCGGCCGTTCTGCCTGTTCGTGCCGAAGCCGGCGTTCTGAGCGCCACCGCCTGGAGTTGGAGGCATTGCCTTCGCTAGGCGAAGGCAACGCCGTTGGCCTCATCTCGGGGTAGAGCCGTCCGACCCGCTGGGCGAGCTGCCGCCATTGCCGTCGGCTCCAACGCCAACGCCAACGCCGAGCCCGCCGACATTCGCGCCGAGGCCGGCGCCCAGGCCGCCGCCGCCGAGCCCTGCGGCAGCACCAACGCTGGCCGCGCCACCGACATTGGCGCCAAGGCCAGCGCCCAGGCCGCCACCGCCGAGACCGGCGCCGACGCCCGCACTCGCGCTGGTACCACCGACATTGGCTCCAGCCCCGACGCCGGCCCCGCCGCCGCTATTGTTGGCGCCTGCGCCGACGCCCGCGCCGGCGCCAAGGCCGCCAGCGTTCGCTCCGGCCCCGGCCCCTGCGCCGACACCGCCATTATTGGCGCCCGCGCCGACGCCTGCGCCGACATTGGCGCCGGCGACATTGCCACCGGCACCGAGGCCAGCTCCGATTCCGCTATTGTTAGCGCCTGCGCCGACGCCCGCACCAAGATTGGCGCCGGCAACATTGGCTCCTGCACCGACGCCAGCCCCGATGCCTCTACCGGCTGCGCCAGCGCCAGCGCCAACGCCGAGATTCGCGCCAGCCACGCTGGCCTCGGCGCCGAGCCCGGCCCCTATGCCACTATTGCTCACGCCTGCGCGCGCGCCGCCATCGATGGAATTGCCGCCAATGTCCGCACCGAGCCCGGCGGTCGCTGCGATACCTGTATTGCTTACATTGGCGCCGGCACTGGTACCGGCGCCGATGCTACCGGCGCCGGCATTGGCAGCGACACCCAGGCCGATACCACCGGAGCCGGTACCGCCACCTGGGCTGACCCCGCCCCCCGGAATGCCACCGCCTGTGCCGCCGGTGCCGATTCCACCACCGGCGCTTCTGCCGGGCCCACCGCCGATGGCAGCCGTTCCGGATCCGCCGCTGACGCTATTGCCCGAGCCCGTGCCCAAGGCGCTGTACTGCAGCATCAGCTGCGACCTGATACGCGAAGAGAGCCGCACGCAATCGGACTGCTCTTTGCCGCGTAGTCCAGCGCAGACGTCGTCGGCGAGCGCTGTTGTCGGCGTGGTATTGCAGACCGCCAGCAAAACGCAGCCTGCAAGAGGACCAGTGATCTTGGCCTGCATGGTCGTTTCTCCCTGCAACCCAGCCGAACTAGCTACGTCGGGCCCACAAGGTCGGTTTCGGGCGATCTGGCATCGCGGCTACGCCTTGCTTAGCGCGAAGGCTAGGATTCGAATGATCGCGGGCGATCGAGGAATGGCGGCTATGGGCCGAGGCGCGGCGCGAATGCGCCAATTGAATTTGTGTCGCCGCGGCGCAAATCTATGGGAAGCTGGTCGCTTGCGGCTCGGCGTTGAAAGAGAATGGAGACAGCAGCCATGGCGGATAACGGCAATCACGAAGCGCTGGACGATCTGATCGCGCTCCTGCGTCGACAGATTTCCGACCTGACAGAGCAGGCTACCGCCGCGTCCGGCTCCGGAAGCGAGGAGAGATTGTCTGACCTGCTCAATGAGAAGCAGGATCGCCTCAACGAATTGCTCAAGGAGCGCGCAGCCGGCGAAAGGTGATGGCAGCCCGGGCCGATCGGCTAATCTGCATCGATGAGCTACGATTCAACCGCCGATACCCTGCGCCACATTGGTCGCGTTCAAGAGCTGCTCGCGACCTTCGCTGCCGAGCTCGTCCGCCGCGGCGAAGTCCACGACGCCAGCAAGCTCGGGCCGGCTGAAAAACCTGCGCGCGACGCCAACCCGCCGAATTTCGAGCATCGCTTCGGCGACCCCCATGTCCGTTCCGAGGATATGAAACGGGCCATTGCGAGCCACCACGCGGTCAACTCGCATCATCCCGAGTTCTACGGAGAGCGCGGTATCGCGGGCATGGACCTGTTCGACCTCGTCGAGATGTTCTGCGACTGGAAAGCAGCGGGCGAGCCCTACCGCCACGACACTATCGCCAGGGGTATCGAGATCAACAGCAGCCGCCATCGCCTCGACCCGCAGTTGCGGGTCCGGGCCGTGTCGACGGCGGTGCGCCGTGCCCGCGCCGGCCTGCAGGATCCGAACCGGCCGATCGGCTCGTTCATGTTCCTCGGCCCCACCG
>NZ_JBNNPK010000028.1:0-60709 GCF_050275675.1 Allobosea sp. NPDC003192
ACCGCCAGAACGGCACGCCGACCGCGGCGGGAGACGACCAATGACCAGCGCCAACTCCGTCACCCTGCCGCTGTCAAACGGGCTCCGAGCCGCCCCAGCCAGACCGTCACGGTAGATTGGAATTGCGCGGAACGCTGCTGGCGGAGAAGAATTTTCTTGGTATGCGATGGTCTCGTGCTGGCCCGGCAATGCATCGGAAACCGAGATGATCGCAGCTTCGACCTTTGACTTGCACATCGACCGCCGCGGCAGCAACTGCGCCAAATGGGACAAGATGGAGGCCATCTACGGCGTGCCGGTCTCCGACGGCATCGCCATGTGGGTCGCCGATATGGACTTCCGCCCGCCGGCCTGCGTTCAGGCCGCGATCGAGGCGATGGCAGCCCATGGCGTCTACGGCTATTTCGGCGACGAGAAGACCAACAGCGACGCGATCCGCTGGTGGATGCAGGAGCGCCATGGCTGGACGGTCGAGCCGCAGGCGATCTTCACCACGCACGGGCTGGTGAATGGCACCGCGCTCTGCGTCGACGCCTATACCAGGCCGGGCGACGGCGTCGTGCTGATGACGCCGGTCTATCACGCCTTCGCCCGCGTCATTAAGGCGGCCGGCCGCGAGGTCGTCGAATGCCGGCTGGCGCAGCAGGATGGCCGCTACGTCCTCGACATCCCCGCCTGGGATGCGCAGATGACCGGCAAGGAGAAGGTGCTGATCCTGTGCTCGCCGCATAATCCGGGCGGGCGGGTCTGGAGCCGTGAAGAACTCAGGCAGATTGCCGATTTCTGCGTCCGCCACGACCTGGTCCTGGTCTCGGACGAGATCCACCACGACCTCGTCATGCCCGGCCACAAGCACATCGTCATGCCGCTGGCTGCGCCGGAGATCATCGATCGCCTGGTGATGATGACGGCGACGACCAAGACCTTCAACATCGCCGGCGCCCATGTCGGCAACGTCATCATTCCCGACGAGAAGCTGCGCGCGCCGTTCCGTGCCCGGATGAATGCGCTCGGCATCTCCCCGAACTCCTTCGGCATGGAGATGTCGACCGCCGCCTACAGCAAGGAGGGCGCGGCCTGGGTCGATGCGCTCACCGCCTATCTCGACGGCAATCGCCGGGTCTTCGACGCGGCCATCAATACCATCCCCGGCCTGCGTTCGATGCCGCTGGAGGCGACCTACCTCGCCTGGGTTGATTTCTCAGGCACCGGCATGGAGCCGAAGGACTTCATCGCCCGCGTCGAGAAGCAGGCGAAGATCGCGGTGAACCACGGCGTCAGCTTCGGCGCCGGCGGCGACAGCTTCCTGCGCTTCAACCTGGCGACCCAGCGTTCCGTCGTGGTCGAGGCGGCCGAGCGCCTGAAGCAGGCCTTCGCCGACCTTCAGTGAAGGCTGGGACCTTCAGAAATGCGCGAGATAGCCGCCGTCGACCGGTAGCGTCACGCCGGTGACGTAAGCCGCTTCCGGCGAGCACAGGAAAGCGACGGCGCCGACCAACTCGTTGGGAACGCCCCAGCGCCCGATCGAGGTTCGCTGCGCCAGCATGCCGGCGATGCCGGGGTCGGCGACGAGGCCGGCATTGGCTTCGGTGGCGAAGAAGCCAGGCGCAACGGCGTTGACCGTAATGCCGCGCGGGCCGAGCTCGGCCGCAAGCGCGCGGGTGAGCGCCTCAAGCCCGCCCTTGGTCGCGATGTAGCCGGGGTCGCCGGCGCGCGCGATCGAACCGGCGATCGAGGTGATGTTGACGATGCGCCCGCCATCCGGGATGTGCCGGGCGAGCCGCCGCACCAGGTCGAAGGGCGCGACGAGATTGACCTCCAGCAGCGCGCGGAAGGCGGCACGGTCGAGCGCGTCGAGCGGCCGACGGTCGCGCAGGCCGGCATTGTTGACGAGGATGTCGATGCGGGGATGACGGGCGACCAGCGCATCGAGCGCCTGCGCGGTCGCATCCTCGTCGGTGAGGTCGGCGGCGAAGGTCGAGACCGCGAGGCCTTCCGCCGCCAGCTCGGCCGCGGCGCTGTCCAGCACGGCCTGGCTGCGACCATGGATCACCACATGCGCGCCGCGTGCGGCGAGCCCCTTGGCGATCGCGAGGCCGAGGCCCTTGGCCGCGCCAGTGACCAGAGCCGTTCGTCCGTTCAGATCAGTCATCGGCTCTCGTCGTCAGCCATGTAGGGGACGCCGAGTTTGTCACTCGGCGATGCCCTATCGCGTCAGCACCGGCCGGGTCCATCACAGCCGCTGCGAGGTCGTGCCCTTGGCGATGATCGGGCCGGTCGGGCGCCCGGTCGGCGAGCCCGATGCCGGCTCCAAGGTGATCTCGAAAAGCTGGCCGTTGCCGAGCGGCAGATTGTCGAGCCGCAGGGGCGTCGAGCGCGCGCGATCGATCAGGCCGACCGAGCGCGGGCCGACGGCGCGGTCCCACAAGGTCCAGATCTCCAGCGCCTTGCCGGCCGGCACGTCGATGCTCTGCAGGGGCAGCATCTCGACGCGGCCATCGGCGAAGGTGTTGACGACGGCGGCAGCGGCATTGCCCTCGGTCAAAAGCACCGCGACCATCAATGGCTGGCGCTTGGCGCGATCGAGCGCGCCGAAAAGCCCGGCCGCCAGCAATATGGTCGCCAGCGCGCCGGCGAAGGCCGCTCCGCGCCAGACGAACAGGCTGTTCCACCACTCGGCGACGCGGCTGGAGCCGGCCATTGCCTGGCGGGCTGTCGCCGCCGAGGCTGCCGGCTGGATCAGGCCGGCTAGTCCGGTCTCGATCCGGGGCCAGAGATCGGCGGGGGGCGTGATCGGGGCGGCCGTGGCGTCGAGCGCAGCGAAATGGCGGCGCCAGCGTTCGACCGCCGCCGCGAAGGCACTGTCCTGCTCGAGATGCTGCTCGGCGGCCTCGCGTTCCCGGCCTTCGAGCAGGCCGAGGACATATTCGCCCGCGAGTGCGACCGCTTCAGGCGAGGCTGAATCTGCGGAGGGGCTCATCCGAGGCACTCCTTCAGCGAGAGCAGGGAACGCCGGATCCAGGACTTCACCGTGCCGAGCGGCAGCTTGAGCCGGCTGGCGATCTCGCCGTGAGTGAGGCCTTGGACGAAGGCTAGCAGCACGAGGCTGCGCCGCTGCGGCGACAGCATCTCCAGGCAGGCGCGCAGCGCGCTGGCGTCGGACAGTTTCGCCATCACCGTTTCCGGATCGTCCTCCTCGCTCGCCGTTTCCTCGGCGATCGGCGTGTCGCTGGTTTCGGTGCGTTTCTCGTCGCGCAGGATCGAGAGCGAACGGTTGCGCAGGATCGCGTAGATCCAGGTCAGGCCGGCACCGCGCTCGGGATCGAAGCGGCCGGCATGCCTGAAGATCAGCACGAATGCGTCCTGCACCGCTTCCTCCGCCAGGGCCCGGCGCTTCAGCAGACGTTGCGCCACACCGAGCATACGCGGCGACTCGGCCTCGTAGATGCGCCGGAGTGCAGTTTTATCGCCGGCGGCGCAGGCGAGCAGTGCGGTCTCGATCTCGCCGTGCGCTACGGGCTGCTTCACGTCGCTCGCCATCCATCTCCCCGGTCTCCGGCCGCTTTCGCGGACCAAGCGGCCCATTGTTACGCGATGCCGGCAACCTTGGATGCAGGGTGCGGCTTTTATTTTTTCATCCGCATCCGCCCCGGAGGCTTGCCGCTATCCGCCATGGGTGCCGCACCGCAGGAGGCGTCGGCCAGCCCCTTTGAGATCGCGACACGAACCGGAGGACATCACATGACCAAGGCTCGCAACCTGCTTCTCGCTTCCACCGTTCTCGGCGCGGCCCTTGCCGCCAGCGCTGCCCAGGCGGGCACGCTCGCCGTGCTGACAGGCGACGACACGCTGACCATGGTCGATACCGCGACCCAGAAGGCCGGCAAGTCGATGAAGGTCAGCGGCATCAACGGCAAGATCGCCGGCATCGACGTTCGCCCGGCCGACGGCATGCTCTATGCGCTCGCTACCGACGGCACGATCTACACGGTCGACAAGGCCGGCAAGGCGACGATGAAGTCGAAGATGGACACGGTGCTCTCCGCCAGCACGATGGCGACGGTTGACTTCAACCCGGCAGCCGACCGTCTGCGCGTCATCGGCGCCGATGGCACCAATCTTCGCGTCAATGTCGAGGACGGCAAGACCACGGTCGACGGCAAGCTGAAATTCGCCGAGAGCGACATGCACAAGGGCGAGACGCCGATGGTCGTCGCCGGCGCCTACAGCAATTCGGTCAAGGGCACCAAGGAAACGGCGCTCTACGACATCGACGGCAAGATCGGCGGCTTGCTGAAGCAGGCGCCGCCGAATGACGGCGTGCTCGGCGCAATCGGCAAGCTCGGCATCGCCCCGAAGGCGATCGCCTTCGACATCGAGACGGCCGCCGATGGCAGCAACACCGGCTGGCTCGTCGCCGATGGCGGCCTCTACAAGGTCGATCTTGCGTCGGGCAAGGCCACGATGGTCGGTAAGATCGGCGGGCTCGCCGCGCTGGTGCGTGATGTCGCGGCGCTGCCGGCGATGTGATCCGAACGCTGCTTTCGACCGGCGGGAGGCCGTCGCTCCAAACGGGGCGGCGGCCTTTCTCATCCGGGAAGCAGCTGAGGCGGTGGCCGGGCTTTCGCCATAGTTGCAGTGGAGCCTGCAATCGGCGACGCAGATTGCAGAGGCGAGTCATGGCGGATCGCTCCGAGCCAGGTCGGAAGGCACTGACGCTGCAGCGCTTCGGCCTCGGCCTGAAGCAGGGGCAGGGCGGAATGCTGAGCGATGTCCGCGAGCGCCTGCTGGCGGAGATTCGTAGCGACGGTGCTGCCCAGCCGCGCGTCAGCTTCTCCGGCGCGGCGCCGATCGGCCGGGCGCTCTATGCTTTCGAGGATGAGGAGCGCGCCGCGCGTGAATCCCGCCGCATCGCCGGCCAGCAAGGCGCGGGGCAGGGCGTGCAGGTTGCCGCTGCGCCGCCCGCTCCGGGACAGCCGCAAGGCCAGATGCCGCGGCCGGCCCAGCCGGAACCGCCCTTTCCGGCGAAGGTCTATCGTGAGGAAGCGGTTGCCCGCGTCCAGGGCGCGCTCGATGCCGAGACCGGCTTCGCCGAGCGGCTGGTGCAGTTCTGGTCGAACCATTTCTGCGTCTCGGTGGCCAAGGGCAATTTCGTCCGCGCCATGGCCGGCGCCTTCGAGCGAGAGGCGATCAGGCCCAACATCTTCGGCCGCTTCGAGGATCTGCTGATCGCGGTGGAGAGCCATCCGGCCATGCTCAACTTCCTCGACAACCAGCTCTCGATCGGCCCGGATTCGCGCGCCGGCAAGCGCCGCGGCCGTGGCCTCAACGAGAACCTCGCTCGCGAGATCATGGAGCTGCACACGCTCGGCGTCTCCGGTGGCTATACACAAGGCGACGTCACCTCGCTGGCGCGGATCATCACCGGCTGGACCATCGTCGGGCGCGATGCTCGTCTCGGCTTCCCCGGCTCCTTCGCCTTCAATCCCGGCCTGCACGATCCCGGCGGCCAGAAGCTGCTCGGCAAGGTCTACCGGCAGGAGGGCAAGGAGAAGGGCATGGCGGCGCTCGCCGACCTTGCCCGCCATCCGAGCACGGCCAATTTCATCGCCCGCAAGCTCGCCCGCCATTTCGTCGCCGATGATCCGCCGCAGGCGCTGGTCGCCGAGCTCGCCCGCGTCTTTCTTGAGACCGGCGGCGATCTCGCTGCGCTGTCGCGGGCTTTGGTGACCTCGGAACTCGCCGTGGCTGCGCCTGCGGCCAAGCTGCGCACGCCGCAGGAGTTCCTGGTCGCCTCGTTCCGAGCGCTCGGCCGCAAGCCGGATTTCGGCCAGATCGCCGGCCCGCTCGGTGCGATGGGCCAGCCGCTCTGGCAGCCCTCCGGGCCGGACGGCTATCCCGATACGAACGCAGCCTGGGCGACGCCGGAGGGAATCAAGACCCGGATCGACGTCGCCGCCCAGCTCGGCCGGCAGGCGGCCGGCTCGTTCGCCGATCCACGTGCGCTGGTCGAGGAGTTGCTCGGCCCGCTCGCTTCGCCGCAGACCCGGCAGGCGGTGGCGCGAGCCGAGAGCAAGCCGCAGGCGCTTGCGCTGCTGCTGATGTCGCCCGAATTCCAGCGGAGGTGAGCATGGCCGCCGACGATGATGATTGCGAACGGATGACGCCTTCGCGCCGGGCCGTGCTCGGGGCGGCCAGCGCGCTCTTCGCCTGGTCCTATATGCCGAAATTCGCCCATGCGGCGGCCGGCGCGCGCGATTCCCGCTTCCTGCTGGTCGTGCTGCGCGGCGCGCTCGACGGGCTCTCCGCCGTGCCGCCGCTCGGCGATCCCGGCTACGCCGATCTGCGCGAGGGCATCGCGCTGGCGAAGGACGGGCCGGAGGCGGCGCTGCCGCTCGACGGCTTCTTCTACCTGCATCCGGCGATGCCGAACCTGGCGCGGCTCTATGCCGGCGGGCAGGCGGCGATCGTCCATGCCAGCGCCACCGGTTATCGCGAGCGCTCGCATTTCGACGGGCAGGATGTGTTGGAGAGTGGGCAGGGCGGTCCCGGCAAGACCGAGAGCGGCTGGCTCAACCGGCTGATCGCCAGCCTGCCGGCGGGCGAGGCGGTGTCGCGCCATGGCGCGCTCGGCGTTGGCGTGGTGCCGCCTCTGGTGGTACGGGGTGAGGCGCCGGTCCTCGGCTGGGCGCCGCCGCGCATGGCACGGGCCGGCGCGGATCTGGTCCAGCGCCTCGGTGATCTCTATGGCGAGCGTGATCCCGCTTTGGCGCTGGTGCTGAAGCGAGCGATCGAGACCGAACTGATCGCGTCGAAACAGGGCGCCGAGCAGCCACGCGGCGGCGGTGGGCCCGACAGCGTTGAGGGCATGAAGCGCATCGCCGAGGGGGCTGCGCGATTGGTCGGCGCCGAGGACGGCCCGCGCATCGCGGCACTGGCGTTCGAGGGCTGGGACACGCATGCGAACGAGGGCGGCGCCAAGGGGCGCCTTGCTAATCTGCTCGGCGGGCTCGACGGTGCACTCGCAACCTTCGAGAGTGGGCTGAAGCCCGTCTGGAAGGACACGGTGGTGATGGTCGTCACCGAGTTTGGTCGCACCGCCCGCGTCAACGGCACGGTCGGCACCGATCATGGCACCGGCACGGTCGCCTTCCTCGTTGGCGGCGCGGTCAAGGGCAGGCGGATGATCGCCGACTGGCCGGGATTGAAGCCCGAGCAATTGCACGAGCAGCGTGACCTCAGACCGACCACCGACATCCGCGCGGTTGCGAAGGGCGTTGTTGCCGACCTCTTCGGGCTCTCGGGGCCTGTGCTGGCCGAGAAGGTGTTCCCCGGCACCGGCGGATTGGCGCCGATGCAGGGGTTGGTGGTTTAGCCACCTTCTCCCCCCCAAGGGGAGAAGGAAGAGCAGGCTCAAGCCCAGGCGCGGCCCTTCAGCTTCTCCTCGAAGGCGTCGATCTTGGTCGATTTCTCCATGGTGAGGCCGATGTCGTCGAGGCCGTTGAGCAGGCAGTGCTTGCGGAACGGGTCGATCTCGAAGCGGAGCTCGCCGCCGTCCGGGCCCTTGATCGTCTGGTTGACGAGATCGACGGTCAGCGTCGCGTTCGAGCCGCGATCGGCGTCGTCGAACAGCTTCTCCAGGTCTTCCTGGCTGACCACGATCGGCAGGATGCCGTTCTTGAAGCAGTTGTTGTAGAAGATGTCGGCGAAGCTGGTGGAGATCACGCAGCGGATGCCGAAATCGAGCAGGGCCCAGGGCGCGTGCTCGCGCGACGAGCCGCAGCCGAAATTGTCGCCGGCGACCAGGATCTCCGACTTGCGATAGGCCGGCTGGTTGAGGACGAAGTCCGGGTTCTCCGAGCCATCCTCCTTGTAGCGCATCTCCGAGAACAGCGCGGTGCCGAGGCCGGTGCGCTTGATCGTCTTCAGATACTGCTTGGGGATGATCATGTCGGTGTCGACATTGATCACCTTCAGCGGGGCGGGGGTCGAGGTCAGGGTGGTGAAGGGCTGCATGGCGGATACTCCGGCGGTCTTGTCTGATGAGGTTGGGGCGAGGCGGCGCGCTAAAGCTGTGCCGTCAGGAGCTTGAAGCTGGCGAAGGTGAAGAAGGCGGCGAGGCAGGCTTCGGCGCGGCGGCGGATCCTGCGATAGCCCGCCACCATCGCGGCGGTCGAGAACAGGTAGGCATAGGTCTGGTTGATCGCGAGCGAGATCGTCAGGCAGCCGAGGATGATGGCATAGAGCACTACCGTCGGCGTCTCTGGCCTGAGGCCGAGCGCGATGATCGCCGTCCAGCTCAGTATCGCCTTCGGGTTGGTGAGGTGCATCAGGTAGCCGCGCAGATAGAGGCGGCGGCCCGAGCCGCTGGCTTTCGGCGGCGGCATCTCCGCCTGCATGGCCGAGCGCGCCGAGCGCCAGGCCAGGAACAGGAGATAGAGCCCGCCGACGATCTTGATCGCGTAGAGCGCGCCGGGATGGGCGACGATCAGCGCGGTGACGCCGATCGCGGCGAGGATGCCCCAGGTCAGCGATCCCGTGGTGACGCCGAGCGCCAGCGTCATCCCGGCCTTGCGGCCATGCTCCATCGAGGTCGCCATCACCTGGAGATTGCTCGGGCCGGGGCTGGCGACGGCGATGAAGAAGGCCGAGAAGACCAGAGCCAGGTCCGGCAGGTGGCGGATCAGATCATCGAGCATCGTCTTTATCCCGCCGCCTTCTCGATCGCGTCCATGTCATCATCGTCGAAGCCGAAATGGTGGCCGATCTCGTGGACGAGCACATGGGTGACGATGGCGCCGAGCGTCTCGTCGTGCTCGGCCCAGTAGTCGAGGATCGGCCGGCGATAGAGATGGATGGTGTTGGGCATCTGTCCGGTCTGCGGGGCATAGCCTTGCTGCGGCAGGCCGACCCCTGAGAACAGGCCGAGCAGGTCGAACGGGCTCTCGGCCTCGAGCTCCTTCAGCACGTCGTCCTCGGGGAACTCGGTGACGTTGATGACGAGATCGGCGCAGAGCTTGCGGAAATCCTCTGGCAGGCGGTCATAGGCCGCCTGCGCCAGGATCTCGAACTCGGCGCCCGAGGGCGCCCGCACGCCATCCCAGTCAAGACCCTGCGAGGCCTCGCCCGAAGCGGCTGACTTGATCGAGGGAACGGAGCCCATCACCAGATCTTCAGTTGATGCCCGAGCCACCAGGACAGGCCGATGAAGGCGATCAGCGAGAGGCCGCGACCGATCCTGCGGCCCCAGAGCTCGATTTGATCGCCTTCCGGCGCGTCCTTGCCGGAGAAGTGGTCGGCCGCACGGCCCATCGAGGAACCGAGGTAGCTCTCGGAATCGCGCTTGACGCGATCGAGTGCTTCCTTGGCCTCGTCGGCGCGGGCGGCTTCGCGGGGATCGGCAGTCATTTGACCACGCCAGGAGCTGCACGACCGGCGAGCATTCCCTCCAGCGAGAGGTCTTCATCGACGTCCGGCCAGTGGACTCCGATGCCGGGTCCCAACAGTTCCCAGTTTCCCCGCTGCGCAGGCGTGGCGCCGAGCAGACGCGGATACCAGAACAACGGTGTCCCCAGCGATCGGCCATCGCTGAGGTCGACGAACAGCATCGTCTCGTCGCAGCGGACGTTGCGGATCAGGACCCTATCGGTAGCCTTGGCAGTGCTCATTCCAACGCTCCTGCAATTCGTGCCGATGTGCCCGAACGATCGCCAATATGCGCGCCAACTCCTTGGCGGAAAAGCCGCCGGTGTCGGCGAAGCTGAGATCGTGCAGCCAAATCTTGGCAACGAGCCGGTCGCGCTGAACGTGCATATGCGCCGGCTCGGTGCAGTCCGCGCTGAAGAAAAGGAAACGATAGGGTCCTTCTCTCAGCGCGGTCGGCACGATCTGTTTCAGCCCAGCGTGCGCACGTCGACAAAGCGGCCGGTCAGGGCCGCCGCCGCCGCCATCGCCGGCGAGACGAGGTGGGTGCGGCCGCGATAGCCCTGGCGGCCCTCGAAATTGCGGTTCGAGGTCGAAGCGGCGCGCTGGCCCGGCTTGAGCTGGTCGGGGTTCATGCCGAGGCACATCGAGCAGCCCGGCTCGCGCCATTCGAAGCCGGCGGCGATGAAGATCTTGTCGAGCCCCTCGGCCTCGGCCTGCTGCTTCACCAGGCCCGAGCCCGGCACGATCATGCCGTAGTCCAGGCTCTCATGGATCTTCTTGCCCTCGACGATCTTGGCGACGGTGCGCAGATCCTCGATGCGGCCATTGGTGCAGGAGCCGATCCAGATCACGTCGAGCGGGATCTCGGTCATCTTGGTGCCGGCGGTCAGGCCCATGTACTCGAGCGCCCGCTTCTTCGAGGCGCGCTTGACCTCGTCCTCGATCTGCTCGGGATCGGGCACGGCGCCGGTGACCGAGATCACGTCCTCGGGGCTGGTGCCCCAGGAGACGATCGGCGGCAGGTTGGCGGCGTCGAGCTTGACGATGCGGTCGAAATGCGCGCCCTCGTCGCTGCGCAGCGTCTCCCAATAGCGCACGGCCTCGTCCCAGGCCGCACCTTGAGGCGCCTTCGGCCGGCCCTTGAGATAGGCATAGGCCTTCTCGTCCGGCGCGACCATGCCGGCGCGGGCGCCGCCCTCGATCGACATGTTGCAGACGGTCATGCGGCCTTCCATGGTGAGGCCGCGGATCGCCTCGCCGGCATATTCGATCACCGAGCCGGTGCCGCCGGCGGTGCCGATCTCGCCGATGATGGCCAGCGTGATGTCCTTGGCGCCGACGCCCGGAGCGGGCTTGCCGTCGACCTGGACCAGCATGTTCTTGGCCTTCTTCTGGATCAGCGTCTGGGTGGCGAGCACATGCTCGACCTCCGAGGTGCCGATGCCGTGGGCCAGCGCGCCGAAGGCGCCATGGGTCGAGGTGTGGCTGTCGCCGCAGACGATGGTGGTGCCCGGCAAAGTGAAGCCCTGCTCGGGGCCGACGATGTGGACGATGCCCTGGCGGATATCGAGTTCGTTGAAGTACTCGACGCCGAAATCCCTGGCGTTCTGGGCGAGTGCCTCGACCTGGATCCGGCTTTCCTCTTCCTGGATGCCCTTGGAGCGGTCGGTGGTCTGGATGTTGTGGTCGACCACGGCCAGCGTCTTGTGCGGCGCATGAACCTTGCGGCCGGTCATGCGCAGCCCCTCGAAGGCCTGCGGGCTGGTGACCTCGTGCACGAGGTGGCGGTCGATATAGAGCAGGCAGGTGCCGTCGTCCTGGCGGTCGACGACGTGGTCCTCGAAGATCTTGTCGTAGAGGGTGGTGGGGGCCTTGGTCGCAGTCATGGCTTCATCGCCTTCGGTATGGAAATCAGGTAGCGGCCCGCTTTGGGGCCAGCACGCATCGCAAAAAGCCTGTCGCCGGCCGGACGGCCGGTCTCAGGCGCAGGTAAGGCCAGCTGCGAGCGAGGCCGTAAAGCGGCCGAAGAAGCGCCAGGGCAGGCGGGCATGGTCATGCAGCGCGGCGAAGCCCTGGGTGGTCGGAAAACGGCGCAGGTTCAGCGTGCGGCGCATCACGCGCCGGACTTCGCCCCTGTTCTGCCGCTTCACCGTCATGGCTCGCTTCTACCAGTTCCAAACTGCACGGGCAACGCACTGAGGCTGTCGCAGCGGCAGGCGCGTAGCGCGTTCCGTGCAGGGCTGATATCTAGCGGCTCCCGCCGCGCCGCGAAAGGGTGGCTGCGCCGGCAAACGGATTGGTGATGCGATGGCGCGCTTCTTCCCCTTCATGCTGCTGGCGGTCATCGCTTATGGCGTCACTGTCGCGGCGTTGGGCATCCCGCTCTCGCGCGAGATTCTCAATATCGGCCTGCCGTCGGGCACGGCCTTCGTGCTGACGGTCAGCGAGCTCCTGCTCGCGATCTCGACCATCGTTCTGTTCTTCGAGATCATGAATGCGACCAGCGCCAAGTCGAGCTCGATCCTGAACCATGGCCTGTCCATGGTGGTGTTTATCGCCTGCGGGCTGATCTTCCTGTTCGTGCCCGGCTTCGGCACCGGCACC
This sequence comes from Allobosea sp. NPDC003192, assembly GCF_050275675.1. Taxonomy (NCBI): domain Bacteria; kingdom Pseudomonadati; phylum Pseudomonadota; class Alphaproteobacteria; order Hyphomicrobiales; family Alloboseaceae; genus Allobosea; species Allobosea sp. NPDC003192. The sequence continues at coordinate 12,031 of NZ_JBNNPK010000028.1, forward strand.
TTCGTGATCATCACGCTGATGGCGCTGGTCGACGTGATCGCCGGCTATTCGATCAGCATCCTGACGGCACGGCGGGATATGACCTTCGGGAACAACGAGTAACGCTTCCCGTCATGGTCGGGCTTGTCCCGGCCATCCACATCTTCCTTCAGCGAATGCGGTGTTCAAGACGTGAATGCTCGCCACAAGGGCGAGCATGACGTAGCAAGTGCGCCTTCGTCCTAAAGCTCACTCCGCAGCTGCCACAGCTCCGGGAAGAACGAGCGCTCCAGTGCCGTCTTCAGGAACTTGACCCCGCTGGAGCCGCCGGTGCCTTGCTTGAAACCGATGATGCGTTCGACCGTCTTCATGTGGCGGAAGCGCCATTGCTGGAACTGGTCCTCGACATCGACCAGCTCCTCGGCGAGCTCGTAGAGATCGAAATAGCGGTGCGTATCGCGGTAGATCGAGAGCCACGCCGCCTTCACCGCCTCGTTCGCCACGTGCGGCTGGCTCCAGTCACGTTCCACGCACTCTGCCGGGACCGGTAGGCCGCGCCGGGCCAAGAGCCGCAGCGCCTCGTCATAGAGGCTCGGCGCGTTCAGCAATTCCTGCAGATGGGCGTGATGTTCGGGGTGATGCTTGTGCATCGCCGCCATGCGCGGATCCTTGGCGCCGAGGCGGAATTCAAGCGCGCGATACTGGTAGGACTGGAAGCCCGAGGACTGGCCGAGCGCATCGCGGAAGGCGAGGTAGTCGGCCGGGGTCATGGTCGAAAGCACATCCCAGGCGCTGATCAATTGCGCCTGGATGCGCGAGACCCGCGCCAGCGATTTGAAGGCCGGCTGCAATTCGTCGGTCTTGATCGCGGCGATGGCGCCGTCGAGCTCATGCGCGGCGAGCTTCAGCCAGAGCTCCTGCACCTGGTGGATGGTGATGAACAGCAATTCGTCGGGCGCGTCGCTCAACGGCTTCTGCGCCGCCAGCAGGAGGTCGAGGCCGAGATAGGAGCCGTAATCCATCCGCTCCTTGAAATCGGTCTGCATGCCCGGCTCGATCCGGCTCTGGTGATCGCCCGTCCCGCTGGTCATGATGCTGCCCTCGCTTCGCCTCGCGCCTTGACTGAGGGGAGGCGCAAGATATTTTAAGTTTAAAGTATTTTACCCGTTCGGCAAGGTGGCGGAGCCTGATGATGGACCAGACGACCAATGCTCCCGCGCCGCTCGGCCGCCCGCCCTTCGACCTTGCCGCCGAGTTCTCCAGCTTCCGCCAGAACTGGCCTGAAAAGCTGCATTTCGCCGCCCACAGCCATCATTTCTGGCCCGATGCCACCCGCGAGGCGCATTTGCGCGCCTGGGACGATGCCGCCCGGCTCGTCGACGGCAAATGGCAGGAGGTGCTCGGCCCGGTCTGGCTGAAGGTCGCTGAGGGCGTGGCCAAGCACCTGAACCTGCCGGGGATCGACGGGCTCGTCCCGGCCAACAACACCCATGAATTCGTCAACCGGCTGCTCTCCTGCCTGCCGCGCGAGCGCAAGCCGCGCGTCCTGACTAGCGATGCCGAGTTCCATTCCTTCCGGCGCCAGATCGAGCGGCTCGCCGAGGACGGGCTGATCGAGCTCACCGTGGTGCCAGCCGAGCCCCTCGCTGGCCTGACCGAGCGGCTGGTCGCGGCGGCACAGCAGGGCTCCGGCCCCGACATGGTCTTCGTCAGCCAGGTCCATTTCAACTCGGGCTATGCGCTGACCGGCCTTGAGGTGCTGGTCGATGGCGTCAGCGCGCCCGGCCGGCTCGTCGTGATCGACGGCTATCACGGCTTCCTGGCCCGCCCGACCGATCTCTCGGGGATCGCCGACAAGGCCTTCTACATCGCCGGCGGCTACAAATACGCGATGTCGGGTGAGGGCGCCTGCTTCATGCATTGCCCGCCCGGCTTCGCCATGCGACCGCGCGACACGGGCTGGTATGCCTCCTTCGGCGCGCTTGCCGGGCCGCAGGGGGGGATAGGCTATGCCGAGAACGGCTGGCGCTTCATGGGCGCGACCTTCGACCCGTCCGGCCTCTATCGCATGGGCGCGATGTTCGACTGGCTGGAGGCCAAGGGGATCGACGTTCCTGCCATTCATGCCCACGCCCATGCCCTGCAGGCGATCTTTGCCGAGGGATTGGCGCAGCGGCCCTGCGGCGTGCTCGCTCTCGAAAACCTGGTCGTGCCGCTGAGCGAGCCGGCGCGCGGCAATTTCCTCACCTTCCGCCATGCCGACGCGGCGCTCTGGCATGAGAAGCTGAAGCAGGCCGGCATCACCGTCGACCTGCGTGGCGACCGCCTGCGCGTCGGCTTCGGGCTCTATCAGACGGAAGCCGATGTGAAGCTGCTGCTGGAGCGGTTGCTGACGTTGCGGTAGGCTCTGCTCGCGATCGGCTTGCACCCCGCGCCGATCGATCAAGCGGACGGAGCTGACGCATGAAGACGCTGCCGGGCCTTGTGATCGCTGCCGCTCTCGCTTCTCTCGCTCCCGCCTTCGCCCAGGCGCCGCGGAAAGCCATTGCCTCTCCGGCGGTACAGAAGGAATTCGATGGTTTCATCGGAAAGTTCCGGGCAGCGCTGACGGCCAACGATGCGATGGCCGTCGCGGCCATGACGCGCTTGCCCTATATGGCCGACGCCTCCATCAGCAACGCAGCGCAGTTCCGCGCCAAGGCCTGGCCGCAGGATTTCACCGCGAAGAACCGTACCTGCCTCCAGCGCACCAAGCCGGTCTACGACCGCGACGGCGCCGGGAACGAGGTCTACGCCATCGCCTGCGGCGGCAGCATCTTCACCTTCACGAAGACGGCGAGCGGGTTCCAGCTCACTGACGTCGATATCGCCGATTGATCAGGTCATGCGCGCGTCAGCGCTGCGCCGTATCGACGCTGACCACCACCGACATGCCGGGCGAGAGCCGTTCGGCGAGTTCCTGACCGGGATCGATCATGATGCGGACCGGCACGCGCTGGGCGATCTTGACGAAATTGCCGGTGGCGTTCTCCGGCCGGATCACGCTGAACTCGGAGCCGGCCGCCGGTGAGAAACGCTCGATCTTGCCGGTCAATCTGGCATGGCGCAGCGCATCGACCGTGAAGGAGACCTTCTGGCCGAGGCGCATGCCGGGCAGCTGCGTCTCCTTGAAATTGGCGATGACCCAGACCTGGCTCGGCACCAGCGCCATCAATTGCGTGCCGGCCGAGACATATTGGCCGAGCCGGGCAGAAACCTCGCCGAGGCGCCCGTCCTGCGGCGCGGTGATGCGGGTGTTCTGCAAGTCGATCTCGGCGAGATGGACCGCCGCCTCGGCGCCCTGCACCGCAGCTTCGAGCGAAGCCTTGTTGACGATTGCGCTCTGTACGTCCTGCCGGGAGACATCGACGGCCGCATGGCTCGCCGTCAGGGCGGCCTTCGCCTGGTCGAGCGCCTGCAGGCTCTGGTCGGCATTGGTCTGGTTGACGACGCCGCGCTCGCGCAGCGGCTCGATTCGGCCCCAATTGGCTTCCGCCGTGCGCAGGGCAGCCTCGGCGCTGGCGACATTGGCTTCGCTGGCGCGCAGGCGCGCCTCGGCGGCGTGACGGGCCTGTTCGGAATTGGCGAGCGCGGCGCGCTGGGCGGCGAGGCTGGCGCGGGCCTGATCGAGCCGCTGCTGGAAGATGCGCTCGTCGATGCGAACGAGGAGTTGGCCCTGCTTCACCGTGGCGAAATCCTGAACGGCCACCTCGGCGATATAGCCGGCGAGCTGCGGCGCGATCACCGTGACCTGGCCGCGGACATATGCGTTCTCGGTGGTCTCGATCGCGCTGGCGAAGGGTGGCAGCCGCCATGCGTAGAGGATGACGGCGAGCCCGGTGAGGCCGACGGCGAGCGCGATATAGGTCGAGATGGAGCGGAAGATGCGGGTCATGGCCGGGGCGAGGGTTCAGGCGTGGTGGTCGGAGCGGTGAAGCGCTCCCGCAGATGCAGGATGGCGAGATGGGCGAGGAGCCCGGTGAGCGCGCTGCCGGCGATTAGGGCGATCAGCAGGAAGGCGTCGTTATAGGCGAGTACGGTCGCTTCCCGGATCGCCTGCTGGGCGAGCAGGGTGACGCCCTCGGCTCGCGTTAGCCCGGCGTCGGTCAGCATATGGCCATAGGTACCGGCAAGCTCCTGGATGCGCTGGGCGACCATTGGGTCGGCCAGCGAGAAATGCTCGGCGAGCTGGCTGTAATGGAAGCTGGTCCTGAGCGTGATGAAGCTGCCGAACAGGGCCGAGCCGAGCAGGCCGCCAATGCTCTGGGTGAACAGGAAGATCACGAAGAAGCTGAGGATGTAGACCGGCCCGCGCGCAAGCGCCGGGGCGAGGCCCTGTCCCATGGCAGCGGGCAGGAAGAGGGCGGAGCCATAGGCCACCAGCGCCTGGCTGAGGTGGATGTCGTCCGGGCGGGTCAGGTTGGTGGCGCTGCTGTCCAGCAACGCACCGGTCATGATGCAGATCAGCGCGGCCGCGTAGAAGGCGTTCTCCCGCCCGGGCCGCAACAGCGCCGCGCAGGTGAAGCCGCCGGCCAGGATCGCCGCCAGGATCACGCCGTAGAGCGGCAGGGTCTGCTCGTTCTGGAAGCCGAGTGCCTGGAAGAAATTGGAGGCGCCGACCGTCTGCTCCGCCAGCACGATCCGGAAGAGCAGCAGCACGGTGGCGTAATGCAGCGTCGCCGGGCTCGTCAGCCAGCGTATGTCGATGAGCGGGCTTTGCCGGTGCAGTTCGATGATCGCTGCCAGCGTCAGACAGAGCATCGCGCCGGCGAGGAGCCAGCCGAGCCAGGGCGCCTCCAGCCACCAGTAGATCCGCCCGAGCGAGAGCGCGACGGCGATGGCGCCGAAGCCGAGCGCGATCAGGAGATAGCTCACCCCATCCAGCGGGCCGATCACCTTGACCCGCGGCGGCGGCGTCAGCGGCAGGGCGTAGACCAGCCCGAAGGCGAGCAGCGCCAGCCCCATCTCGAACAGGGTGAGGCCGTGGAAGCCGCCGATCTCGAGCAGGCTCGGCGACAGCAGTCGCGTGATCGGAATGCCGAGCGTGGTGTTGGTCAATGCGAGGGAGAGGCCGACCGTCAGCTTCTGGCGCGGCTGCAGCGGCTCGATCATGTAGAGAAAGGCGAGCGAGGACAGCGGCGCGGCCGCGATCCCGCTCATGAAGCGCACGACCACAGCCGATTGCAGGTCGTGCACGAAGAAGTTCAGCAAAGCGGCGATGACGAAGCCGGCGATGCTGATCTCGGCGAAGTTGCGCAGCCCGTATTGCATCCTGATCTTGATCAGGGCGATCGAGAGCGAGACGTTCGGCGCCAAATAGGCAGCGATCAACCAGTTGGTCTCGGCGACGGTGGCGCCGAGATCGCCCTGGATCTGGTAGACATTGGTGGTGACGAGATTGGCGCCGACCTGCTGCGTCATCGCCAGCATGGTCGAGGCCAGCATGTAGCCGAGCGCACGCGCCCGGCTCATGCTCGTCGCGGCGGGAGGCGGCGGCGCGGCCTGCGGAGCGGGGGAGGGCGCGTTCATCCGGCCGCCCCGCGATTGGCGGCGATGTTCCGCGACATCCGCGAGAGCACGCGCAGGGCGATCTCCAGCTCCTCCCGGTCGACCCCGTCGAGCACATCGGCGCGCAATTCGGTCAGGAAGGCAAGAATGTCTTCGGCCTGGGCGCGTGCTGCCGGCGTCAGGAACACGTGCCGGGCCCGTCGGTCGCCTTCGACGGCGCGGCGTTCGATCATGCCGGTGCGTTCGAGCCCGTCGAGCAGGCGCACCAATGTCGGCTGTTCGATGTCGAGCAGCCCGGCGAGGTCAGACTGGATCGGCCCATCGGCCTTGGCGAGCTGCATCAAAAGGCGGGCTCGCGAGAGCGTCAGCCCCATGTCCCGGGCGCGCTCGTCGACCAGTGCCCTGAGCTTGCGGTTGGCCGACGCCAGCTCGGCAGTGAAGGCGGCTTGAAGCTCCGGAGAGTCCATAGCGTTCACATGAATAGCTTGCTAATGATGTGCTTACATATCAATGTGAATGACGCATCGCAATCGCCGTTTTCTGGATCGGATATGCGCTATGGGAATGCCGCGCTTTGCGCCTGGGCGGGCATAGGCAACAAAAAACGCGGCCCGAAGGCCGCGTTCCCGAAATTCCGAAGCGGGTAAAGGAGGCTCACTTGCCGTCCTTGCCGCCCTTGGCCTCGACGCGCTCGGCGATGCGGGCCGACTTGCCGCGGCGATCGCGCAGGTAATACAGCTTGGCGCGGCGAACCTTGCCCTTGCGGACGACCTTGATCGAGTCGAGGTTCGGCGAATACAGCGGGAAGACGCGCTCGACGCCCTCGCCATAGGAAATCTTGCGGACGGTGAAGCTCTCGTTGAGGCCGCCGCCATTGCGGGCGATCACGACGCCTTCATAGGCCTGGACGCGGCTGCGCTCGCCTTCCTTGACCTTGACGTTGACCTGCACGGTGTCGCCGGGCTGGAAGTGCGGAATCTCCTTGCTCGCGGCGAGCTTGGCGATCTGCTCCTGGTCGAGCTGCTCGATGATGTTCATGGTCTTCTCCATGGCCGTGTTCGCGCGGGTAGCGCGGGCTTTCGGCTCGCTGTTTTCAGTTGAGGGCGTGGCCATACAGCAGGGCGGCGGGTTTGTCGAGACGCCGCAGCGACTGGTCCGAGCCCGTGTCCGATCATCTTGCACAATTTCGCCGGCAAGGCGACGAGATGCGACATGCTGGCCGAGATTCTGTCCTATGCGTCGCTGTTCACCCTGCTCGTCGGGCTGATCGCCGGCACTGTCGGCGGCGTGGTCGGGACAGGCTCCTCGATCATGCTGCTGCCGGTGCTGGTTTGGTCCTTCGGGCCGAAGCAAGCGGTGCCGATCATGGCGGTGGCCGCGGTGATGGCGAATCTGGCGCGGCTCGCGGCCTGGTGGCGCGAGGTCGACTGGCGCGCCTTCCTCGCCTATGCGCTGCCCGGCATCCCGGCGGCGATGCTCGGCGCGCGCACGCTGCTGCAATTGCCGGCTGCGGCGATCGATATCGGCCTCGGCCTGTTCTTTCTGCTGATGATCCCCGGGCGGCGCTGGCTCGCGGTGCGCCAGATCAGGCTCGGCCTCTGGCAGCTCGCTGTGGCCGGGGCGGCGATCGGCTTCCTGACCGGCCTCGTGCTCTCGACCGGGCCGCTCAGCGTTCCCGCCTTCGCCGCCTATGGCCTGAGCAAGGGTGCACTGCTCTCGACAGAGGCCGCGACCTCGCTGTTCATCTACCTGACCAAGGTCGGGACCTTCCGCAGCTTCGGCGCGATGCCGCTGGCGATCTTCGCCAAGGGCTTCATCGTCGGCTCCTCGCTGATGCTCGGGGCCTTCGTCGGCAAGGCGCTGGTGCGGCGCATGGATGAACGCACCTTCCAGATCCTGCTCGACGGGATGCTGCTGCTCTCCGGTCTGTTCCTGCTGCTGGCCGCATTTCGTTAGATCATCGCGCATCCAAACGGATGCGGTCACGATGATCTATCATAGTGTCATCGCATGGGATTCTTCCGAAAAGTGGATTCCACTTTTCGGTCCGATGCTATAGGCGCGCTTCCGGCCGGCGGCGTCGGGCTGTATGCAAGCGACAGTCCCAAGATTGCGGAGCAGCATCATGTCCGAGAGTTCGATCAAGACCGCCCTCGTCACCGGGGCCGCGCGCGGGATCGGGCTCGCGACCGCCAAGCGTTTCCTCGCCGACAACTGGCGCGTCGCCTTGCTCGACATCGATGAGCCGGAACTGGCCAGGGCGATGGCCGACCTCGACGCGCCAACGGCGACGATGTCGATCGGCTGCGACGTCGCAGCGCCCGAACAGGTCGGGGAGGCGGTTGATGCAGTGGTCGAGCGCTTCGGCCGGCTCGACGCGCTCGTCAACAATGCCGGAACCGCCGTGTTCAAGCCGCTGCTCGAAACTAGCTATGCCGAATGGCAGCGCGTCCTCGCCGTCAATCTCGACGGCCCGTTCCTGACGACCCAGGCGGCCGCGCTGGTGATGGCCGATAATGGCGGCGGGGCCATCGTCAACATCACCTCGATCTCAGGCCTGCGCGCCTCGACGCTGCGTGTCGCCTACGGCACCAGCAAGGCGGCGCTCGCCCATCTCACCAAGCAGCAGGCGGCCGAGCTCGCGGGGCTCGGCATCCGCGTCAACGCCGTCGCGCCCGGCCCGGTCGAGACCGCGATGGCCAAGGCCGTGCACTCGCCCGAGATCCGCGCCGACTATCACGATGCCATCCCGCTCGCCCGCTATGGCGCGGAAGAGGAGCTGGCCGAGGCGATCTTCTTCCTGTGTAGCGACAAGGCGAGCTACATTACCGGCCAGGTCCTCGCCGTCGATGGCGGCTTCGACGCGGTCGGCATCGGCCTGCCGACGCTGCGCGGGCAGCGCCGCAACCGCTAGCCCAACAGCCCCGCCAGCGCCTCCTTTAGCGTGACGCTGCCGCGGCGCGTCTCGCCGACGTCCTCGAAGGCGGCGCGGCCGGCGTTCATCGCATCGTAGAGCCCGGCCAATTCGCGCGCATGGCTCGCGCTCAAGCCCGCAGCGACGAGGCCAGGCTCCCATTCCTCACGCGGCGTCGGCACCGCCATGACCGGCTTACCGAGCAGCTCAGCCAGCGCCAGCGCCGCATCCTCCGGCGAATACTCCGCTGGCCCCTTCAGGTTGACGATGCGTTCGCCGGCATGCGGGCGGGCAAGCTCTGCAGCCGCCTGCCGGCCGACATCGATCGCGGAGACGGTTTCGCCGGCGGCGTCGAGTGGCTGGCGCATGCTCGGCAGGATGCCGTGCTCGGCGGCGACGGCGAGGACGCTACCCCAGTTCTCCATGAATTCGGTGGCACGGATGAAGGTCAGCGAGGGCGCGGAGCCGCGTAGCACCTGCTCGAAATCGTACAGGGCGCGCACGATGCCGGTGCCTTCCGTGCGGTGGGCGCCGCTCGACGACAGCACCACCACATGCGGCACGCCGGCACGCCGGATCGCTTCGGCGATCGTCGCTCCGTTCTTCGCCGCAGCGGCGAAGACGTCCTCCGCGGCGTGCGGGACCGGGTTCAGGACGTAGACCGCATCAGTGCCGGCGAAGGCGGCCGTCAGCGCTTCGACATCGTCGAGGTCGGCCTTTGCCAGAACTGCGCCCTTCTCGGCCAGCGCCGCCACACGGCTCGGCTCCCGCACGATCGCCCTGACCGCATGGTCGGCTGCGAGCGCAGCTGCCAAAGCCGCGCCGCCCGTCTGTCCCGTCGCTCCCATGATCGCAAACATCTCGGTCCTCCATCGGTTGCTGCGATGGAGATAACAGGGCAGTATCAGAAGGATAAGTACGCACAATTTTTATACTTACTTGGAGCTGCCATGCGCCCCTCGCTGAAGGACATCCCCTATGTCTGGTGCCCGGTGGAGGCGACGATCGACGTGATCGGCGGCAAGTGGAAAGCGCTGATCCTGTTCCAGCTGACGCAGGGACCACGCCGCTTCAATGCGCTGCGCCGGCTCCTGCCGCATGTGACGCAGCGGATGATGACCCTGCAGCTGCGGGCGCTTGAAGAGGACGGCATCATCTCCCGCAGCGTGCAGGAGACGGTGCCGCCCAAGGTCGAATATGCGCTGACCGAGCAAGGTTGGGCGCTCGCGCCGATCTTCGAGGCGATGGCGCAATGGGGCGAGGCACATGGCCTGCGCAGGTCAGAGCCGGCCTGAGCCTGTGGGCAATATTCCGCTTGCGCCGGTCCCGGAACGGCGCGAACCTGCCCCTCGACATCCCTCTTCGACGGCCGCCCGACCCTGTCGGGCCGGAGCGACCGCCGCCCCGCCGGCGTGGGCGCTCCGTTTCAGTTCCCGCCGGTCAATCGCTGCATCGGACTCAAGCCTTGAAGGCCGTCGTCCGCGCGGCCAGACCCGAAGGAGGACGACATGGCTGCGACTTCCGGCAATGGAGGAAACCCGTCCGGCGTCAGAGGCAGGGGGCCGCGATGCATCGCGCTCGTCGGCCCCTTCCAGAGCGGCAAGACCAGCCTGTTCGAGAGCATTCTGGAGCGTTGCGGTGCCGTCTCGCGTGCCGGCTCCGTCAAGACGAAGAACAGCGTCGGCGACGCTTCGCCAGAGGCGCGTTCGCATCAGATGAGCACCGAGCCCAATGTCGCCAGCGTCGACTTCATGGGCGAACGCTACACCTTCATCGACTGCCCGGGTTCGGTCGAGTTCCTCCAGGAGATGCGCCATGTCCTGCCGGTGGTCGACGCCGCGGTGGTGGTCTGCGAGGCTGATGACCGCAAGGCGCCAGCGCTGGAGCTCGTGCTGCGCGAGCTCGAGGAGGCCGACATCCCGCGCTTCCTCTTCCTCAACAAGATCGATTCCGCCTCGCGGCGCGTGCGCGAGACGCTCGGATTGCTGCAGCGCGCCTCGCGTACCCCACTGCTGCTCCGGCAGATTCCGATCTGGCAGGGCGGCATCGCCGTCGGCTTCATCGACCTCGCCCTGGAGCGCGCCTTCATCTATCGCGAGCATGCCCCGAGCGAGGTCGTGCCGCTGGCGCCTGAAGAGGTCGAGCGCGAGCGCGACGCGAGATTCTCGATGCTGGAGAAGCTCGCCGATTACGACGACGAATTGATGGAAGGCCTGCTCGGCGACATCGAGCCGCCGCGGGACCTCGTCTTCGACGACCTCGCGCGCGAGCTCAAGGAACGCCATGTCGTCCCGGTGCTGATCGGCGCGGCCGAGCGCGGCAACGGCGTTACCCGTTTGCTCAAGGCGCTGCGGCACGAGGCGCCGCCCCTGGAGGTGACGCGCGGTCGGATCGGCGTCGTCGACAGCGGCGCGCCGCTCGCTCTGGTGCTGAAGACCTGGCAGTCCGGCCAGGGCGGCAAGCTCTCTCTGGCCCGCGTGCTGCGCGGGCGGATGGCGGAAGGCGATGTGATCACCTCGTCCGGCGGGGTCGAGGCGCGTATAGCCGGCGTGCTCGAGCTCAAGGGCTCCGAGCAGCAGCGCCGTCCGGCGGCGGAGGAGGGTGAGACCGTCGCCTTCGCCCGGCTCGAAGGGGTACGTACCGGCGACGCAATCGCGGTCGGCAAGATCCGGCCCGATATCGTCAGTGCCGTCGCGCCGCCCGAGCCGGTCCATGCGCTCTCGGTCGGCGTCAAGGATCGCAAGGACGATGTCAGGCTCACCACCGGCCTCGCCAAGCTGATCGAGGAGGATCCGGCGCTCGCGCTCGAGCATCGTGCCGAGTTCGGCGAGATGCGCCTGTCCGGCCAGGGCGAGATGCACTTGCGCGTCGCGCTCGAACGGCTCGCCGGCCGCTATGGCGTCAATGTCGACAGCGGTGCGACGCAGATCGGCTATCGCGAGACCTTGCGCGGCAAGGCCAGCGCCCGCGGCCGGCACCGCAAGCAGAGCGGCGGCCATGGCCAGTTCGGCGATGTCGTACTGGAGATCGCTCCGCTCCAGCGTGGCGAAGGCATCCGCTTCGTCGACCGCATCACCGGCGGCGTCGTGCCCAAGCAGTACATCTCCTCGGTCGAGGCCGGCGTACGCGACTATTGCCAGCGCGGGCCACTCGGTTTCCCGCTGGTCGATATCGAGGTGACGCTGACGGACGGCTCCTACCACACGGTCGATTCCTCCGACATGGCCTTCCGCCAGGCGGCCCGGATCGCGATGGGCGAGGCCTGCCCGCAGGCCAGGCCCGTGCTGCTGGAGCCGATTCTGGCGGTCGAGATCGTCATTCCTTCGGATGCGATGTCGCGGGCCTCGGCGATCGTCTCGGCGCGGCGAGGCCAGATACTCGGCTACGATGCGCGGCCCGGCTGGCGCGGCTGGGACCAGATCAACGCGCTGATGCCCGAGGCCGAGATGGGCGGTCTGATCGTCGAATTGCGCTCGGCGACGGCCGGTGTCGGCTCCTTCAGCGCCCGCTTCGACCATCTCGCCGAGCTCGCCGGCAAGCCGGCCGATGCGGTGGTCGCGGCGCAGGCGATGGCACAGGCGCGCTAGAGCTTGCACGGCAAGTCGCCGCACAAGCAGCTTATAGACTTTAGTCTATGAACTAAAAGGGTAAGGGCAGATTCGCCGGTCAGCTTGTCTCGATCTGACCGGATTCGCCTCTGCCTGTGGTGCGGTGCCTTGCCTGCGATCCGGCGCGACGTTTGGCGCCGGCTGTTGCAGCGAGAAGGTTTATATGTAAACTTTCTAGCGGCGGGTGCTTGCGCCCGCCGCTAGGCTTGCGCAGTGTAGCGCCAGACAATCATAAGGTGCGGAACGTGACCGGCGGGCAGCCGAGCGTCCGCCGCGCGGTGCTCACGCCCGGCAACAGGGCAGGCCGCAGAGGGGAGGATGAGGATGACGGCTCTTTCCGCGGTTCAGGCGACATCGGATACGCGTCCCTGGCTGGCGCATTATCCGCCGGCCGTGCCGCCGGTGATCGATGATACCGGGGTCGGCACGCTGGCCGATCTGATCCGCAACGCCTGCGAGACCTATCCCGATCGTCAGGCCTTCGAGAGTTTCGGTAAGTCGATCACCTTCGCCGAGGTCGGGCGCGCGGCGCGTGCCTTCGCTGGCTGGCTGCAGGCGCAGGGCTTCGAGAAGGGCGATCGCATCGCGCTGATGATGCCGAACATCCTGGCCAATCCGGCGACGATCTTCGGCACGCTGCTCGGCGGCTTCACCGTGGTCAACGTCAATCCGCTCTACACCGCCCGCGAGCTCACGCATCAGCTCAACGATTCCGGCGCACGCGCGCTGGTGGTGATCGAGAATTTCGCCCATGTCGTCGAGGAGGCGCGGCCCAATATCAAGCTCGACGCCATCGTCGTCGCTACCGCCGGCGACCTGATGGGTTTCAAGGGGGCGATCGTCAATTTCGTCGCCCGCAAGATCAAGAAAGTGGTCAAGCCCTACAACCTGCCGGGCGCGGTGCCGTTGAAATCGATCTTCGCCGCGCCGTCGCAGATGATCCCGGTCGCAATCGTGCCCGAGGACATCGCCTTCCTGCAATACACCGGCGGCACCACCGGCGTCGCCAAGGGCGCGACCCTGACCCATCGCAACGTTGCTTCCAATGTCGCGCAATGTGCGCTCTGGCTCGGCTGGGAGCTCGAGGCGCCGCATGGCCGCGACGACTATCAGCACGTCATGGTGACGGCGCTGCCGCTCTACCACATCTTCGCCCTGACCTGCTGCTGCATGTTCATGCTGCGCATCGGCGCCAAGAGCCTGCTGATCGCCAATCCGCGCGACATCGCCGGTTTCGTCAAGATACTGAAGGGGAGCCGGTTCACGCTCTTCTCCGGCGTCAATACGCTCTACAACGCGCTCGCCAGCCATCCCGAGATCAAGGATGTGAACTTCTCGGAGCTGCGCTTCGCGATCGCCGGGGGCATGGCGACGCAGGCTGCCGTCGCCAAGCGCTGGAAGGAAGTCACGGGACGGCCGATCATCGAGGGCTACGGCCTGTCGGAGACCTCGCCGGTCGCATCGGTCAACCGCACCGACATCACCGAGTTCACCGGCACGATCGGCTATCCGCTGCCGTCGACCGACTTCGCCATCCGGGACGCCGAGGGCAACGACATGCCGGCCGGCCAGCCCGGTGAGATCTGCATTCGCGGGCCGCAAGTGATGGCCGGCTACTGGAACCGGCCGGACGAGACCGCCAAGGTGATGACGGCGGACGGCTATTTCCGTTCCGGCGACGTCGGCGTCCTCCTGCCGGACGGACAGGTCAAGGTCGTCGACCGGATGAAGGACATGGTCCTGGTCTCCGGCTTCAACGTCTATCCGAACGAGGTCGAGGATGTGCTCGCCAAGCATCCCGGCGTGCTCGAATCGGCGGTGATCGGCTTGCCGGACGAGCATTCCGGCGAGGCGGTCACAGCCTTCGTGGTCAAGCGCGATCCGGCCGTCACGGCCGAGGAGCTGCGCGCCTTCTGCAAGGAGAACCTCACCGGCTACAAGGTGCCCAGGCAGATCATCTTCCGCGAGGCCCTGCCGAAGACCAATGTCGGCAAGGTGCTGCGCAGGGCGCTGCGCGAGGAGATCGCCGCGCAGACGGGCTGAGTCCGTTCTGGCTTCAGTGACCTCATATCGAGGACACCGTGCGAGCGGCCGTCTCGAAGAAAAAGGGCTCCGATCTCGCCGAAGGCTCTTATTCCGGAGCGTGAATCGTCGCGCGCAGCGCCTTGAACTGTGGCAGCGCAGCGGCGAGGCTGGCCTGGTCGGTGGCGCAGATCAGCGCCGTGCGGCCCTTGGCCGTCTCGAGGGTCGAGGTGAACATGCGCACGTTCTGCGCGTTCGGCCCGGCCTTGGGCGTCACGATCAGCTCGACGCCGGCGAAACCCTGGTGCTCGAACAGCTTCAAGTCGGAGACGGTGCCGATCGTCTCGAACATCTCGCGATAGAGCTGCTGCCATTCGGGCTTGGCCATCTGCTCGTTGATCGCCTCGCGGGTCAGCTGGGCGTTCTGGGTCGCGCTCTTGAAGCCGAGCGTGCAGAGCTGGCCGGCGGCATTGACCGCCTTGGGGGCGCCCGTCTTCGAGCTGATGTCGATGGTCACCTCGAATTGCGGATGTGCCTTGCCTGCCTCCGCCTTGAAGCCGGCGGGCGGCGAGACCGACAGGCCGCTGGCTGAATCGCCATAGGACTGCGCGGCGGCGCCTCCGGCGAACAGGGTGACGGCGAGGGCGGCGGACAGGCGAAGCGATCTGGTCATGGTCACGGGCTAATTCCGGATTGCGACGGTAACGAGACGGGCGAATTGCTGCGGCTATTGGGCCGGCATGGGCCGATCGGTCAAGCCGCCAGCAGGGATTTGCCGGCCTGGGCATGGGCCGTCACCGGCAGGATCTGGCCGGGTTCGATGCTGCGACCGAAGCGCACAAGGGTGAAATCCTCGGCCCGGCCGGTGTCGCCGCGCTCGGTCAAAACGGAGAGCGTCCGGCCGATGCGGGCTGCGAGATGCCCGGCATGCGCCGCTTCCGCCGCCTCGCGCAGGCGAGCCGCCCGCTCCTTGATCTCGCCACCAGCGACCTGCGGCATGCGGGCTGCCGGCGTGCCTGGCCGCGCCGAGAACGGGAAGCCGTGGACATAGGACAGGCCGCACTCCTCGATCAGGGCGAGCGTGCGGGAGAACATCGACTCGTCCTCGGTCGGGAAGCCGGCGATCAGGTCGGCCCCGAAGACGAGATCGGGACGCAAGCTCCGCATCTCGGCGCAGAAATCCACCGCCTGCGTGCGGCTATGCCGGCGTTTCATCCGCTTCAGGACGAGGTCGTCGCCCGATTGCAGCGACAGATGCAGATGCGGCATCAGTCGTGGTTCTTCGGCGATCAGGGCGCGTAGATCATCGTCGACCTCGACCGCGTCGAGCGAGGAAAGGCGCAAACGCTTCAGCTCGGGTAATGCGGCGAGGATCGTGCCGACGAGTGCACCGAGCGTCGGGCCGTCGGATCGCTCCCGGCCATAGCTCGTCAGATCGACCCCGGTCAGCACGATCTCGCTGGCGCCGTCCGCGACGAGGCGACGCGCCTGCACCACGACCTCATCGACCTCGGCCGAGCGGGCATTGCCGCGTCCGAGCGGGATGACGCAGAAGGTGCAGCGATGGTCGCAGCCGTTCTGCACCTGCAGGAAGCCACGCGTGTGCAGGCCGAGCGCCTGCGTGCGGTGAGGGGTAGCATCGCGCGCCTGCATGATGTCGCCGACGGCGATCTTGGCGGTCGAATCGTCGTTCCTATCCGTGGCCCGCAGGCTGTTGGAGCTTGCAAGCGTCCGCCAGCTCGCCGCGTCGAGCTTCTCGGCATTGCCGAACACCCGCGCCACCTCCGGCATGGCGGCGAAGCGTGCCGGTTCGATCTGCGCGGCGCAGCCGGTCACCACGATCGGGCGCTCCGGCTGCTCGCGCGCGAGGCGGCGGATCGCCTGGCCGGCCTGGCGCACGGCTTCGGCGGTCACTGCGCAGGTATTGATCACCGCGATGTCGGCGAGGCCGGCGGCGCGCGCCTGCCGCTCGATCGTCTCGCTCTCGACGAGGTTGAGCCGACAGCCGAAGGTGACGAGCTCGACGCCCATCAGGCGACGGCGGCGAAGAGCCCGGGCTCCAGCACGCCGTCCCAGTCGAGCGCGGCCGGCCCGGTCATCAGCACATGGCCATCGCTCTCGCGCCACTCGATGACGAGGTCGCCGCCGGGCAGGCTGACGGTGGCCTTGCGATTTGACAGCTCGCGGCGCACCGCCGCGACCAGTGCCGCGCAGGCGCCGGAACCACAGGCGCGGGTGATGCCGGCGCCGCGCTCCCAGACCCGCAGCACGATATGGTCCGGCGCCTTGACCGCAGCGAGGCCGATATTGGCGCGATCCGGGAAGATCGGATGGTTCTCCAGCAGCGGTCCGATCTGCTCGAGGTTGAAGCGATAGGGATCGTCGACGAAGAAGACGGCGTGTGGATTGCCCATGCTGACGGCACAGGGCGTATGCAGGATCGGATCGTCGATCGGCCCGATCTGCAGTTCGAAGCGGCTGGTGTCCTCGAACGGCTCGGCCAGCGGAATCTCGTCCCAGGCTAGGCGCGGCGCACCCATGTCGACGGTGAAGACGGCGTCCGACAGGCGCGCAACCGGCAGAAGTCCCGCCTTGGTCTGCAAGAGGAGTCCGTCGCGGCCGGCTTGTCCCATCTCGGGGTCGGCGGTCATCGCCCAGGCGACGCAGCGCGTGCCGTTGCCGCAGGCGCCGGCTTCCGAGCCATCGGTGTTGTAGATGCGGACATAGGCGTCGATGCCCGCCGCCTTAGCGTCGTGCAGAACCATGAGCTGGTCGAAGCGGGTGCGCTCCTGGCTCGCGATCGCGCGCGCCTCGGCTTCGGTGACGAGATGCTTTGTCCCGCGCAGGTCGAGCACGGTGATCTCGTTGCCGAGTCCGTTCATCTTGAGGAACCGGCGATTGGCGAGGGCGTTCATATGGTCACACGTCGTTGATGATGCGGGTATATGAGCCTGACGCCGAAAAATTGCCACCCTTCGCGATCTTCCTGCCGTAACGCGATCGTCGTAGCTTGCGGCTCGGCGCGAATCGGTCGTGTCAGCTCGGGATGTTCGGGTATGCGGCAGTCGAGATTCAGCGCGCTTCTCCTTGTGCTTGCCTTTGCCTATCCGGCCGCCGCGCAGACGCGTGTTGCGCCGCCGACGGCCGTGGAGAGCACGCCGCTTGCCGCACCGCCCGGAGCGGCGACGCCGGCACAGAATGCGCAGCCCGCTCAGCAAGCCCCGACCCAGAGCCAGGCCGCTCCGTCGGCTCCGGTCGAGCCGCAGCCCGTGCAGCCGCCGCCGGCTCCGCAGGGGCAGGTCGTGCCGCAGCCGGTCCAACCAGCGCCCGCACCTCAGACGCCGGTCGAGCCGCAGCCCGTCCAGCCGCCACCGACCTTGCCCAATCCGCAGCCGGCGCCGCCCGTGCAGCAACAGCAGACCGGCGTCCCGAACCCGAATGCGACGCTTGCCGGCAAGCAGGGCGACCCTTCGGATGTCGACGAGATCCAGCTGGTCGCCAAGCCGGTTCTGCTGCTTGCCGGTCAGGCGAGTTGGGATCAGGGCTTCCAGAAGCTCTCGGAGGCGATCGCGCTGCTGCGGGCTGAGGCCGACAAGGCCGGGCTCAAGGTTGCCGGCCGGCCGCTCAGCCTGTTCGTCGAGACCGACGACAACGGTTTCAAGTTCGAGGCGATGCTGCCGGTAGACAGGGCGGCAGACGCCGGAAAGCCGCTCGCGTCTGGCGTGCGCAACGGCCAGTCGCCGGCCGGGCGCTCGCTGCGCTTCGTCCACACTGCGCCCTATGACGATATCGACTCGACCTATGAGACGATCACCGCCTATCTCGAGGCCAAGAATGTCGTCGTGAAGGACGCCTTCCTCGAGGAATATGTCAGCGATCTCAAGGATCCCGCCGATCCGAACCTCGAGATCAATGTCTACGTCCAGCCGAAATAGGTAATCCTACTCCTGACCAAACTTGGTCATCCCGGACGGAGCGCCGCGGAGGTCCGGGATTCATTCCTGAGCGTTTCCGAAAGAGGTTCCGGAATGGGTCTCGGGTCTCCCTCCGGTCGCCCGGGAAGACTGAGGTTAAACTGGCTCAGGTGAACCTCGCGCCTCCCAGACAAGCCCCGGGCGCATCGGTCGGAAGCGCTCTTCGGGCACCTCCGCCTTCGCCAGTGCGACCTTCAGCGCCTCGGGCGGGCGACTCACGCCTTCGTCAGTGAGCTGGAAGGTGCCCCAATGGTGGCCGAGCGCCTGCTCGGCCCGCAGCGAGCGCATCACCGCGACCGCCTCTTCCGGATTCATGTGGTTGTCGCTCATGAACCAGCGCGGTTCATAGGCGCCGATCGGCAGGGCCGCCAAGCGGAACGGGCCATGTTCCTGGCCGAGCCGCTCATAGAGCGAACCGTCATGATAGCCGGTGTCGCCGATATGGAAGAGCTTGCCCGCCGGCGTCTCGATCACGAAGGAGCACCACAGCGCCATGCGCCGGTCGAAGGCGCCGCGGGCCGACCAGTGATAGCTCGGCACCAATGTGGTCGAGACCTTGTCCGACAGGTCCAGCCGTGTGTTCCAGTCATGGGCCTCGGCCTGGATGCTTGCCTCGCGCGATTTGACGATCACGTCGTTGCCGAGCGGCATGATCATGCGCGGATTGTCGCGTGCATGCACCAGCGCCAGCGTCTCGACGTCGAGATGATCGTAGTGGTTGTGGGTGACCAGCACGACATCGATCTTCGGCAGGTCGGTGAAGGCGACGCCCGGCGCATTCACTCGCTTCGGTCCGAAGAAGGAGAACGGGCTGGCGCGCTCGGAGAAGACGGGGTCGATCAGGATATTGAGGCCGGCGACCTGGTAGAGGAACGATGCGTGGCCGAGATGGACCACGCGCAGGCCCTCGACGCGCGCCGGCGGCTTGTCCTGAGGCGGCGCCTCGTATTGCGCCGGGAAGACCTCGCGCTCGCGCTTCGAGAACTGCCAGCGCAGCACGTCGGTCAGCCCCTTGGTGACAGGCCGGCCGTCGCTGAAGATCACCCCGTTGAAATGATCGCTGACCGGACCCTGGTAATAGGGATTGCGTGAGCGCGCATACGAAGCCCAGGCGAGCCCAGTCGAGCTGAGCAAAGCGGGGATGCCGAGGAGGCGCAGGAGTTTGCGGCGTGTCATGGCATCGAGAAGTTGGGTGCGGATCGCGCGGCGTCAAGGCTGCGCCTTTCGCTTCAAGACAACTTGATCGCCGTAGCATGGAGCCAGCGCGTCGGCTCCTGGTCGTAGCCGCCGCCAAGATCCTCTTGGATGTCGAGGCTGCTCCAGCGAGCTTCGCCGTAGGCAGATCGCAGCCAGTCGGCGTCCGGATAATTGTAGTAGCGGCCGAAGCGGTCGCGCCCTTCCGCCTCGCCGGCCTTGAAGCTGGCATAGAAGGCCCCGCCCGGCCGCAGCGCCCGGTGTACTTTGGCGAGGATGCCGGGCAGGGCCGGGCGCGGCACATGCAGCAGGCAGGCATTGGCCCAGATCCCGTCGAAGGCCGCCTCGGCCACGAGGTCCTCGAACAGCAGTACCGAGACCGGCCGACCGAGCCGCTTTTGTGCCTCTGCGGCGAGCTCGGGCGAGCCGTCGGTCGGCGTGACGTCGAGGCCGAGCGCGAGCAGGGCTTGGCTGTCCTGCCCGCCGCCGCAGCCGAGTTCGAGCACTTTGCTGCCGGTGGGGAGCAACCCGGCGAAGCGCTGCAACCGCGCCTCGCCGAGCCTGCGCGCCCGTCCTGCGTAGACCTCGGCCTCGGCGGCATAGAAGCCGAGCGTGTCCGCGTCGCGTTCGTTCACTTGCAAGACTTTCAGTTGCTGCCCGAGCGCACTGCGACGGTCGCGATACCCGCACCGATCAGCAGTGTGCCGCCGGCCTTGTTGAACAGGCCGATCGCCCGGGGATTGCCGACGAGGGTGCGGGCGCGCGAGGCGATCAGCGCGTAGCCAAAGGCGTTGGCGAAGGCGAGGGTGATGAAGGTCGCCTCGAAGACCAGCATCTGCGTCCAGAAGTCGGCCTTCGGGTCGAGGAACTGCGGCAGGAAGGCGACGAAGAAGGTGATGCTCTTCGGGTTCAACGCCGTCACCAGCCAGGCGTGGCCGAGCATCTTCAGCGCCGAGCTCGCGTCCCGGCGCGGCTCGGCATCGAGGCTGCCGCCGGCGCGGAAGAGCTTGACGCCGAGATAGATGAGATAGGCGGCGCCCGCCCATTTCAGCACGGTGAAGATCGTCGCCGAAGTCGCCAGTAGCGCGCCGACGCCGAGCATGGACAAGGTCATCGCGGTGAAGTCGCCGAGCGCGACGCCGACCGCCATCGGCAGGGCGGTGCGCCAGCCCTGGCCGAGCGCATAGGAGATCACCAGGAGGATGGTCGGCCCGGGAATGACGAGCAGAACGGCGGTGGCCGCGGCAAAGGCGGCCCAGGCTTCGAAGGTCATGATGTGAAGGCTCCGCTAAAGACCAGAGCCATCACCAGAGCGGGGCGCTTGTAAAGGGGAAAGTTGGCGGCGCTCGGCGCACCGCCATTGTCGGGTCGCGTCAGCGGCCGGCGCCGTTGATGATGCGGCAGAAGGCGGTACGAATATAGGCTTCGTCCGAGACCTGGCCGGACTGGAGCTGGTAGAAGATCTCGACGATGGCGCCGTTTCCGGCCTTGCGCGCGGTTCCCTGAAGGCGCTGCAGCCGGCCCGAGCCAGCGCCGTCCTTGAAGCCCGTCACGGTCCCTTCCTCCTGGTCGACTGTGACGTTCGAAAATCCCTCCGCGGCCATGCCGCGCTTCAGCCCGTTGAGCGCCTTGGCCGGAGCGGCCTTGACGATGCCGGAGGCGCGATAATTGATCCCGGTCAGGAAGGGCTCGCCGCCTGCCGCGAAGGTCTTCTCGCAGCTCTGGGCGAAGGCGCCTGTCGCGCCGGTGAGCGTCAGCAGCAGCGCAACGATGCCGGCGCGGGTCATGTTCGTCTTCATCGTTCTCAATCCCATCTCGAATCGGCGGCGCCGACGGCGGTGCGCTTGTCGAGGTCTGTGCCGGTTTAGAGCGGAGGGCCCCAGCGGAAGGTTGTCGTCCCGCCGCCACGCACCGGCACCAGCGGCCCGGCCGACATCTCGCGCCGCTTTTCCGGATCGCCGGCCAGCACCAGCGTCCACCAGGCGCCGTAGCGGGTCTGCGGATTCTTCGCGAGCGCGATGCCGATGCGCGTCGCCTGCGGCATGGAGAGATTGGCCTCGTGGCCGGACGACTTCTTCCAGCCGTCGAAGGCTTCTTGCGTCGAGTAATAGCCGGCGCCGAGATTTTCCGCGGCGCGCACCGTGTCGAGGCCGGCGGCGTTGACGCGGGAATTGAAGCTGCCGGCTGCACTGTGGGAGAGGTCGTCGCTGGCCGCCATCGCATCGGACTGGCGCTGGGCCATCGCGGTGAGCGTCGAATCGAGCCGGACGGGACCGAGGCCCTTGCCGGCGCGGTAGGCGTTGAGGATGCGCACCGCCTCGGCCGGGTCGGCCTTCACGGCGGCGAGGCGCTCTTGCTTGCGCGGGCTGGGCGTTACGGTTTCGCGCTGTGCTCCGGCACAGCCGGCCAGAAACAGGGCGATCAGGAGGGCTGCGCCCGAATGCGTCTTCATCTATGCGGAATCCCGGTCACGTCGCCGTCAGGTGGTGAAGCTGCCTAATGGCGTATTCTGGCGGGATTGTCGCGGCGCCTGCTTGAGGCGAGGCGCCGCATCTTCGGCCCGGTCAGCCCTGCGCGCCGGAGATCACGCGGCAGAGTGCATCGCGAACGTAACCTTCGGGAGCGACCTGGCCCTGCTGGACGACGAAGACCGCGTCGACCCGCGTGCCGCTGCCGCTCTTGCGCGCAGTGATGCGAAGATGCTGCGGCCGGCCGGAGCCGGAGGTCTCCTGGATGGCCAGCACCGAGCTCGTGGCGTTGTCGATACGCATGTCGGCGAAGCCTTCGGCCGAGACGGCGGCGCCGAGGTCCTTCAGCACCCGCGCCGGTGCACGCTTTTGCACCATGTCCCAGGTCTTGTAGGTCAGGCCGGTCAGCATCGGCGTGCCGACCACCGAGAAATTGCCTTCGCAGGACTGGGCCTGCGCCTGGGTGAGGCCGAGCGCGAACAGCGCGGCGGCGAGAACCGGAAGCTTCATGTCATCTCCGTGATGAGGATCGCGCGAGGCTGGCGTAGCCGCCTGTTGCGTGCTTCAGCTTGACTTTCGCCGCATTTGTCCGCTTTAACGCGCGCATTCGTTTCGCCGACATCGCCGAAACCTCATCCGCCGACCGGGCCGCTCGCTGAGCTGCCATGAGCCCGGAGGTCAACGCCCGACAGCGCGTCTGCGCCCTCGGGCGCGAAACCGTTTGGCGGATGACCCACGCGATGTCGGCTTCTTGAGGCCAGGCAAAGCAGGACCGCATGTTCGGCACGCTGAGCGAGAAACTTTCCGGCATCCTCTCGGGCCTGACCCGCAGGGGCGCGCTGACCGAAGACGACGTCAACGCCGCGCTGCGCGAGGTGCGCCGGGCGCTGCTCGAGGCCGACGTCGCGCTCGAAGTCGTCCGCAGCTTCACCGACAAGGTGCGCGAGCGCGCCGTCGGCGCCGAGGTGCTGAAGTCGGTCACGCCCGGCCAGCAGGTCATCAAGATCGTCAACGACGTGCTGATCGACACGCTCGGCGGCGAGGGCGAGGGCATCACCTTCGACGCCGTGCCGCCGGTGCCGATCCTGATGGTGGGTCTGCAGGGTTCGGGCAAGACCACCTCGACGGCCAAGATCGCCAGACGGCTGACCGACCGGGACAAGAAGAAGGTCCTGATGGCCTCGCTCGATACGCGCCGCCCGGCCGCGATGGAGCAGCTCGCCATCCTCGGCAAGCAGGTCGGCGTCGAGACGCTGCCGATCGTCGTCGGCCAGAGCGCCGTGCAGATCGCGCGCCGCGCGGTCGAGGCCGGCAAGCTCGGCGGCTATGACGTCATCATGCTCGACACCGCCGGCCGCGTCACGCTCGACGAGGCGCTGATGGCCGAGGTCGCCGAGGTCAAGGCGGCGACCAATCCGCATGAAGTCCTGCTCGTCGCCGACGCGCTGACCGGCCAGGACGCGGTCAACACCGCCCGCGCCTTCGACGGCCGCGTCGGCCTCACCGGCATCGTGCTGACCCGCATGGACGGCGACGGCCGCGGCGGCGCCGCGCTCTCGATGCGCGCTGTCACCGGCAAGCCGATCAAGCTCGTCGGCACCGGCGAGAAGACCGACGCGCTCGAAGACTTCCACCCCTCGCGCGTCGCCAATCGCATCCTCGGCATGGGCGACATCGTCGGCCTGGTCGAGAAGGCGGCAGCCACCGTCGACGCCGACAAGGCGCAGGCTCTGGCGCAGCGCCTCGCCAAGGGCAATTTCGACCTCGGCGACCTGCGCACCCAGCTCCAGCAGATGGAGAAGATGGGCGGCCTCGGCGGGCTGATGGGCATGCTGCCCGGCATGGCGCAGATGAAGAACCAGATCGCCAACGCCAAGATGGACGACAAGGTCATCGCCCGGCAGATCGCGATCATCAATTCGATGACGGCGGCCGAGCGCAAGAACCCCGATCTGCTCAAGAACAGCCGCAAGAAGCGTATCGCCGCCGGCTCCGGCACCTCGCCCGAGGCGATCAACAAGCTGCTCAAGATGCACCGCCAGATGGCGGACATGATGAAGCAGATGGCCCGCCAGAAGGGCGGCATGCTCGGCAAGCTCGGCAGCATGTTCGGTCTCGGCGGCGGTGGCATGCCGGCCGGCATGCCCGACCCCTCGAAGATGGATCCCGCCCAGCTCGCCGAACTGCAGAAGCAGCTCGGCGCCGGCGGCGGCCTGCCTTCGCTGCCTCCGGGCGGCTTCCCCGGTCTGCCCAAGGGCGTCACCCCGCCCGCCGGCATGATGCCGAAATTGCCCGGCCTCGGCGGTCTGCCGGGCCTCGGCAACAACCCGTTCAAGAAGAAGTAGTTTTACCGCTCAACCCAAAGGAAGAAGACCATGTCCCTCAAGATCCGCCTGACCCGTGGCGGCGCCAAGAAGCGCCCGTACTACCGCATCGTCGTCGCCGACGCCCGCTCGCCGCGCGATGGCCGCTTCATCGAGAAGATCGGCGCCTATGACCCGATGAAGGCCAAGGATTCTCCCGAGCGCGTTGTCCTGGATCTGGAAAAAGCCAAGGCCTGGCTCGCCAAGGGCGCCCAGCCGACCGACCGCGTCCTGCGCTTCCTCGACGCCGCCGGCGTGCTGAAGCGTGCGGCCCGCAACAACCCGAACAAGGCTGTTCCCGGCGACAAGGCCAAGGAGCGCGCCGAGAAGAAGGCCGAGAAGGCCGCCGCCCCGGCCGAAGCCGCGGCTGAGTGAGCTTTCGATGTTCAGGGCGTCATTCCCGGGCGAAGCGCAGCGGAGACCCGGGAATCTCCGGCAGGAGATGCTCGGGTCAAGCCCGAGCATGACGCACTGACATGAGCGACGATCTCGTCCTGCTCGGTATCGTCGGCGCGCCGCATGGCGTGCGCGGCGAGGTCCGGATCAAGACCTTCACGGCCGATCCGCTGGCGCTCGCCGAGTATGGCCCGCTCGTCGACGAGAAGGGCCGGCGCTTCGAGATCGCCGATATCAGGCCTGCCAAGGAAGTGGTCGTCGCCCGGCTCAAGGGCGTGACCAGCCGCGAAGCGGCCGAGTTGCTGAATGGGGTGAAGCTCCATATCGAGCGCTCGCGCTTGCCCGTGCCCGAGGACGAGGACGAGTTCCTGCAGGCCGATCTCGTCGGCTGTAGCGTCATCGGCCCGGATGGCGCCATCCTCGGCACCGTCACCGCCGTCGCCAATTACGGCGCCGGCGATCTCATCGACATCGAGACGCCGGATGGCCGCTCGGTGCTGATGCCTTTCACCAAGGCCTATGCGCCGCGCATCGACATCGCGGCCAAGCGCATCGAGGCCCTGCCTCCGGCCGGCCTGTTCGAGGATGACGATGCAGCCTGAGACGCCGGCCAAGGCGCTGATCTTCGACATGGACGGCACCATCGTCGACAATATGCGCTACCACGACGACGCTTGGGAAAGCTGGTACCGCAAGCACGGCCTACCCTTCGAGCGCGCGACCTTCTCGGTGCGCACGGCCGGCATGGCGATCGCCGAGATTATCGGCCCGCACTTTCCCGGCGCCGACGCGGCCGAACTCCAACGGCTCGGCGAGGAGAAGGAAGGGCTCTATCGCGACACTTACGGTCCGCTCGTTGCGCCGGTCGCCGGCCTCGTCGACCTGCTCGACCGGGCGCGTGCGCAGGCCGTGCCCATGGCTGTCGGGACGGCGGCGCCTCCGCCGAATATCGCGCTCATTCTCGACACGCTTTCGCTGCGCGAGCGCTTCGCCACCATCGTCTCGCCGAGCCAGGGCTTTCGCGGCAAGCCGCATCCCGACATGTTCCTCGCGGCCGCCGAGCGCATGGGCGTCGCGCCGGCCGATTGCATCGTCTTCGAGGATGCGCCGAACGGCGTCGAGGCGGCCCGCCGCGCCGGCATGCGCGCAGTCGCGGTGCTGACCATGCTGCCGGCGCAGGCCTTCGCCGCCTTCGACAACGTCATCGCCAGTGTCGATGACTATGCGGCGCTGGACGGCAATCCGGCGCTGCGCTTTGCTTGACCGATGGCATTCCGCGCCTCGGTTCTGACCCTCTATCCCGAGATGTTTCCCGGCCCGCTCGGCGCTTCGCTGGCGGGCGAAGGCTTGCGCAGCGGGCTCTGGTCGCTGGAGACGCACCAGATCCGCGAGCATGGCATCGGCCGGCATCGCAATGTCGACGACACGCCCGCCGGCGGTGGCGCCGGCATGGTGCTGCGTTGCGACGTGCTGGCGACGGCGATCGATGCGGCGGTTCCGGCTGACGATACCCGGCCGCGCCTCTTGATGTCGCCGCGCGGCCGGCCGCTCAGCCAGCGCATGGTGCGGGACTATGTCGCCGGCGAGGGCGTCGTCATCGTCTGCGGCCGCTTCGAGGGTGTCGACGAGCGGGTGATCGAGGGGCGTGGCCTGACCGAGGTTTCGGTCGGCGATTACATCCTCTCCGGCGGCGAGATGGCCGCCATGGTGCTGCTCGACGCCTGCGTGCGCCTGATCCCCGGCGTGATGGGCAAGGAAGCCTCCGGCGCCGAGGAGAGCTTCGAGAACGGCCTGCTCGAATACCCGCATTACACCCGCCCGCGCGAATGGGAGGGCAGGGGCCTGCCCGAGGCGCTGCTGTCGGGCGATCACGCTCGCATCGCGAGATGGCGGCGCGAGCAGGCGGAGCAGATCACGCGGGAGCGCCGGCCGGATCTCTTGAACCCTTCTCCCCTCGGGGGAGAAGGTGGCAGCGCGAAGCGCTGACGGATGAGGGCAGGATAGGCTCGTCTGGTCCTTGTCTCACCCTGTCGTACCGCCCTCATCCCCTGCCGGACCTTCTCCCCCGAGGGGAGAAGGAAGCGCGTCATGGGTAGCTCGTCACCGGCAAGCCTTCCGCCAGCCAGCCCTTGTCCTTGGGATTGCCGAGCAGCCCGCCGCGAACGTCGACCAGCTCCTTCCAGCCGCGGGCCGCGAGGGTCTTCTGCAAGGTCGAGGTTCGGTTGCCGGTCCGGCAGATCAGCGCGATCGGCTTGCCGGGATGGTCGAGCTTCAATGCGGCGAGCCTGACCTCGAAGGCGCTGCCGGTCATGTCGAGCTTGATCGCGCCCTCCGGCACGCCGGTATCGGCCCATTCCTCGGGCGTGCGGATGTCGACGAGGACGAGCTTGCCGGCCTTGGCCGCCTCATGTGCCTCGCGGACCGAGAGCGAGGGCGCGGTGGTCTGCGCATTGGCAGCGACTGGCAGCACGCAGATGGAGGCAAGGAGCAGCAGCGCGCGACGGTTCATATCAAGGCGCTACCCGAACAGGTCGATGGCGGCAACTCACGAAACCAGGATCGGAACTGCGTCCGGCTCGCCGCTCAGGGGCGCGTCGAGCGAAACCCAGTCTTGTCCGCTTCGGTGATCTCGCGCAGCACCTTGCACGGGACGCCGGCCGCGATGACACCAGCGGGAACATCGCGCGTCACGACGCTGCCGGCGCCGATGATGGCGTCGTCGCCGATCGTGACGCCCTGGTTGATCTGGACGCCGCCGCCGATCCAGACGCGGTTGCCGATCGTCACCGGCCTGGCATAGCAGCCGCCCGCGACGCGCTCGGCCGGGTCGATGGCGTGATTGGCGGTGTAGATGCCGACGCGCGGGCCGAGCAGGACGTTGTCACCGATGGTGATCTGCGCCCCATCCAGCATGACGCAGTCGAAATTGGCATAGAAGCTACGGCCGATGCTGATGTTGAAGCCGAATTCGCAGCGGAAATTCGGTTCGAAATGGGCGCCGGGGCCGACCTCGCGCAGGACGGCACGCAGCAGCGCCTCGCGCTCCGCCTGCGGCTGGCCGAGGCTGCGGTTATAGGCGTCGGTCAGGACGACGGCCCGCGCCCGCGCTGAGATCAGCTCGGGCGTCAGGTCGTCATACATGCGTC
The DNA here is from genome assembly GCF_050275675.1 of Allobosea sp. NPDC003192. Taxonomy (NCBI): domain Bacteria; kingdom Pseudomonadati; phylum Pseudomonadota; class Alphaproteobacteria; order Hyphomicrobiales; family Alloboseaceae; genus Allobosea; species Allobosea sp. NPDC003192. The sequence goes on from NZ_JBNNPK010000028.1 coordinate 39,642, forward strand.
CCGACAGCATCAGGGCGCGCTGGTCTTCGAGTGTCATCACAGGTCAGGACGAGGCCGGCAGCCGAGCCGCCGGCCTTTGTCCAATCTCAGCGGAGCTCGGCGCAGAAGCGCTGGATGCGGCGGCAGGCCTCTTCCAGCTTCTCGTCCGAGGTGGCGTAGGAGATGCGGAAGTTCGGGCCGAGGCCGAAGGAGGAGCCGTGCACGGCCGCGACCGCCTCGTTCTCCAGCAGGCCCATGACCAGATCCTCGTCGGTCTCGATCTTTTTGCCGTTCGGCAGGGTCTTGCCGATCAGTTCCGAGCAGTCCGGGTAGACGTAGAAGGCGCCTTCCGGCGTCGGGCACTTCAGGCCGCGGGTCTGGTTGAGCATGGAGACGACGAGGTCGCGGCGACGCTCGAACGCCTTCTTGAACACCGGGATGTGCTCCTGCGTGCCGTCGAGCGCCTCGACCGCGGCCCATTGCGAGATCGCCGAGGTGCCCGAGGTCTGCTGGCCCTGGACCAGGTCCATGGCGTTGATCAGGTGCTGCGGGCCGGCGGCGTAGCCGATGCGCCAGCCGGTCATGGCATAGGACTTCGAGACGCCGTTCATCGTCAGCGTCCGCTCGTACAGGCCGGGCTCGACCTGCGCCGGGGTGACGAACTTGAAGTCGCCATAGACCAGGTGCTCGTACATGTCGTCCGTGAGGATCCAGACATGCGGATGGCGCATCAGCACGTCGGTCAGCGCCTTCATCTCGGCATGCGTATAGGCGGCGCCCGACGGGTTCGACGGCGAGTTCAGGATCAGCCACTTGGTCTTCGGCGTGATCGCGGCCTCGAGGTCAGCCGGCTGGAGCTTGAAGTTGTTCTCGATCGTCGCCTCGCAGAAGGTCGGCGTACCCCCGCAGAGCGCGACCATCTCGGGATAGCTGACCCAATAGGGCGCGACGCAGATCACCTCGTCGCCCGGGTTCAGCGTGGCGAGCAGGGCGTTGTAGATGACATGCTTGCCGCCGGTGCCGACGATGGTCTGGCTGGCCTTGTAGTCGAGGCCGTTCTCGCGCTTCAGCTTGCGGGTGATCGCCTCGCGAAGCTGCGGAATGCCGGGGACCGGCGTGTACTTCGTTTCGCCGCGGCGGATGGCGGCGATCGCCGCCTCCTTGATATTGTCCGGCGTATCGAAATCGGGCTCGCCGACCGAGAGCGAGATCACGTCCTTGCCCTGCGCTTTCAGGTCGCGCGCCTTCTGCGTGATGGTGATGGTCGCAGACGGCTTCACGCGCTTCAGGGCGTCGGCAAGGAAAGCCATGGGTCCAGATCTCCGGGAGGGCAAAGACGCCCGTCGCGGGCGCGGGGCGTGGTTTAGGCTCCCGGGACGGGCACTGCAAGCGACAGTGCTTGATATCGGCCAGAAACGACAGGAATGGCTGGCCGCCAGGTTCAGGCGGCGTCGCGCAGGCGCTCGCGGCGACGCAGCACGGTGGCGACCGCGACGACATTCCAGCGCGGCCGCCCGAAACAGGGAAAGCCGCGCCGGTTGAGGCGGCGGGCGAGGTCGGCGGGGTCGGTGATGCCGACCTCGACGAGTTGATCGATCAGGGCGCCGGCGGCCTCCAGGAAAATGGCGAGCAGCGCCCTGTCGAGGTCGCGGCTCGCCTTGTCGGCGATGGACATGCCCTCAATGGATGCCCATGCCATAGCTCGGCTCGACCTCGTTCGGCGAGATCAGCACGGCATTGGGATGGCCGCCCTCCGAGAGCGCGAAGCGCACCGCCTCCTTCTGGTTGCGGAAGATGCCCTCGCTGCGGCCCTCAAGGTCGCGCGCGACCCAGAAACCATGGCTCGACCGGCCGACCAGGAACAGATGGCTTTCGCCATTGAGCGGCTGCAGCGGCTTGAATTGTCCCATGTCGGCGTCCTCAGTTCGGCAAGGCGAACCAGGCGCGCAGGCCGATGAAGGCGGCGGCTGCCAGTGCGAACACGGCGAGCGCGACCATCTCGGCACAGAGGATTCCAACGGCCGGGCGGCGGCTGGCGGCGCTGTCATAGACGGCGCGGGTACGGCGCTGCTGGCTGGTGCGGAACAGGGAAGTGTTCATCGACATATCGACCTCCATCGATGCCGATGATGTAGGTCTGGCCCCGATAAGGCCGCCATGCGGAAGGTGTTCAGGCGCATAAGGCCGGCATAAAGACTTGCGCAGGCGTCGTCCGGCTGCGATGCCGGCGCCATGGATGCTCCCACGACGATTGCGATCTACATCGACGCCGACGCCTGCCCGGTGAAGCCGGAGATCTATCGCGTTGCCGAGCGGCACCGGCTCAAGGTCTTCGTCGTCGCCAACAGCTTCATGCAGGTGCCGCGCGAGCCCTGGATCGAGCGCGTTGTCGTGCCCGGCAACTTCGATGCCGCCGACGACTGGATCGCCGAGCGCGCCGGCCGTGGCGCGATCGTCATCACCGCTGACATCCCGCTGGCCGATCGCTGCATCAAGGCTGGTGCCGACGTGATAGGCCCGACCGGCAAGCCCTTCACCGAAGCTTCGATCGGCATGGCGCTGGCGACGCGCGACATGATGGAAGACCTGCGTGCCATGGGCAGCGTCAGCGGCGGCCCGAAGCCGTTCTCGCAGAAGGACCGCTCGGCCTTCCTGCAGGCGCTGGACGTCGCGGTGCAGCGCCTAAAGCGGGCTGGTTTCTCAGCCTAGATCTCGCTGAAATCGCCGCCACGGCCCTTGCCGGCGGCGAAGCGGCCGGCGCCAGCCGCCCCTTCGGTCGCGATGGTGTGGACGCCGCCGGCCCATTCGCGCGCTAGCGCCTCGCGCACGGGCAGGCCGTGGCCGGCAATGACGCTGCGGCGGTCGGCCAGCATCGCGCCGCTCGGGAAGCGCGCGATCTCCTGTGCCATCGCCTCGGCCGCGGCGCGCGCCTGCCCCTTGGCGACGATCTTCTCGCACAGGCCGATGCGAAGCGCCTCCTCGGCCTCGACCTTGCGACCGGTCATGACGATTTCGAGTGCGCGGCCCTGGCCGACGAGCCGCGGCAGGCGGACCGTGCCGCCGTCGATCAGCGGGATGCCCCAGCGCCGGCAGTAGACTCCGAAATAGGCATCGTCGGCCATCACCCGGACATCGCACCAGAGAGCGAGTTCCATGCCGCCGGCGACGGCCGGACCCTCGATCGCCGCGATCACCGGCTTGCTCATCTCCAGGCGCGAGGGGCCCATCGGCCCGCGCGGCGGTGGCGCATCGCCCGGCGGGAAGGCGAGGCCCTCCACGATTTCGCTCTGGAAGCGCTCCGCCTCGGTGAAGGCCTGCGCGTATTTCAGGTCCCAGCCGGCGCAGAAGGCGCCGCCTTCGCCCCAGAACACGATCGCCGTTGTGTCCGGGTCGGCGTCGAGCGCTAGGAAAGCGTCGGTCAGGGCGATCGCGCTCTCCGGGTCCATCGCATTGCGAGCTTCCGGCCGTGCGTGGATCACGGTCGCTACCTTGCCGTTGCGTTCGATCCGAACCGTCATGGCATTTCGTCTCCCTCATCGCCTCATTGCCAAAAAGGCTAAGACAGGACGGCACTTACATGCCAGTCGCTGGACGCAACTTCGCTTTCCCCCTAATCCTGCCGCGAAAGCCCGTCTTCCAAGCGGGCTCCCGGGAGGAAGTCCATGTCGCTGACCCGCCGTTCCACGCTCGGCCTCGTTGCCGGCGCCGTCTTCGCCCCGGCCATCGTGCGGGCGCAGAGCTACCCGTCTAAGACGATTACCCTAGTGGTGCCGTATCCGGCTGGCGGACCGACCGACGCGATCGCACGCTTCGTCGCGCAGGACCTCTCGACCTCGATCGGCCAGAGCGTCGTTGTGGACAACCGCGCCGGCGCTTCGGGCGCAGTCGGCACCCGGGCCGTCGCACATGGCGCGGCCGATGGGCACACCTTCATCTTCGGCAACAACCAGACGCACGGGAACAACATGTTCCTGCTGAAGGAGCCGGGCTATGACGCGGTCAAGGACTTCGCGCCGGTCGCCGGCGTCGGCGCCTTCGAGCACGCCTTCGTTGTCCGCAACGATCTGCCGGCCAAGAGCATCAAGGAACTGATCGCGCTCGCCAAGGCCGATCCCGGCAAGCTCAACTATGGCTCGACCGGCGTCGGCTCCGGCTCGCATCTCGCCATGGAGCTGTTCATGCAGCGCACCGGCATCAAGATGACGCATGTGCCGTTCCGCGGCGCGGCGCCGCTGGTGCAGGAGATCATCGGCGGGCGCATCGACATCGCCAATTCGACGCTGCCTTCGGTGCTGGAGCAGATCAATGCCGGCACGCTGCGCGCGATCGCGCTGGCGAGCCCCGAGCGCAATCCGCGCGCCAAGGACATCCCGACCTTGCGCGAGCAGGGCGTTTCCGATGCCGACGCCGACAGCTGGGCCGCTTTCTTCGCCCCGGCCGCGACGCCGGCGCCCGTGCTGGACACCCTCTCCAAGGCCGTGCTGGCCTCGCTCGCCAAGCCCGCGATCGCCGAGCAGATCCTCAAGCTCGGCTTCACCCTCAAGGTCCGCGATCCCGCCGCCTTCCGGCCGTATCACCAGCAGGAGATCGCGACCTGGGAGAAGATCATCAAGGAAGCCGGCGTGAAGCCGGAGTGAGCCCGAAGCACTTCTTGAGCTAACCTCCTGCGTCATGGTCGGGCTTGTCCCGACCATCCACGTCTTCCTTCCCGCAGCGCGGTGTTCAAGACGTGGATGCTCGCCACAAGGGCGAGCATGACGGGTAGGTCGCGCCCTTTGGATCGACGTTGAAGGACCACCGCCCATGAACCTCGTGCCCAAGCTCGCCGCCCGCGCCGAGGCTGGCCGCCCGGTCCGCTGTGCCTTGATCGGCGCCGGCAAGTTCGGCTCGATGTTCCTGGCCCAGGTGCCGCATATCGAGGGGCTGGAGGTCGCGACGATCGCCGATCTCGACCCGGAGCGGGCGCGTCAGGCCTGCCGCACCGTCGGCTGGGACGAGGCCCGCATCGCCGCCACCCGTTTCGTCGATAGCGGCGTCACCGCAGCGGAGACGGATGGCGTCGAGGTGGTGATCGAGGCGACCGGGCACCCCGCCGCCGGTGCCCGCCACGCGCTCGCCGCGATCGCGACCGGGCGCCATGTCGTCATGGTCAATGTCGAGGCCGATGTGCTGGTCGGCCCGGTGCTGGCGGCCAAGGCCAGGGCGGCGGGCGTGGTCTATTCCATGGCCTATGGCGACCAGCCGGCGCTCGTCGCCGAGATGGTCGACTGGGCCAGAGCCACTGGCTTCACCGTCGCGGCCGCCGGCAAGGGCACCAAGTACCTGCCGGCCTATCACCGCGTCACGCCGGACGAAGTCTGGAGCCACTACGGGCTGACGCCGGAAGCGGCCAAGGCCGCCGGCATGAACCCGCAAATGTTCAACTCCTTTCTCGACGGCACCAAATCGGCGATCGAGATGGCCGCGATCGCCAATGCCAGCGGGCTCGACGTGCCGGCCGACGGCCTGTCTTTTCCGCCCTGCGGCGTCGACGATCTCGCCCATGTCCTGCGGCCGAAGGCGGTCGGCGGCCAGCTCGAGCATGACGGCATGGTCGAGGTCGTCTCCTCGCTGGAGCGTGACGGCCGGCCGGTCTTCCGCGACCTGCGCTGGGGCGTCTATGTCGTGCTGAAGGCGCCGAACCCCTATGCCGCCGCCTGCTTCAAGCAATACGGACTGCCGACCGATTCCACCGGTCTCTATGCCGCAATGTACAAGCCCTTCCACCTCATCGGGCTCGAGCTCTCGCTCTCGGTGCTGAACGTGGCATTGCGCGGCGAGCCGACCGGCACGACCAGGAGCTGGCGCGGCGATGCCGTCGCCACCGCCAAGCGCGACCTCAAGGCCGGCGAGATGCTGGACGGGGAGGGCGGCTACACCGTCTACGGCAAGCTGATGCCGGCAGCAGCCAGCCGCGCGGCGAAGGCGCTACCGATCGGTTTGGCGCATGGCGTGACCTTGAAGCGCGACGTCGCCGCCGGCTCGGTCGTCACCAGCGCCGATGTCGCGCTCGATGAAACCTCCCAGATCGTCTCACTTCGGCGTGAGCTCGAAGCAACCGGCGGCTGAATGGTGCATTCTCTCTGAAGTGCTAGCCCTGTCTCGTTGGGGCGGGCCGTGCTGTCGTCACGAAACGGCGGCAGATTGGCTATCGACTTCGGGAGTTTCTGCATGCGGTTCGCCTTCGTCGCCCTCGCTCTTGCCCTCGCGGTGACGCCCGCCACAGCCCAGCAGCGCTACCCGTCGAGTGCCGGCGAACTCCTGGTCGAGACGGTGGCGAGCGGGCTGGAGAACCCCTGGAGCCTCGCCTTCCTGCCGGATGGGCGCATGCTGGTGACGGAGCGGCCGGGCCGCCTGCGCCTGGTCGGCAGCGACGGCAAGCTCTCAGCCCCGATCGCGGGCGTGCCCAATGTCGTGGCGCGCGGGCAGGGCGGCCTGCTCGACGTCGTGCTCGCCCCGAACTTCGCCCAGAACCGCTATCTCTACCTCTCCTTCGCCGAGCCGCGCGCCAACGGCAACGGCACCAGCGTCGCCCGCGCCCGCCTCAGCGCCAACGGCAATGCGCTTGAGGGACTGAGTGTGATCTTCCGGCAGATGCCGACGATCGCCAGCAACATGCATTTCGGCTCGCGGCTGGTCTTCGACAGGACCGGCGCGCTCTTCGTCACCGTCGGCGACCGCTACAGCCAGCGCGATCAGGCGCAGAACCCGGAGAACCATATCGGCAAGGTCCTGCGCATCCGCCTCGAGGGCGGCGCAGCGGAGGGCAATCCGAAGAAGCCTGGCTGGGCGCCCGAGATCTGGTCGATCGGTCATCGGAACGTGCAGGGCGCGGCGCTGCATCCGCAGACCGGCCAGCTCTGGACGGCCGAGCACGGCGCGCGCGGCGGCGACGAGGTCAACACGCCCAAGGCCGGCCTGAACTATGGCTGGCCGGTGATCACCTATGGCATCGACTATTCCGGCGTGAAGATCGGCGACGGCACGAGCAAGCCCGGCATGGAGCAGCCGCTGTTCTACTGGGACCCTTCGATCGCGCCCTCGGGCGCCGCCTTCTACACCGGCGATCGCTGGCCGGCCTGGAAGAACTCGCTCTTCGTCGGCGCGCTCGCCGGCCAGTTGCTGGCGCGTCTCTCGACCGATGGCGAGAGGGTCACCGGCGAGGAACGCCTGCTGACCAATCTCGGCGAACGCATCCGCGACGTCCGGCAAGGGCCGGACGGCTATCTCTATCTGCTCAGCGACGACTCGAATGGCAAGGTGCTGCGGGTTCGGCCGGCGCGCTGAGGCACTGCCGTCATTCCGGGGCGCTGCGCAGCAGCGAGCCCGGAACCCATGAACACGAGACTGCTCCAGCTCGTCATGCTCGCCCTTGTGGCGAGCATCCACGTCTTGAACACCGCCTTTGACCAGCAAAGACATGGATGGTCGGGACAAGCCCGACCATGACGGGAGAGGGTGGCGATGCTCAGTGAGTGACCAGCCTTACGGCCCGCAATCCCACTCACGCTCGACGACGAAGACCTTGCGGGTCGCAAGATGCCCGTTCGTGTCGTAGAGGTCGCCGACATAGTATTCGGTGCCGGCGGCGTCGCGCACGCTGCGGTCGACCTGCAGCGACCAGCCATAGCCGACCCGGTTTCCGCCCTTCCAGTCGCGGTGGAGATTGCCCGTCGAGGCCGAGGCGAGGATGCGGGCGCGCTCGTCGCTCGGCGAGCAGGTCGGTCCGGCAAGGGCGGCGCCCGAGATCGTGGCAAGGCACAGGGCGAGCGGCATCGGCTTGAGCAAGGCAGGCATCCTTCGGGAGAAACCGAGCAGAATCAGGCGATCTCGGCGAGCCGCGTATCGAGCGACAGAACGAGGCACCAATGTGGCTCGAAGTCGGCTCCCAGCGGCCAGATCTGCTCCTTGAAGATCGTCAGCATGACCGCCTGATAACGCTCGAACCAGTCGCGCTGGCAAAGCACGAACTTGGTCGCGCCCACAATGGTCTCCCGGTCGATGATGCACAGCGGAACGATGCCGGGGTTGGCGGCAAGATAATCCTGCACCGCGACCATCAAGGTCGGATAGCCGGGGTGCAGCATGTCGTCGAGCACGATCAGTCCGGCCTCGGAAAGGCAGGCGGTGGCGAGCGCAAGATCTTTGCTCAGGGCCGCGCGCGAATGCTCGCCGTCGATATGGATGAAGCGCAGCTTGTCGCCGCGGGCATGGCCGATCAGCTCGGCCGGCGTCATCGCGCCGGCATCGGCCTTGATCGTGACGCGGCGCTCCGGGCCGATGCCGTGCTTCAGGCAGTTCGCCTCGAACCGGTCCTTCACCTCGGGATTCGGCCATTCGAAGATGTCGATGCCGAGGGCGATCTCACCGGGCTCGAGCGCATGGGCCAGCGCAATGAAGAAGCGGCCCTCGAAGGCCCCGATCTCGGCGATCGGCCCGCTGATGCCTTCCTCCGTCTGCAGCCGCAACAGGCGCGTGCAGATTGCCGCCGCAAAGCGCGAGGACATGCCGACGACATTGTCATAGCCCTCGGCGAGATAGGCTTCGACGGCGGGGTGGCCGGAGTGAGGGATCGGTGCCATTGGCTCAGGCCTTGGCGTGGAAGATGAAGAAGGCGCCGGCAGCGATCAGGGCAAAGCCGATCGCGTGGTTCCAGGTGAGTTGCTCCTTCAGCCAGAACACCGAGAAGCCGGCGAAGACGCAGAGCGTGATCACCTCCTGCATCGTCTTCAGCTCGGCCGCCGAATAGACGCCGGAGCCGATGCGGTTGGCCGGCACGGCGAGCATGTATTCCGGCAGGGCGATCATCCAGCTCGCCAGGATCGCCAGCCAGATCGCCGTGCTCTTGTAGGAGAGGTGGCCGTACCAGGCGAAGGTCATGAAGACATTCGAGGCGATCAGCATGCCGATCGGCAGGAGATGAGCGGTGCTGAGTGTGGGCATGATGACATCCGGTGGAGTTGGGCCGTCATTCCGGACAAGCGGCGTCAGCCGCGCAGCTCCGGAATCCATCGTAGAGCGCCGTTCCCTACGATGGATTCCGGCGTTCCGCTACGCTGCGGCCGGAATGACGGAGCTTTTTCGGCTGCCTGATTGCCTGTCGTTAGCCGTAGCGCAGTTTCATCGTCAGGATGACCAGCACCAGCGCCAGCGTCACCGTGTTGGCGCCGATCAGCGGCCAGGAGGCGATCAGCACGCCATAGATCAGCCAGAGCACGATGCCGGTGGCGAACAGCGCCTGCGTCCACAAGGAGATGCCGCTGGTGTCGCGGGTGCGGATCGTCTGCCAGGCCTGCGGCAGCCAGCAGAAGGTGGTCAGCAGGGCGGCACAGAAGCCGAGCGCTTCGATGGCAGCGGTGGACATGCGGGCCTATCGGCGATTCGCGCGGGAGCGGAGATTGATCAGACATAGCCGGTTTCGACGCTTCGCGCTCGGCAGGCGTCGCATGGTTAACCTCCATTAACCGCAGCGCCCTAGATTCGCGCCAATCCTGCGATTCGGTGGACTTATGCGCACATTGATCCTGGCCTTGCCTCTCGTCCTCGCCGCCGCGACCGCGGCCCGGGCCGATTTCGACTCCTGTGTCGCCGGCCTGCGTTCGGCGGCTGCGGCCAAGGGCGTTTCCGGCGCCACCTTCGACCGCGCCATGTCGGGTGTCACGCCCGATATGAAGGTGATCGAGGCGATGAACAACCAGCCCGAGTTCAAGACGCCGATCTGGGACTATCTCGGTACGCTGGTCGACGATGAGAAGGTCGCGGAAGGGCGTTCGATGATGCGCCAGCACGCCTCGACGCTGGCCGCCGCCGAGCAGCGCTTCGGCGTCGACCGCCATACGATCGCGGCGGTCTGGGGCGTCGAGAGCGATTTTGGCAAGGCGCGGGGCAAGATGCCGCTGGTCCAGGCCCTCTCGACCGGCGCCTGCCTGGCGCCGCGCCGCAACGCCTTCTTCAAGGGCGAGCTGATCGCCACCCTGCAGATCATCCAGCGCGGCGATGTCCGCCCCGAGCGGCTGTTCGGCTCCTGGGCCGGCGCCTTCGGCCATACCCAGTTCATTCCCTCGACCTATCTCCGGCTCGCGGTCGATGGCGATGGCGACGGCCGGCGCGACCTCGTCGATTCCATCCCCGATGCGTTGCACTCGACCGCCAATTTCATGGACAAGGCCGGCTGGGTCACCGGCGCGACCTGGGGTTACGAGGTCCGCGTGCCCGGGGGCTATTCCGGCGGAACGGGCCGCAATCCCAAGCGGCCGGTCTCGCATTGGGCGAGCCAGGGCATCGTCAAGTTCGACGGCTCGGCGCTCTCCGGCTCCGGCAATGCCGGCCTGCTCATGCCGGCCGGCCGCAACGGCCCGGCCTTCCTAGTCTTCAAGAACTACGACGCCGCCTACAGCTATAACGGCGCCGATTCCTACGCCCTCGCGATCTCGCTGCTCTCCGACCGCCTGCGCGGCCGGCCTGGCGTGCAGGGCGACTGGCCGACCGACGATTTGCCGCTCTCGCGCGAGCAGCGCCGCGAATTGCAGCGCCTGCTGATCCAGCGCGGCTACAATGTCGGCGAGCCCGATGGCGCCGTCGGTGCGCTGACGCGGGCGGCGATCAAGGACATCGAAGGCAAGATCGGCATGCCCCAGACCGGACGGCCGGGCGAGAAGGTGCTGAGGGCGCTGAAGGGCGGGCGGGTTTAGGGCAGGCTCTCAGCTAGAACGGCTGCTTTCGACCCATAGCCGCCATTGCGGGCTCGTCGCCAAGTACACGCGTCCCTCTACCGCGGACGGTTTACAGACACCGCCGCCAAGGCCATCCTGTCCCCAAGGCGATCAAACGCCATCAGGGAGGTGACCATGTGCCGGATCTTCTCGGCCCAGACCGCCGATCGCTATGCCTATCAGACGCGCTCGATCCGGCTTGGCGGGCATGCGACCTCGATCAGGCTCGAAGCGGCCTTCTGGGACATTCTCGAAGAGATCGCGTTGATGCAGGGCGTCACGCTCGGACGCTTCCTCAGCAAGCTCCATGACGAGGTGCTGGAGTTCCAGGAGGAGACGATGAACTTCACCTCGCTCCTGCGCTGCGCCTGCCTGACCTACCTCTCCGACGTGCGTGGCCAGGAGGAGGATAGCGAGCGGCTGCGGCGCGACGCGGTGCAGGCTTTCCACACGGCAGCCGAGTAGCGAAAGACCTTTCTTTCGCTCTTTCGAATTGTAGTAGTCCTATACTACCCGCGCCTTCCGGAGCGCTCCTAAGCTCTCTCGACCTTCACCGAAGAGGTCGAGAGCCTTGCCTTCAGCTATCGACGAGCGCACGCCGCATCGGCGCCGTGCGGGCGCCAATCTGGATCGCCTGACGGCCACAGCCGTCTCGGTCGCTCTTGTGTGCTGCGCAGCGTGGCCTGCCATGGCGCAGGAGGTCGACCCCGCCAAGGCCAAGGCGCAGTTCCTGTCGAGCTGCGGCGTCTGCCACACCGCCGAGAAGGGCGGGGCCAACCGGCAAGGCCCCAATCTGCACGACATCATCGGCAAATCGGCGGCGGCGCGAGGCGATTTCAAGTTCTCGGATGCGCTGAAGACCTCCAGCCTGGTCTGGGACGAGGCGACGCTCGACCGCTGGATCGAGGACGCCGCGGCGATGCGGCCGGGCACGACCATGGCCTACCGCCAGCGCGACGCCGAACGACGCAAGCTCGTCATCGCCTATCTCAAGACCCTGACAGAGCCGAAATAGGAGCTGCGCTCGTGGCCAAAGCCATCCACATGATGATCCGCGTGCTCGACGAGGGGCGCTCGCTCTCCTTCTACGAGACCGCCTTCGGCCTGACGGTCGCCGACCGCTTCGGCTTCGACGGCTTCACCTTGGTCTACCTGCGCAATCGCGAGGCCGATTTCGAGGTCGAACTGACGATCAATCACGACCGCACCGAGCCCTATGCGCTCGGCGACGGCTACGGCCATGTCGCCTTCGCGGTCGAGGATCTCGACGCCGAGCATGCCCGCCTCGTTGCGGCGGGGCTCGCGCCCAATCCGATCAAGGAATTCCACCGCGAGGGCGCGCTCCTGGCGCGCTTCTTCTTCATCCAGGACCCCGACGGCTACAAGATCGAGGTCCTCCAGAAACACGGCCGCTACCGCTAGCGCAGGCACCTAACCGGCGCAGCGGAGAAACGCGCCGGGAAAAACGGGAGGACACCATGGCCAGACTGCACGAAGCCGCGCCGACTGCGACGATGGACCGTCGCCGCTTCATCGCCGGGACGGGTGCTGCCGCAATCGCGATATCGGGTGGCGCACTGATCCATGCCGGCGAGGCCTGGGGGCTGGAAGTCAAGGCGCTGAAGCCCGACACCATGCTCACGCTGATCAAGCTGGCGCGCGATATCTACCCGCATGACCGGCTCGCAGACCGCTTCTACGCCGTCGCGATGAAACCGTATGACGAGAAGGCGGCGAAGGACGCCGCCGCGAAGGGCGACACCGAGCGGGCCGTCGCCGAGCTCGATGCCCTAGCCCAGAAGCAGCACAAGCTGCCTTACGCGCAGGTCGGCTGGGAGAGCCAGCGGGTGAACCTGCTGCGCGTGGTCCAGAAGGGTAAGTTCTTCCAGGGCGTCCGCTCCGGCCTCGTCGTCTCGCTCTACAACCAGCCGGAGGTCTGGCCGCTGTTCGGCTACGAGGGCGAAAGCGCCTCGAAGGGCGGCTACCTCGCCCGCGGCTTCGGCGACATCGCCTGGCTCTGACAACCATAAATCGGGAGGAGACAGCCATGGCTGCGAAATTCGATCTGAACGACGATACCGTCGTGGTGGTCGTCGGCTCCGGCGCCGGCGGCGGCACGCTCGCCACCGAGCTCGCGCTCAAGGGCATCAAGGTGGTCTGCCTCGAAGCGGGCAAGCGCCACGAGATGGAAGACTTCCTCAACGACGAATGGGCCTCCTTCACCCAGCTGGCCTGGACCGACATGCGCACGACCTCGGGCTCCTGGCGCGTGGCGAGGGACTTCGCCAATCTGCCGGCCTGGATCGTAAAGGCGGTCGGCGGCTCCACCACGCATTGGGCCGGCGCTTCGCTGCGCTTCCAGCCGCATGAGTTCAAGGCGCGCACGACCTATGGCGCGCTGAAGGGCGCCAACCTGCTCGACTGGCCGCTCGATCTCGCCGAGATGGCGCCCTGGTACACCAAGGCCGAAGATCGGATGGGCGTGACCCGCACCAATGGCATTCCCGGCCTGCCGGGGAACAACAATTTCAAGGTGCTGGAGAAGGGCGCCCGCGCCATCGGCTACAAGGAGGTCCATACCGGCCGGATGGCGATCAACTCCGAGCCGCGCGACGGCCGCGGCGCCTGCCAGCAGATCGGCTTCTGCTTCCAGGGCTGCAAATCCGGCGCGAAATGGTCGACGCTCTATGCCGAGATCCCGAAGGGGGAGGCGACCGGCAAGCTCGAGGTCAGGCCGGAATCCTTCGTCCAGAAGATCGAGCACGACGCTTCCGGCAAGGTCACCGGCGTGGTCTATCTCGACGGCAAGGGCGTGCAGCAGCGCCAGAAGGCGCGGATCGTCGCCGTCGCCGGCAATTCGATCGAGAGCCCGCGCCTGCTGCTCAACTCGGCCTCGAACCTGTTCAAGGATGGGCTCGCCAATTCGTCCGGGCAGGTCGGCCGCAACTACATGCGGCATATGACCGGCTCGGTCTATGGCGTCTTCGACAAGCCGGTGAGGATGTGGCGCGGCACCACCATGGCCGGCATCGTCCAGGACGAGGCGCACAACGATCCCAAGCGCGGCTTCGTCGGCGGCTACGAACTGGAGACGCTGTCGATCGGCCTGCCGTTCATGGCCGCCTTCCTCGACCCCGGCTCCTGGGGGCGGGAGTTCACCAGCGCGCTCGATTCCTATGAGAACATGGCCGGCATGTGGATCGTCGGCGAGGACATGCCGCAGGAGAGCAACCGCATCACCCTGTCCGACAAGAAGGACAAGGGCGGCATGCCGGTCGCCAATGTCCATTTCGACGACCATCCCAACGACGTCGCCATGCGCAACCACGCTTACAAGCAGGGTTCGGCGATCTACGGCGCGGTTGGGGCGACCCGGACCTTCCCGACCACGCCCTATCCCTCGACCCATAATCTCGGCACCAACCGCATGTCCGAGAAGGCGAGGGACGGCGTCGTCAACAAGTTCGGCCAGAGCCACGACATCAAGAACCTGTTCGTCTCGGACGGCAGCCAGTTCACCACCGGCGGCGCCGAGAACCCGACACTGACCATAGTCGCGCTGGCGCTGCGCCAGGCCGACTACATTGAGAAGCAGATGGCGCAGAAGGCCGTTTGAGGTCTCCTCCCTTATCCGCAAGGCACGGCGGCTGGTCCCGCCGCTGCGCCCGGATGCGATGCCCGGCTCCCCTCCCGGCCGGGCATCGTCATGTCTGCCGCGTTGGCTTGATCGCCCTATCGGGCGCTTGCGCGTCGCGCTCTGCCCCCCTAATCAGCCGGCGACGCATTTCGTGACGCGAGGCTGACCCCATGGCGAACCACAAGCTCCTGCTGCTCCCCGGCGACGGCATCGGCCCCGAGGTGATGGGGCAGGTCGAGAAGATCGTCTCTTGGTTCGAGAAGCAGGGCCTCGGCTCGTTCTCGCTCGAGCGCGGCCTCGTCGGCGGCGCCGCCTACGACGCCCACAAAGCGGCGATCTCGGAAGGCGACATGAAGCTCGCCCAGGAGGCCGACGCCGTGCTGTTCGGCGCGGTCGGCGGGCCGAAATGGGCCGATGTGCCCTACCAGCACCGCCCCGAGGCCGGCCTGCTGCGCCTGCGCAAGGATCTCGGCCTGTTTGCCAACCTCCGCCCGGCGATCTGCTATCCGGCCCTGGCCTCGGCCTCGTCGCTGAAGCCCGAGGTCGTCGAAGGCCTCGACATCCTGATCGTGCGCGAGCTCACCGGCGGCGTCTATTTCGGCGAGCCGAAGGAGATCGTCACGCTTGAGGACGGCTCCAAGCGCGGCGTCGACACTCAGCTCTACACCACCGGCGAGATCGAGCGCATCTGCGCAGTCGCCTTCGAGCTGGCCCGCACCCGCCGCAACAAGGTCTCCTCGGCCGAGAAGCACAACGTCATGAAGACCGGCGTGCTCTGGAAGCAGACGGTCACCGCCCAGCACGCTCGCGACTACAAGGACGTTGAGCTCGAGCATGTGCTGGCCGACAACTGCGCCATGCAGCTGGTGCGCTGGCCCAAGCAATACGACGTCATCGTCTGCGACAACCTGTTCGGCGACATCCTCTCCGACGTCGCGGCGATGCTGACCGGCTCGCTCGGCATGCTGCCCTCCGCCTCGCTCGGCGCGGAAGACCCAGCCACCGGCAAGCGCAAGGCGCTCTACGAGCCCGTCCACGGCTCGGCGCCCGACATCGCCGGCAAGGGCCTCGCCAACCCGATCGCGATGATCGGTTCCTTCGCCATGGCGCTGCGCTATTCGTTCGGCGCCGGCGAGGCGGCCGATCGGCTGGAGGGCGCGATCGCCGACGTGCTCGGCGCCGGCACCCGCACCAAGGACATCGCTGCGCCCGGCGCCAACGCCGTTTCGACTACCGAGATGGGCGACGCCATCGTCAAGGCGCTCGAAGCGCGCGGCTGAACCCGGTCGCCACCGGCACAGAAAGCGGGTGGCGGCTGAGCGGTGATGAAGGCTTCCTCGGAGCCATAGCGGCCACTCCGGCCGCGCTGTCTCCGAGGTTCCGATGACTGCCGATACCAGCGGCTTGTCCGCCATGGACCTGCTCGATCGCATGTTCGCGGTCGAGCTGCGTTTCCTGCAGCAGGACGAGGCTGATCTCGACCTGCTCGCCACCGCCTTCCATCCCGATGTCGTCGTGCATGAGCCTGCTTCCTTACCCTATGCCGGCAACTGGCGTGGGCTCGACGGGATCGGGCGCCTGTTCAGGACAATGCGCGAAACCTGGAGTGACCTGTCGGTCGATGGCCTGCAGGCGGCTAGGACCGGTGACGTGGTCTTCATGACCTGCACCCTGCGGCTCACGGCGCGCAGCAGCGGCAGGACGCTCACGCAACCCTTCGCGGAAGTGCTGCGCTTCGAGGGCGGCCGACTGATCGAGGGCACGCCGTTCTATTTCGATACGGCGGAGATCGGGTCTGCGCTGGCCTGAGCCTGCCGGGGAGAGCCCTCAGCTCGCCCGCCCGCCATACTGTGCCTCGTGCAGGCGCCGGTAGATGCCCGGCCGCTGCACCAGATCCTGATGCCGGCCCTGCTCGGCGACGCCGGTCTCGTCGATGACGATGATGCGGTCGGCGTCCTGGATCGTCGCCAGGCGATGGGCGATCACCAGCGTGGTCCGGCCCTTCGACAATTCGGCGAGCGAGGCCTGGATGGCGCGCTCTGTCTCGGTGTCGAGCGCCGAGGTCGCCTCGTCGAGGATCAGGATCGGCGGATTCTTCAGGAACATCCGGGCGATGGCGAGGCGCTGCTTCTGCCCGCCCGAGAGCTTGACGCCGCGCTCGCCGATCACCGTGTCGAGTCCATCGGGCAGTCGCGCGATCATCTCGTCGAGCCGGGCGCGCCTCGCGGCCTCGATGATCTCGTCCTCGCTCGCCGTCAGCTTGCCATAGGCGATGTTCTCCCGCAGCGTCCCGGCGAAGAGGAAGACGTCCTGCTGGACGATGCCGATCTGGCCGCGCAGCGAGGCCAGCGTCATCTGCCGGATGTCGATGCCATCGATGGTGATGCGCCCACCCTCGACATCGTAGAAGCGCGGCAGCAGCGAACAGATCGTCGTCTTGCCGGCGCCTGACGGGCCGACGAAGGCGATGGTCTCGCCGGCGCGGATCGAGAGGTCGATCCCCTTCAGGATCTTGCGGTCCGGCGTGTAGCCGAAGCTCACATTGTCATAGGCGATGTCGCCCTTCAGGCTGGAGACGGCGATGGCGCCGGGCAGGTCGGCGATATCGGGCCGCGTATCGAGGAACTCGGTATAGCGCCGGAAGCCCGCAATCCCCTTCGGATAGGTCTCGATCACCGAATTGATCTTCTCGATCGGCCGGAAGAACACGGTGACCAGCAGCAGGAAGCCGACGAAGCCGCCGGCGCTCAGGTCGCCGATCAGCACGTAATAGGCGCCGGCGATCATCACCGCCATCTGGGTCAGGCGCATGCCGAAATAGGAGAGCGAGGTCGAGGCCGCCATCAGCCGGTAGGCGTCGAGCTTGGTGCGGCGATAGCGCTGGTTGTCCTCCGCGAACAGGCTGCGCTCGTGCTCCTCGTTGGCGAAGGCCTGGACGACGCGGATGCCGCCGACATTCTCCTCGATCCTGGCGTTGAACGAGCCGACGCTGCCGAACAGCTTTTGCCAGTTTGCCGTCATCCGGCTGCCATAGCGGCTGGTCAGCCAGGCGATCAGCGGAACGATGGTCGCGGTGATCAGCGCTAGCTGAGGATGCACGCTCAGCATCAGCGCAAAGGCGCCGATGAAGGTCATCACCGCGATGAACAGATCCTCCGGCCCGTGATGGGCGACCTCGCCGATCTCCTCGAGGTCCTTGGTCAGGCGCCCGACGAGATGGCCGGTCTTCTGGTTGTCGAACCAGCCGAAGGAGAGCTTCTGCAGATGGTCGAACGCCTTGCGGCGCATCTCGGTCTCGATGTTGATGCCGAGCATGTGGCCCCAATAGGTCACTACCACCATCAGCCCGGCATTGATCAGATAGATCGCCAGCAGGCCGAGCGAGGCGACGAGGATCAGGCTCCAGTTGCCGCTCGGCAGCAGCTGATCGACGAAGAGCTTCACCGCGATCGGGAAGCCAAGCTCGAGCAGCCCCGACGCGACGGCGCAGCCAAAGTCGAGCAGGAAGAGGCCGCGATGGGGACGGTAATAGGCGAAGAAGCGCTTGAGCATGGCGGGCGGGGCTTTAGCACGCGGCGGAGCGAGGAGCCATGAGATGGAGGCGGGGCAGGGACTGCGCGTGCAAATCTGCCACAGTTTGTCGATTTGGCGGATTGTGAATGGCTGTTCATTGCCTCCCGCCCGCGCCCGCCTAAGCCTGCGTCCTCGGTTGGGCTGGGCACTCTCATGATATCGGTCATCACTCCTGCGGGCGCCGGGACATCTCGTACGCGGCTCGCCTCGCGCCTGCTCGCGGGCCCGGCGCTTGTCCTGATTGCTGCAGCGTTGTCCACTCCGGCCATGGCGGATGGTGGGGCCGGCGGCGGCGGCGGCGGCGCAGGCGCGGCCGGCGCTGCGGCAACGGCGGCGAATGGCGGTGCCGGCGGTGCGGGCGGGACGGGAGGTGGCGCTGGGGGCGGCGGCGGAGCGGGCGGCGTGACTGGATCAGTCGCTGCCGGGCTTCCGCCGGGCGTGACCACCGGCAATGTCGGCGGCTCTGGAAGCCCCGGCGGCGATTACGCAGGTCCAGCTGGGTTCGGCGGCGGCGGCGGCGGTGGCGGCGGCGGTGGTCACGGCAGCGCAGTCACCGCAGCTGTTGCCGGCGGCACGATCTCCGCATCGGCCCAGGGTGGAACAGGTGGCAGTGGCGGCGCTGGTGGCGACAAGACAGGCGGCACCGGCGCTGGCGGCGCTGGCGGCACGGGCGGCTCCGGCGGCGACGGCTTGCGTTTGGAGAGCGGTGGTTCCCTGACGGTCGACTCGACCGGAGACTTGCGAGGTGGCGCAGGCGGCGCAGGCGGCGCAGGCGGCCTCCAAAGCGGTGGTGTGGGCATCGGCGGCGATGGCGGCCGCGGCGGCAATGGCGGGGCCGGCCTTCGTATCGCCGGCTCCGCCACGGTGACGGTGGCCGCCGGCGGCACGATCACGGGCGGAACAGGCGGAACGGGCGGGGCTGGTGGTAGCGGCTTCAGCTTATCCGGCGCCACGGGCGCCGCTGGCGCCGGCGGCGTCGGCGTCGTCGGCGCGAATCTGGCGATCATCAACAGCGGCACGATCTCCGGCGGGCTCTCCGGCAGCGGCGCGCGAGCTGCTGCGATCCAGTTCACCGGCGGCGCCAACACGCTGACCTTCGGCAACGCCACCTCCGGCCTGACCGGCGGCATCGTGATCGACGCAGGCACGCTGACCTTCGCCCAGCCGACGAACGTCACGGTAGACAATGTGATCAGCGGCGCCGGCGCAGTGATTAAGAACGGCGTCGGGATACTGACCCTGACCGGCACCAACACCTATACCGGCGGGACGACGGTCACCGTCGGTACGCTCTCGGTCGCGTCCGAAGCCAATCTGGGCGACGCTGCGGGCGGGTTGACACTCAACGGCGGCACGCTCCTCGCCGCCGGCTCCTTCACCACGAACCGGACGGTGACGCTGGGGGCCGATGGCGGCGCGATCGAGATCGATGGCGGGCGCTCGCTGCTGATCTCCAGCACCGGCAGGATCACCGGCACGGGCGGCCTGTTCAAGACCGGGGCCGGCACGCTCGCGATCCAGGGCACCAGCGACTATTCCGGCGCGACCCTGATCTTGCAGGGGCGGCTGGTCGCCAGCTCCTCGACGGGGTTCTCGCCGAACTCCGGCTACACGATCCTCGCTGGCACGGTGCTCGAGGTCAGCGATGTCCCCGGCATCGTGGCCACGGTCGGCTCGCTCTCGGGCGCCGGCGCCGTCGAGATCGGCAACGGCGCGACGCTGAGGGCGGGCAGCAACAACGCCTCCACCACCTTCTCCGGCACGATCAGCGGCAATGGCGCGCTCGGCAAGACCGGCACGGGCACGCTGACCTTGTCGGGTGTCAACACCTATGCCGGCGGCACGACGGTCTCCGGCGGCAAGCTCGTGGTGAACAGCTCGCTCACCGGCCCGGTGACGCTGGCGGGCGGGGCGCTCGGCGGCTCGGGCACGGTCGGGGCGGTCTCGGTCGGGGCCGGCGGGGCGATCGCGCCCGGCAACTCGATCGGGACGCTGAAGGTCGGCACTGTATCGTTCGCTGCCGGCTCGACCTATCAGGTCGAGATCAATGCTGGCGGGCAGAGCGACATGATTGCCGCCACGGGCTCCGCCACGATCACGGGCGGAACGGTGCAGGTGCTGGCCGAATCCG
The DNA here is from genome assembly GCF_050275675.1 of Allobosea sp. NPDC003192. Taxonomy (NCBI): domain Bacteria; kingdom Pseudomonadati; phylum Pseudomonadota; class Alphaproteobacteria; order Hyphomicrobiales; family Alloboseaceae; genus Allobosea; species Allobosea sp. NPDC003192. The sequence goes on from NZ_JBNNPK010000028.1 coordinate 59,713, forward strand.
GCAATTACGCGGCGGCGACGACCTACACCATCCTGACCGCAACCGGCGGCGTCACCGGCCGCTTCACCAGCGCCACCTCGAATCTCGCCTTCCTGACGCCCTCGCTGAGCTATGGTGGTCAGAACGTCACGCTGATCATGACCCGCAACAGCACCGGTTTCGGGCCCGGGGATGGCGGCGCCGGCGGTGGCACGCCGTCGACCTTCATCGCGCAGACCCGGAACCAGGGCTTCATCGCGATCGCGGCCGAGCGCCTCGGCGCCGGCAACCCGGTCTATGACGCGCTGCTCTCGGGCACGGCGGCCGAGGCGCGGGCCGGCTTCGATCTGCTGTCCGGCGAGGCGCATGCCCAGGGCGTCAGTGTCATGATCGACGAGAGCCGGCTGGTGCGCGAGACGATCCTCAGCCATCTGCGTGTGCCGCTGCTGACGCAGGCTCCGGGGCAGGTCGCGGGAGACTTCAGCGCCGATCTGCCCGGCCGCAAGGGCGGGGCCGTGATGCCCGCTCCGCTGCCGCAGCCGCGCTATGCCTTCTGGGGCGAGGCCTTCGGCGGAACCGGCAACAGCGATGCCGACGGCAATGCCGCGAGCCAGTCGCGCCGCACCGGCGGCGCCCTGCTCGGCGCCGACCTGATGCTCTTTGAGGCGCCCGGCTCCTCGCTGAAGCTCGGCGTCGCCGGCGGCTACAGCCAGTCGCGCTTCGATCTCGATGCCCGCCTGTCCTCGGGCAAGCTCGAGAGCGGCCATGCCGCGCTCTATGCCGGCGCCCGCTTCGGCAATCTGCGGCTCGATGCCGGCGCGGCCTATAGCTGGTCGGAGAGCGACATCCGCCGCCAGGTTGCGATCCGCGGCTTTGGTGATGCCTTACGCCTGCAGCGTCCGGGTTCGGTGGCGCAGGGCTTCGCCGAGCTCGGCTATGCCTTCGCTTTCCAGGGCTTCGCACTCGAACCCTTCGCCCAGCTCGCGCTGATCCGGGTCAGCACCGATGCCGGCATGGA
>NZ_JBNNPK010000029.1:0-59142 GCF_050275675.1 Allobosea sp. NPDC003192
GATTGCGCTATGCCGAGAACTGCATTCACCTAACGATCGCCACCGACTTGCCCGAGCCGGTGGTGCCCGCCACGAGAAGGTGGGGCATACGTGCCAGGTCGGCGATCACCGGCTCGCCGCCGATGGTCTTGCCGAGGCAGAGCGCCAGCTTGTGCTTGGTGCCCTCGAAATCCTGGGAGGCGAGCAGTTCACGCAGGAAGACGGTCTCGCGCTTGGCGTTGGGCAGCTCGATGCCGATCGCGTTCTTGCCCTGCACCACCGCAACGCGCGCCGACACCGCACTCATCGACCGCGCAATGTCGTCCGCCAGAGAAATCACGCGGGAGCTCTTCGTGCCGGGGGCGGGCTCCAACTCATAGAGCGTCACAACCGGGCCGGGCCGAACCTGGCTGATCTCGCCGCGCACGCCGAAATCCTCGAGCACACCCTCGAGCAAGGCGGCGTTCTGCTCCAGTGCATCGGTCGAGATGGTGTTGGCCGGGACCTTCTTCGGCTCGGCCAGATAGGTCAGCGGCGGCAGTTCGAAGCCTTCGCGATCGAGCAGCGAGGGCTGCGCTTCGCGCGACAGGCGCTTGCCGGGCTTGGGCGCGCGCACGGGTGCTGCAACGCGCGGTGCGTTGAGGTCACGCACATCCTGCGCCTCGAAAGGCTCGTCATCGTCGTCATAGGCCGGGCGAGCGTTCGCTGCGGGTCTGGCAGCGGGGCGGACGAGATCCGGAGCGACGACAGGGGACCGATAGGCTTCCGGATCGCCGGTGAAGTTCGGCTCGCGGCGGACGCGGCCGGACTGAGCCGGGACGGGCATCGAGGTGGCTCCGGCCGAGGCGGGCTGGGGGGGGCGCGGCAGGCGGCGCAGGATCGCGGCCTTCAGCGCCATGGCGCCATGGGCGACCCAGCCGATCAGAATCACCGAGAAGCCCGGCTCGTCGTCGCGGCGTTCTTCGCCATCGGCGAAGGCGGCGTCATCGTCATGATCGGGCTCGGGATCCTCGTCGGTGACGAAACCAAAGCCGGCGGCCGCGGTGACCGAGAGGATGGCGATGCCGGCGAAGACGAAGGCGACGAGGCCGCCGAGCGCAGTGCCGGACAGGCCGACGATGTTGCGGGTGCCCTGCAGCAGGGCATCGCCGATCACGCCGCCCATGCCGGTCGGCAGCGGCCAGCGCGGCGTTGCCGGCAGGGCGCTCGCCACCGCGGCGGTCGAGACGATGCCGACGACCCAGAGCACGAGCTTGAGCGCGCTGCGATCGAAGAGATGGAAGCGGATCAGCCGGAGCGACCAGAGCAGAGGCGGCAGCAGCAGCGCGACCACGCCGAGGCCGAGCAGCTGCATGGCGAGGTCGGCGATCATCGCGCCGGGCCGGCCGAGCAGGTTGTGCACGGTGCCGCGCGTGGCGTTGTTGAGGCTGGGATCGTCGACCGACCAGGTGGCCAAGGCAATGGCGATGGCGACCATCAGCGCGAGCATCGCCATGCCGGCGATCTCGGCGGCGCGGCGCGACAGGAACTCGCGCACCGGATCGGGCAGGCGGTCGATCAGCGATGAGGAGCGTCGGATCGTGCGCATCGGGCCGTGGTCTGCGGGCGTCAGTCAGGAAGGCGGCCGGAACCGCCCCATCGAACCGGCAGGTTAGGAAGGTCCGGTTAAGGCCCGCTTAACCTTGCGCTGCCGACGCGCATTGTCAGCAATTTGGGGAACGATCGCCCCGGCCAACGCATTTTTGGAGCAGCAACCGCAAGGAGGGCGACATGGTGGATGGCGATGACAGGATCGCGAGGATTGCCCGGATCTGGCGCGGCCGCACCGCGCCGGAGAAGGCCGACGCCTATGCGGCTTATCTGCTGGAAGTCGGCGTCAGACCACTGGCTAAGAAGGCGCTCGGTGCGCAGATGTTTCGCGAGGACCGCGAGACCGAAAGCGAGTTCGTGACGATCTCCTATTGGGAGAGCGTCGAGGCGATGTCGCGCTTCGCCGGGCCCGATCCACGCCGGATCCATCACCTCCAACGCGACGCCGAGTTCCTGATCGAACTGCCGGAGGGGGTGCAGGTGCTCGAGATCGTGCTCGACCGCGCCGAAAGCCGCGATTGATTGACGTCAAAGAAAAACCCCGGCGGTGTCCCGCCGGGGCGATGTTGCGAACGAGATGGGCTGCGCTCAGTCGTGATAGGCGCGCTCGCCGTGCTCGGCGATGTCGAGACCCTCGCGCTCCTGGTCCGGGGCGACGCGCAGGCCGACGATCACGTCGACGATCTTGTAGAGGATCGCCGAGCCGACGCCGCTGAAGACGATGGTGAACAGCACCGCCTTGAGCTGGGCCATGAAGGCGGTGCCGAACTCGTAGGTCGCGGTCACAAGCTCGCCGGGCTTGGTCGAGTAGTCGGGGATACCGCCGCCGCCGAGCGCCTGGTTGACCAGGATGCCGGTCGCCAGCGCGCCGATGATGCCGCCGACGCAGTGGATGCCGAAGACGTCGAGCGAGTCGTCGTAGCCGAGCGCGTTCTTCACGGTCGAGCAGAAGACGAAGCAGACCGCGCCTGCGACGAGGCCGAGGACGATGGAGCCCATCGGGCCGGCAAAGCCCGCCGCCGGGGTGACGGCGACGAGGCCGGCGACAGCGCCCGAGACCATGCCGAGCATGGAAGGCTTGCCCTTGACCGCCCATTCGACGAACAGCCAGGCGACCGCCGCCGCCGCCGTCGCGACGAAGGTGTTGATCATGGCGAGCGCCGCGGTGCCGTTGGCTTCGAGGTTGGAGCCGGCGTTGAAGCCGAACCAGCCGACCCAGAGCAGAGCGGCGCCGATCAGCGTCATGGTCAGCGAGTGCGGGGCCATCAGCTCACGGCCGAAGCCGATGCGCTTGCCGATCAGGACGCAGCCGACGAGGCCCGCGATACCGGCATTGATGTGCACGACGGTGCCGCCGGCGAAGTCGAGCGCGCCCCATTTGAACAGCATGCCGGCATCGGCGTTGACCGCGTCGAGCGCCGCCTGGGCCGCAGCCTTGCCGTCGGCGCCGGCCTCGGCGACCGCCTTGGCGGCGTTGCCGACCGCATCAGGCCCGCCCCAGTACCAGACCATGTGGGCCATCGGGAAATAGATGAAGGTGACCCAGAGCACGATGAAGAGCAGCAGCGCCGAGAACTTCATGCGCTCGGCGAAGGCGCCGACGATGAGGGCCGGGGTGATGCAGGCGAAGGTCATCTGGAAGGCGATGTAGACATATTCCGGAATGACGACGCCGTTGGAGAAGGTCGCGGCAGTCGAATTGCCGTCGACGCCCCGCAGGAAGGCCTTGGAGAAGCCGCCGACGAAGTCGTTGAGGCCGCCGCCATTGGTGAAGGCGAGCGAGTAGCCGAAGATGATCCACATCAGCGAGACGATGCAGACGATGGCGAAGACCTGGGTCAGCACCGAAAGCATGTTCTTGGAGCGGACGAGGCCGCCATAGAACAGGGCGAGGCCGGGCACGGTCATGAGCAGGACGAGGATCGTCGAGCTCATCATGAAGGCGACGTCGCCCTTGTTTGGCACGGGAGCGGGCGGTGCTGCCGGGGTTTGCGCCAGTGCGGCGCCGGCCATCGCAGCGAAGGCCAGCCCGACCAGCCCGGCCCGGTTAAGGGTCTTGTTGTTCATCGTGAAACTCCTGGGAAGATCGGAAATCAGAGGGCGTCGCCGTCGGTCTCGCCGGTGCGGATGCGCACGGCCTTCTCGATTGACGAGACGAAGATCTTGCCGTCGCCGATCTGGCCGGTACGGGCGGCAGCGGTGATCGCCTCGATCACCTTGGCGACGAGATCGTCGGTGACGGCGACCTCGATCTTGATCTTGGGCAGGAAGCTCACGGCGTATTCGGCGCCGCGGTAGATTTCGGTATGGCCCTTCTGGCGGCCATAGCCCTTCACTTCGGTCACGGTCAGTCCGTGCACGCCGATGGCGGTGAGCGCGTCGCGCACCTCCTCCAGCTTGAACGGCTTGATGATGGCCATCACGATCTTCATGGCTGGGTTACCCCCGCTTGTGCGCCGTCGGACCGCGATCCAAGCGACGTGGTTGCGCCTCTCGCGCCCTTTCGAGCCAGGCGCGTCGGGGGAAGCCTTTCAAGCCGCGTGCCAACCGCTGGATGTGGCGCGCGAGCGGGCAATGCCGCGATTCCGCCATGATCAGGCGCGGTTAAGCGGGTCGTAATGGCTAATAATTAGGCAAATGCTGCGAAAGCAGGCGGTCGCTGCTCAGGCCCGGTCGGGCCGTGGCCGGATCAGCCCTTCCTGAGCAACGGAGGCGACGAGATGCCCCTGCCGGTCGAAGACGAGGCCCCGGGAAAAGCCGCGCGCTCCTGAAGCCGAGGGACTGTCCTGGGCGTAGAGCAGCCAGTCGTCGGCGCGGAAGGGCCGGTGGAACCAGAGCGCGTGATCGAGGCTCGCCGCCTGGATCTGCCGATCGAAGACGCTGGTGCCATGGGCGATCAGGCTGGAATCGAGCAATAGCAGGTCGGATGCATAGGCGAGCACGCTCTGGTGCAGCGCAGGCTCGTCCGCCATGGGCTGTCTTGCCCTGATCCAGACATTGAACCTCGGATCGCGCGAGCCGTCCTGCGCATAGCGGGTCATCTCGACCGGGCGGACCTCGATCGGGCGCTCGCGCCGGTAATAGGCGCGCACCGCCTCGGGTACGTGCGGGAAGACGTCGCGCTCCAGGGCATCGTGATCCGGCAGCTCCTCCGGCATTGGCACTGCGGGCATCGGCATCTGGTGATCGTGGCCGGGCTCGGCGATCTGGAAGGAGGCCGACATGGCGAAGATCGCCGCATCCTTCTGCAGCGCCAGTACGCGCCGCGTCGTGAACGAGCCGCCATCGCGCAGGCGCTCGACCTCGTAGACGATCGGAATCGTGGGATCGCCCGGCAGCAGGAAATAGGCGTGCAGCGAATGAGGCTGGCGGGTCTCGACCGTCTTGCAGGCCGCGTAAAGCGCCTGGCCGATCACCTGCCCGCCGAAGACGCGGGCCCAGCCATTGTCGGGGCTGCGACCCTGGAACCGGTTGTGTCCGAGCGGTTCGAGATCGAAGATCGAGAGCAAGGTGTCGGTGGCTGATGTCATCGGCATGAACTGGCTCGGCGCGGGCTTGCAGCCCGGGGCGGCTATCGGCAAGACAGCAAGCATCAGCAATGAGCGATCCGGCCGCGTCAAGCGGCGCGATACAGGGAATGTCATGGCGCAGGGTTCCGAAGACGTGAGCCAACGCATCATCGTCGCCGGCGGCGGCGTCGCCGGGCTGACGCTGGCGGTCGCGCTGAAGCAGGCACTGGGCGAGAGCTTCGGCGTGATCGTGGCCGATCCGGCGCTGGCAGGGCCGCCGCGCGCCGACGACCGCGCCTATGCGGTCGCGGCGGCGGCGCGCAACATGCTGGAGGCGCTCGGCATCTGGCGCCTGGCCGAAGCGGCCGCGACGCCGATGACAGAAATGATCATCACAGACAGCCGCACGCCCGATCTGGTGCGGCCGGTGTTCCTGACCTTCGATGGCGAAGTCGAGCCCGGCCAGCCCTTCGCCCATATGGTCGAGAACGGTGCGCTGGTGACGGCGCTGCTCCAGGTCGCGCGGGCCAACGGCGTCGAGCTGCGGCCCGACGGCGTCCGCTCCGGCACGGAGGAGGACGGGTTCATCACCGTTGCCTTCGCCGGCGGCGAAAAGCTCGATGCGGCGCTGCTAATCGCTGCCGATGGCGCCCGCTCCAAGCTGCGCGAGCAGGCCGGGATCGGCTGGGTCGGCTGGTCGTATCCGCAATCGGGGATCGTCGCGACCATCGGTCATGAGCGGCCGCATGAGGGACGGGCCGTCGAGCATTTCCTGCCGTCCGGCCCCTTCGCGATCCTGCCGCTGGCGGATGGCGGCAAGCTCGGCCATCGTTCCTCGATCGTCTGGACTGAGCGCAGCGAGAATGTCTCGGCGCTCCTGGCGCTCGACGAGAGTGACCTCCTGCTCGAGGTCGAGCGCCGCTTCGGTCTCGAACTCGGCGAAATCGCCTTGGAAAGCCGCCCGGGCGCCTATCCCCTCTCCTTCGGCGTGGCGCGCCGCTTCGTCGGCGAGCGGCTGGCGCTGCTCGGTGACGCCGCACATGTCATCCATCCGATCGCGGGCCAGGGGCTCAATCTCGGGCTGAAGGACGTCGCGGCGCTGGCCGAGGTCATCGTTGACGCGGCCCGGCTCGGCCTCGATGTCGGCGGCTCCGATGTGCTGGAAGCTTATGAGAAGGGTCGGCGCTTCGACACGGTCGCCATGGGCGTCGTCACCGACGGGCTCAACCGGCTGTTCTCGAACGATTCGACACCGTTACGATTGGCGCGGGATCTAGGCCTCGGTCTGGTCGAGCGCATGCCGGGGCTGAAGCGCTTCTTCATTCGCGAGGCAGCCGGGCTGGCCGGGCCGACGCCGCGGCTGCTCAAGGGCGAAATGCTGTAAGGCTCTGGAATCCTTCTCCCCTTGGGGGAGAAGGTGTCTGCGAAGCAGACGGATGAGGGCGGTACGACCGGGTAAGACAGGGGCAGGTAGTGCCTGCCCTTCCCTCATCCGTCAGCGCTACGCGCTGCCACCTTCTCCCCCGAGGGGAGAAGGAAGAAGCGCTACCCTTCCAACTGCCGTGCCTCCTCCGGCAGCATGATCGGGATGCCGTCGCGGATCGGATAGGCGAGCTTGGCGGCCCGGCTGATCAGCTCCTGACGGGCGGCATCGTATTCCAGCGTCGCCTTCGTCACCGGGCAAACCAGGATTTCCAGCAGCTTCGGGTCGATCCGGGTCGCAACCGCGCCGTCGTCTTCGGGATTCATAACTACGCTCGCTCCTCAGGCCGCCGCGCACGACAAGTGGCGCGACGACGATTGTCCTGTCTGCCGGCCTTACCGGCGCGGCAGATCGGCCAGCATGCCGGCCGCCACCATCAGCTTTGGCAGGGAGAGGCCGGACATGGCAATGGCCGAGACGGTGGCGCGGGTGCGTTCGGCATCGGCGCCGCGCTCCGCCAGCCAGTCCTTCAGCGCGTCGGGGCCGGATCTGCCGGTGGCGATCTCCTGTGTCAGCCCGGCATGGGCGTCGGTCAGCGTCTCGACCGCGCGCTGGCGTGCCAGGCGCTCGTAATCGTCGGTCGCCGGCACGGCGGCGGCGGCCGACATCAGTGTCGAGAAGCCGAAGACCGAGTCGGCACCGAAATGAATCCGGGCGACGTCGACGATGTCGCGCTTGGACCGGCTGGCGATATCGACGATGTCGGTCGCCTCGGCGAGCCAGGGCAGGCTGGCGACGCGCGCCGCCAGCGCCTCGGGCACGCCCTCGGCCGTTAGCGTGGCGATGCGGGCGCTGCGCGCCTGGGCTGCCGCCTCCGGCAACAGCTCGGCGAGCGCGCCCTCAAGCGCCGCGACGCCCTTGGCATAGTGAGCGACAGTCTGCTCGATCGTGCCGGGCTTGGCGACGCCGCGACGCAGGAACCAGCGCATCCGGTCGACGACCAGCTCCTGTGCGGCGGCATAGAGCCCGGTCTGGGTCTTGCCCGGCAGCTTGGCGTCGAGTGCATCGATGGCGCCGTTCAGCGTGATCAGGTCGAAGGCGTCGCGGGCGACGGCATAGGCTGCTGCGATCTCCGGCGCCTCGGCGCGGGTCTGATCCGCCAGCGTCGCGACGATCGCCGGGCCGCCGCGATTGATGATGGCGTTGGCGAGCTGGGTCGCGACGATCTCGCGGCGCAGCCTGTGGCTGGCGATCTCCTTGCCATAGCCCTCGCGCAGCGGCTGCGGGAAATAGCGGACGAGCTCGCTCTTCAGATAGGGATCGTCGGGGATCGCCGAGTCGAGCAGCGCGTCGTGCAGAGCGAGCTTGGCATAGGCGAGCAGCACGGCGAGTTCCGGCCGGGTCAGGCCCTCACCGCGCTTCTCGCGCTCGATCAGCACGGCGTCGGAGGGCAGATACTCGACGCCGCGGTCGAGCCGGCCATCTTCTTCGAGCTGAACCATCAGCCGGCGCAGATGCGGGCTCGCCTGGATGCCCTGCGCCTCGGTCAGCGAGAGCGCGAGGCTCTGCAGGTAGTTGTTGCGCAGGACGAGCAGGCCGACCTCGTCGGTCATCTCAGCCAGCAGGGCGTTGCGCTTCTTCTCGGGCAGGCGGCCGTCGCGGACAGGGTCGGCCAGCGCGATCTTGATGTTGACCTCGACGTCGGAGGTGTTGACGCCGGCGGAGTTGTCGATCGCGTCGGTGTTGAGGCGCACGCCGTTGCGGGCCGCCTCGATGCGGCCGCGCTGGGTCGCGCCGAGATTGGCGCCTTCGCCGACCACCTTCGTGCGCAGATCGGAACCGGTGACGCGGATCGCGTCATTGGCGCGATCGCCGACCTGGGCGTCGGTCTCGTCGCTGGCGCGGATATAGGTGCCGATGCCGCCGAACCAGAGCAGGTCGACCGGCGCCTTCAGGATCGCGGTCATCAATTCGGCCGGGGTGACCTGCGTCTTGTCGAAGCCGAGCGCCTGCTGAGCTTCGGGCGAGAGCGCGATGCTCTTGGCCTGGCGCGAGAAGATGCCGCCGCCCTTGGAAATCAGCGACTTGTCGTAATCGGCCCAGGAGGAGCGCGGCAAGGCGAAGATGCGCTGGCGCTCGGCCAGGCTCTTGGCCGAATCCGGATTGGGATCGAGGAAGATGTCGCGGTGATCGAAGGCCGCGATGAGCTTGATCGCCGGCGAGAGCAGCATGCCGTTGCCGAAGACGTCGCCGGACATGTCGCCGACGCCGGCGACGGTGAAGGGCGTCGTCTGGATATCGACGTCGATCTCGCGGAAATGGCGCTTCACCGCCTCCCAGGCGCCGCGGGCGGTGATGCCCATGCCCTTGTGGTCGTAGCCCTGCGAGCCGCCCGAGGCGAAGGCGTCGCCGAGCCAGTGATGCTTTTCGGCCGAGAGCGCGTTGGCCGTGTCGGAGAAGGTCGCAGTGCCCTTGTCGGCGGCGACGACGAGATAGGGATCGTCGCCGTCATGGCGAACCGTGTCCGGCGGCGGCACGATTTTCTCGCCGTCGAGATTGTCGGTAAGCTCGAGCAAGGTGCGGATGAAGATGCGATAGCTCTCGGTGCCCTCCGCGAGCCAGGCCTGGCGGTCGCTCGCCGGCGGCAACTGCTTGGGCACGAAGCCGCCCTTGGCACCGACCGGGACGATGACCGCGTTCTTGACCTGCTGCGCCTTGACCAGGCCGAGCACCTCGGTGCGGAAATCCTGCGGCCGGTCCGACCAGCGCAGGCCGCCGCGCGCGACCTTGCCGAAGCGCATATGGATGCCCTCGACCCGCGGCGAATAGACGAAGATCTCGTAGAGCGGACGCGGCAGCGGCATGCCGTCGACCTGGCCTGAGGCGAATTTGAACGAGATCGTGCCGCGCGGATGCCCGTCGGGACCGATCTGGAAGAAATTGGTGCGCAGCGTCGCGTCGATCAGGTTGACGAAGCGGCGCAGGATGCGGTCCTCGTCGAGGCTGGTGACGTCGGCGAGTGCGGTTTCGATGTGTTCGCGCTCGGCCTTCATCTGCTCGGCGCGCTTCTTCTCGGAGAGGCGCGGGTCGAACTTGGCGATGAAGAGCTTGACCAGGCCGGTGGCGATGCCGGAATGGCGGGTCAGCGCGTCGGCGATGTAGTCCTGCGCATAGGGCGCGCCGACCTGGCGCAGATAGCGGCCGAGCGCCCGCAGCAGCGCAGCTTCCCGCCAGGCGAGGCCGGCGGCGAGGACGAGCTGGTCGAAGCGGTCGGATTCGGTGAAGCCGCGGAACTGGGCCATCAGCGCCGCCTCGATCGTCGGATCGAGGTTCTCGATGTCGATCTCGCCGCCGCTGGCGCGCTCCAGCGTCATGTCGTGCAGCCAGACACGGCTGTCGGCGCTGCCTGCGCCATTCTGCTGCGGCGTGATGTTGAAGGTGCGCTCGTTGACGACGCGGAAGCCCATGTTCTCCAGCATCGGCACGCGCTCGGAGAGCGAGATCGCGGCGCCACGCGAGAACAGCTTGAGATTGGCCCGGGTCGGCCCGTCGCCCTCTCTGCGGTAGAGGTTGACCGCGCGCGGACGCTCGCTCGACAGCTTCTGCAGCATGTCGACATCGACGAGCGCGTCCTCGGCGGAATAGCGCTCGCGATAGGCGGCGCCGAAGGCCTCGGCATAGCGTTCGGCGAGGGCGCGGGCCGCGGGGCCGGCCTTCTGCGCGTCGAGCGCATCCTTGAGGCCGTCGCTCCACGTGCGCACGATCGCGGCGATGCCGGCTTCCAGCGTGTTGCGGTCGACCTTGGGCGTGCGGCCCTCGTCGCGGCCGATGATGTAATGCGTGCGGGCGAGCGGCCCTTCCGGATAGGCGGGATAGGCGGCCGAGACGCGGCCCTGGTAGACACGGGCGAGGAATTCGCCGACGCGGCGGCGCACCGTGGTGTCGTAGCGGTCCTTGGGGATGAAGACGAGCGCCGAGACGAAGCGGTCGAACTCGTCGGCGCGGGCGAGCGCCCGGATGCGGGGCCGCTCGGTCAACTGCATGATGTCGAGGGCGAAGCGCTCCAGCGTCTCGACGTCGATCTGGAAGAGCTCGTCGCGCGGGAAGGCGTCGAGCACGTTGTAGAGGGCGCGGCCGGAATAGCTCGACGGGTCGAAGCCGGTGCTCTTGAGCACGCGGGCGACCTTGAGGCGCAGATAGGGGATGGCGCGTGCGCTGCCAGTATAGGCGTTCGAGGTGAGCAGGCCGACGATGCGCAATTCGCCGTCGAGCCGGCCGTCGGGGGTGAAGAGCTTGACCCCGACATAGTCGAGGTGGACGCGGCGGTGGACGCGGCTCTTGACGTTGGCCTTGGTGATGATCAGCGCCTGCGGCTTGGCCAGGAAGGCGCGGATCTCAGGGGTCATCACCACGAGCTCGCGATTCTTGCGGAGAACCCGGACATCGGGGTCGCGCAGGATGCCGAGGCCGGAGGAATCGACCGGGTCGGCGGCTGTGTCGCCGCCGGCGAAGCGATAGGCGCGCACGCCGAGCAGGGTGAAATTGTCGCTGGCGATCCATTCGAGGAAGTTCAGTGCTTCAGCGACCTCGTCCTCTGGCAGCGGCGGCGGGTTGGCGCGGTAGGACTGGATGACTTCGGTGATTCGGCCGCGCATCGCGGCCCAGTCATCGACCGCGAGGCCGACATCGACATAGACGCGGGCGAGGCCGGCAGCGAGCCGCTCGCGCGCCTCGGCCGTGTCGATCCGGTCGAGATGGATATGGATCAGGCTCTCGCGGCGCGTGCCCTCGACGGCGCGGCCGGCTGCTTCGCCGGCGAGCGATTCGAACGTGCCATTGTCCTTGCGCACCACGGCGAGGATGGGATGAGCGACCAGGCGCGGCTCGTAGCCTTGCTCGGTCAGCTCCGCGAGGGTCGAATCGAGCAGGAACGGCTTATTGTCGTTGACGACCTCGAGGATCGTGATCTGGCGCTCGCGCCCATCCTCTTTCACCGCCTCGTCGCGGAAGCGCAGATTGGGCTCGCCGGGTTTGCGGCGGCTGCTCAGATGGGCATAGGCGGCCTCGGCAGCGCGGGCGAGCAGATCAGGCGGCAGGGCGACGAGATCTTCGGCGACGGTGCGGCCATAGAGCAGCTTGGGGAATTCCGCGGGCATCGCCGAGCCGAGCTCGCGAGCCGCTGCCTCGATCGCGATTACGGCTGCAGCCGTGGCATTCGCTTCGCGCTTGGCCATAGTCTTCTTCCCCCTGCTATTTTGCCGAAGCGATGACATAGCTCACAGGCTGCTGCAACTTTCGTCGTATCGCAGCAGCCAGATTGCACCAATGTGGCGCGGAAACGGCAAGTTGTGTCTTATCCGCGCGGATATCAGCGCGAGGAGTGCAGAGATGACGAAGAAGCATGACAAAGCGATGGTGGGAGAGCAGCCTGCGAAGCAGGACGCGCCGCCCGCCGTGATGGCGCTCGCGCTGCCGCAGGCCGACCTGTCGCAGGAGATGCAGGCCTATTTCACCAAATGCGAGGAGAAGCTCGGCTACGTCCCGAACGTCCTCACTGCCTATGCGCATGACGACGCCAAGCTCCAGGCCTTCGCCGCCTTCTACAACGATCTGATGCTGGCGCCGTCCGGCCTGTCGAAGCTCGAGCGCGAGATGATCGCGGTCGCAGTCTCCAGCGTGAACCGCTGCTATTACTGTCTGACGGCGCATGGCCAGGCGGTGCGCCAGCTCTCCGGCGATCCGGTGCTCGGCGAGATGATGGTGATGAACTATCGCGCCGCGCAGCTCTCGCGGCGCCATCGCGCCATGCTCGATTTCTCGGTGAAGCTGACCGAGAGCCCGCATGAGATCGAGGAGGAGGATCGGGAAGCCCTGCGCAAGGCCGGCTTCGGCGAGCGCGACATCTGGGATATCGGCGCGGTCGCCGCCTTCTACAACATGTCGAACCGGATCGCCTCGGCGGTCGATATGCGGCCTAATCCCGAATATCACGGCGCGTCGCGCTGAGCCTCAGCCAAAGAAAAACGGCCGGCGGAAACCGCCAGCCGTGAGTTGGCCTCGACTCGTTGGCCCGGCCCGCCGCAGCGCCGGAGGGGCTGGGGGGCTGACGTGTCCGGAACCGGACAGGCCGGGCCGCCGAGGCAACGATTCGGAGTTGAATGCCGCAACGGGGCGCTCGCTTGGCGCAAGCGCGGCAAAATCATGGCAATCGCATTCCGGCGGCGAGAAGATGGGGCGGCCGTCATCAAGTTGTCTTGCCAGCTTCCGGAGGCAGGCGCATCATCCCTTGCCGAATAAGGGGCGATAGACGGAAGGAGGCGCGATGAGCGAAAGCGAAACTCCGCCAGGTCAGCGAGTGGGCGCGGTCGTCGCCTTTCCGGCTGCCGCGCCATCCTCGGTTACCTTCGACCGGCGTGAGCTGAACGAGCTGTTCAATCTCTATGGCCGCATGGTCGCGGCGGGCGAATGGCGCGACTACGCCATCGATTTCCTGCGCGACAAGGCCCAGTTCTCGGTGTTTCGACGCACAGCCGAGGTTCCGCTCTACCGAATCGTCAAGGATCCCTCGCTGGCCCGGCGCCAGGGCGCCTATTCGGTGGTGACCGCGACCGGGCTGATCCTGAAGCGCGGGGCCGAGCTCGGCCGGGTGCTCAAGGTGCTCGACAAGCGATTGAGCGTGGTGAGCTGAGCCCTTCCACCAGGCTCAAGCCAAACAAAAAAGCCCCGGCCGCGAGGCCGGGGCTTCGTTCTTTCAGGCTGTCGCCCGGCTCACTCCTGCTTGGAGCCGAAGAGCGAGAGCAGCATCTGGAACATGTTGACGAAGTTCAGGTAGAGCGACAGGGCGCCGTTCACCGAGAGCTTCGCGGCCGACTCGGAGTCGAGGTCCGAGTACAGGTACATTTCCTTCAGGCGCTGCGTATCCCAGGCGGTCAGGCCGGCGAAGACCAGCACGCCGATCACCGAGATGGCGAAGGACAGAGCGCTCGAGGCCAGGAAGATGTTCACGACCGAGGCGATCACCAGGCCGATCAGGCCCATGATCAGGAACGAGCCGATGCCCGACAGCGACTTCTTCGTGGTGTAGCCGAACAGGCTGAGGCCAGCGAAGGAGGCCGCGGTGATGAAGAACACCTTGGCGATCGATTCACCAGTGAAGACCACAAAGATCGACGACAGCGAGATGCCCATCACCGCCGCGAAGGCGAAGAACATGGCACGGGCGGTCGAGGAGCTCATGCTCTCGGCCTTGAACGAGAAGAAGAAGATGAAGGCCAGCGGAGCCAGCATCACCACCCACTTCAGCGGGCTGAGGTAGAGCGCCTGGCCGAGCGGCGTCAGCGCAGTGACCTTGCCCGAAGGCGAGTAGCCGGCGATCGCCAGCATGGAGATGCCGATCGCCATCAGGCCGGTGATGGCCAGGCCGATGCTCATGTTGTTGTAGACGCCGAGCATGAACGAGCGCAGGCCCTGGTCCACCTCGACGGCGCTGGTCTGCTGGGCGCGGCCGGCGCCCCAGACCTGAGCGTTGCGGTCGAAATCGCTCATGGAGAGAGTTCCCCTTGAAACTTTGCCTGGCGGACAATCGCCCTTGCGACGCCCACCGCCGCGCACCGATGTCGCGACGTTTCGAAATATGAGGGGGATCAGGCGGCCTTACAAGAGGCAAGCATGGTTAGCGCCGCGGCCGGCATAGAAATTCGCCGGCCAGTCGATGCAACATTACGCTCTGTCCATGTTTATGCCGCGCTGCACAGAGTCAGACCTCATAAATTCCTCAGATGAGAAGCGGGCGCTTTCGACAGTATTTGCAGCGTCCCGATCAATCCGAACACGACGGTAACCACGACAGCTGCAGTTGCGGCGATAATAGCGCCTGTCGGATCGGGGACGAAATCTATCTTCATCACTTGCGTGACGACGCCCCAGCCGGCCGCGGCACCTGCCAGGAGCCCGAACAGGGCGGAAACGACGCCGATGCCTGCGTATTCGAGGATGTACGACGAAAGTATGAAGCGGCGGGTCGCGCCGAGCGTCTTCAGGATCATCGCGTCATAGAGCCGCGCCCTCTGCCCGGCCGCCAGGGCGCCCGCGAGAACCAGCAGGCTGGCGCCGATGGCGAGGGCGGAGGCGCCGCGAATCGCGCCGGCGAGCTGGCCGACGATGGTGTTGACCGCTTCCAGCGCATCCTTGACCCGAACCGCCGTCACCGCCGGGAAGGCGATGGCGAGCTGGCGCATCAGGACGGGATCGCCGGTCGCGGGCGTCACGCCGTTGTCGGTCACGGTGGCGAGGTTCGTGTGCGGCGCGCCGGCGAAGGTGTTCGGCGAGAACACCATCACGAAATTGATGCCGAGCGAGCGCCATTCGATGTCGCGGAAATTGGCGATGCGCGCGGTGATGTTGCGGCCGAGCACGTTGACGGTGAGCTTGTCGCCGAGCTTGAGGCCGAGCCCTTCGATGGCGCGGGCGTCGAAGGAGACCAGCGGCTCGCCGCGATAGTTTTCCGGCCACCATTCGCCCGAGGCGAGCCTGGAGGCCTCGGGCATGGCCGCCGAGTAGGTGATGCCGCGATCGCCCTCGAGCACCCAGGCCATCTGCTCGCTCGCTTTGATCTGCTCGGCGGGGACATCGTTCACGCTGACGATGCGCCCGCGCATCATCGGCACGCGCTCGACATGAGCGCCGGGGCGCTGCTGCGCGAGGAAGCGGTCGAACTCGGCTGCCTGGGCGTTGGGGATGTCGAGGAAGAAGAAGCTCGGCGCCTTCTGCGGCAGCGACTGGGTCAGTTGCCGGCGCAGGCTGACGTCGATGAAGGCGAGCGTCGAGAGCAGCGCGACGCCGAGCCCGAGCGAGAGCACCAGAGAGGGCGTCAGCGCGCCGGGGCGATAGGTGTTGGCGAGCGCCATGCGCAGTGCTGGCTGGCGCGGGCGCCCGGCGCGGCGGGCCAGCGCCATCATCCCCCAAGCGATCAGACGCAGCAGCAGGAACACGCCGCCTGCGGCGCCGATATAGATCAGCGCGATGCGCCGGTCATAGGCGAAGACGAGCGCGACGCCGACGAGGCCGGCAAGCGCGGCGAGGAAGATCGCCCGGTAGAGCCAGCGCGGCTGGCGCCGGTCGGGGTCGATCTGGTCGCGGAACAGGGCCGAGACCGGTACGTCATGGGCGCGGCCGAGCGGAATGATGGCGAAGACCAGCGCGGTCAGCAGGCCGTAGAGCGCGGCGACGGCGAGCTCTGCCGGGGCGAGCGTCGGCTCGAAGGGTAAGGGCAGGATGTCGGCGAGCGCATACCCGAGCGCGAAGGGCGCGGCAGCGCCGAGCACAAGCCCGATCGCGATGCCGAAGCCGGCGACGAGCATCACCTCGGTCAAATGGATGGCGACGACCCGGCCGCCGGTGGCACCGATCGCCTTCAGCGTGGCGAAGTCGAGCCGCTTGGCCTCGACGAAGCGGCGCACCGCATTGGCGACGCCGACGCCGCCGACCAGGAGCGCGGTCAGGCCGACCAGGGTCAGGAACTGGGTGAAGCGCTCGATATTGCGCTGGAAGTTCGGCGCGGCATTGGCGCGCGAGCGGATTTCCCAGCCGGCATTGGGCTGCTCACGGCCGGCATTGGCCAGGAGAGCATCGAGCGCGGCGTCGGTGCTCGCGCCGTCGGGTAGGATGACCCGGGCGGTCCAGCGCACCAGGCTGCCGGGCTGGAGCAGGCCGGAGGCCCGCAGCGCCTCCTGCGAGAGGATCAGGCGCGGGCCGAAGCCGACGCCGGCGGCGATCTTGTCTGGTTCGGAGGTCAGATTGGCGCGGAGTTGCACCCGCGCCGAGCCGATCAGCACGGTGTCGCCGGGCTTGAGGTCGAGCCGACCGAACAGGACGGGATCGGCGATGCCGCCATAGACGCCGTCGCGCAAAGCGAGCAGGTCGGCGGCCGGCTGGGCCGGATCAGTGCGGAGTTCGCCGATGCTTGGATAGGAACCGTCGACAGCCTTGACCTCGACGAGGGCGGCGCCCTTCTCGCCGGCATTGGCCATGCTGCGCAGGGTCGCGATGGTCGAGACCTTGCCATGACGGGCGAGGAAGGCGTGCTCCTCCGCGGTCGGCTCGCGATGGATCAGGCTGAAGGCGGCATCGCCGCCGAGAATGCGCCGGCCTTCGCGGCCGAGCCCTTCGCTCAGACCGCGGGAGGCCGAGGAGACGGCGGCGATCGCCATGACGCCGAGCGCCAAGCAGGCGATGAAGACGCCGAACCCGCGCAGGCCGCCGCGCAGATCGCGCCAGGCGAGGCGCAAGGCCAACTTCAAGCCCATTGGGCGGCGAGAGGGCGTCGAGGGCGAAGCGGACGGTTTGACGGGGGCGTGCATCTCAGATCGCCAGCGCCTCGGTGCCGGCCTCGGTCTCGATGCGGCCGGCGCGCAGACGCACGGTGCGATCGCAGCTCGCGGCGAGCGAGAGGTCGTGGGTGACCAGGACGAGCGTGGCGCCGCGCTCGCGCCGGAGCGCGAAGATCAGGTCGACGATCGAGCGGCCCGTGCTCTCGTCGAGGTTGCCGGTCGGCTCGTCGGCGACGAGGATCGCCGGGTCGGGCGCGACAGCTCGGGCGATGGCGACACGCTGCTGCTCGCCACCGGAAAGCTGGGCCGGATAATGGTCCATGCGCTCGCCGAGACCGACATTGCGGAGTTCAGCGGCGGCGCGCTCGAAGGCGTCATCGGCGCCGGCAAGCTCCAGCGGCAGCGCGACATTCTCGCGCGCCGTCATGGTCGGCACCAGGTGGAAGGATTGGAAGACGATGCCGATATGGCGACCGCGGAAGAGGGCGAGCGCATCCTCGCCGAGCGCGCCGAGATCCTGGCCGGCCACCTTCACGACCCCGGAATCCGGCCGTTCCAGCCCGGCCATGGTCATCAGCAAGGTCGATTTGCCGGAGCCGGACGGACCGACCAGACCGGTGGCCTGTCCTTGCGGGATCGTCAGCGAGACGCCCTTGAGGATATGGACGCGGGCAGCGCCGCGCCCCAGACTGAGCTCGACGTCGCTCAGTTCGATGACCGCCGGGGTTCCTTCGCTCGCCGCCATGTTTCCGCTTTCATCCCATCCGATGTCGCCGCTTCGACCGTCTTTCCGAGCCGAAGGGATCAGAACCGCCATGCGTCGCGCCGCCAACCGATATGGGCGCTTGCCGTCTCGAATCCAGCCGTTGCCGCGCATTTGGGCGGTCATGCTGCTCGTTTTCGCCAGCCTGGGTTCCTTTTCGATGAACAGCTCCGCCTTCGCCCAGAGCAAGCCGCTCAAGCTGGTCGCGCTCGGCGACAGCCTGACCGCCGGCTATAACCTGCCTGCTAGCGCCGCCTTCCCGACGGTGCTGGAGAAGATGCTGCGCGACAAAGGGATTTCCGTCGAGATCGCCAATGCCGGCGTCTCCGGCGACACTTCGCAGGGCGGACTGGAGCGGCTCGACTGGTCGGTGCCGGACGGCACCGACGGCGTCATCCTCGAGCTCGGCGCCAATGACGCCCTGCGCGGCGTCGATCCGGCGCTGACCGAAAAGTCGCTTGACGCGATCGTGACCGGGCTGAAGGCGCGCGGCATCCCGGTCCTGCTCGCCGGCATGTATGCGCCGCGCAGCAATGGCCCGGACTATGTCGCCCGTTTCGATGCGATCTATCCCAAGCTCGCCGAGAGGCACGGGTTGATCCTCTATCCGTTCTTTCTGGACGGGATCGCCGGTGACCGGGTATTGAACCAGCCCGACATGCTGCATCCGAAAGCTGAGGGCGTGCGCGTCATCGCGCAGCGCATCCTGCCGACGGTGGAGCGGTTCCTCGCCTCCCTGCGCCCGCGCTCCTGAGCAAGGGCGCATCCTGCCATCACCTCAGTCATGCGCAGCGCGCCTCGGCCCGCTCGTCGCCGGAGCCTTTCGCCATGGACTACCGCCGTCTCGGCCGCACCGATCTCAAGGTCTCGGCGATCTGCCTGGGCACGATGACCTGGGGCCAGCAGAACACCGAGGCCGAGGGCCATGAGCAGATGGATTACGCGCTCGACCAGGGCGTGAATTTCTTCGACACGGCCGAACTCTATTCGATTCCGCCCAAGGCCGAGACGCAAGGCTCGACCGAGCGGATCATCGGTACCTGGTTCAAGGCGCGCGGCAATCGCGACAAGGTGATCCTCGCCTCCAAGGTCGTCGGCCGCTCGGCAAACGACTGGTTCCGCGACGACAAGGGCCCGACCCGGGTCAACCGCCGGCAGATCGAAGAAGCCGTCGACAAGAGCCTGAAGCGGCTGCAGACCGACTATATCGACCTCTACCAGATCCACTTCCCCGACCGGCCGATGCAGTGGGGTTCGAACCCATCGCGCTTCAACCAGGCGGCGTTCGTGCAAGCCGAGGACGAGACGCCGTTCGCCGAGCAGCTCGACGCCTTCGCAGCAGTCGTCAAGACCGGCAAGATCCGCCATCTCGGCCTTTCCAACGAGAGCGCCTGGGGCACGATGAACTTCCTTGCCGAGGCGAAGGGGACCGACCGGCCGCGCGTGCAGTCGATCCAGAACGCCTACAATCTCCTGAACCGGACCTTCGAGACGGCGCTGGCCGAGATCGCCATGCGCGAGCAGGTCGGGCTGCTCGCCTACTCGCCGCTGGCCCAGGGCTATCTCTCCGGGAAGTATCTCGACGGCGCCCGGCCGGCGGGCACCCGCACGACGTTGTTCGACCGCGCCCAGCGCTATCAGACCGAGGGCTCGGAGGCGGCGATCAAGGCCTATATCGCGCTCGCCCGCGAGGCTGGGCTCGATCCCGTGCAGATGGCGCTGGCCTTCGTGACCTCG
This sequence comes from Allobosea sp. NPDC003192, assembly GCF_050275675.1. Lineage (NCBI taxonomy): Bacteria > Pseudomonadati > Pseudomonadota > Alphaproteobacteria > Hyphomicrobiales > Alloboseaceae > Allobosea > Allobosea sp. NPDC003192. The sequence goes on from NZ_JBNNPK010000029.1 coordinate 19,330, forward strand.
CGCTGCTTCCTCACCTCGAACATCATCGGGGCGACCAGCATGGAGCAGCTCAGGACGGCGATTGGCTCGGTCAGGGTCACGATCTCGCCCGAGCTCGAGGCGCGGATCGACGCGGTCCATCAGCGGGTCGGCAACCCCTGCCCATGAGCGGGAAGCAGAGCCGGCTTGTGAACGACGGCGGACGGTGCGAGGCTGCCGTCTCGCCAGAGTCACAAATGCTTGGCACTGATTCGTCATGCCCCGGCTATTCACCGCCCTGGAAATTCCCGCTGAGGTCGCTTCAAGCCTGACGCTGCATCGTGGCGGATTGGCTGGCGCCCGCTGGATCGAGCCTGCCGACTATCACATCACCTTGCGCTTCCTCGGCGATGTCGACCGGCGCATGGCCCATGACATCGACAGCTTCCTCCACGATGTCGGCGGCGAGCCGCTGACGATCACGCTCGACCAGCTCGGCAGCTTCGGTGGCGACCGGCCGCGCGCAGTGTTCGCGCGCGTCCAGCCTTCGCAGAAGCTGGGCGAATTGCAGGGCGAACTGGAACGCTTGATGCGGCGACTCGGCCTGCCGGCCGAATCACGCAAGTTCACGCCGCATGTCACGCTGGCGCGCTTACGCGACGGCTCGCCGGTCGATGTCGCGCATTACCTCGCTCTGCATCCGATCGTGCGGCCGATCAGCTTCACGGCGCGGCGTTTTGCGCTGATGTCCTCACGCGATTCGATCGGCGGCGGTCCCTATGTGCTGGAAGCGGCGTACCCGCTCGGCCTGTCCTATCCGAACCGGCCGAGCGGCGCGGTGTCGCAGCGGAGGTGACAATGGGACATGATCGTCCAAAGCGCCTGAGCCCGGAGGCCCGCAAGGAAGCCCTGTCGATCCTGACGGGCTGGACGCTGGTCGAGGGCCGGGAGGCGATGAGCAAGCGCTTCGTCTTCCGCGACTTCAACGAAGCCTTCGGCTGGATGAGCCGCGTGGCGCTGCTCGCCGAGAAGCTCGACCATCACCCGGAATGGTCGAACGTCTACAAGACGGTCGAGGTGACACTGACGACACATGACGCCGGCGGCCTGACCGAGCTCGACGTCAGGCTGGCGCGCGCCATGGACGCGATGGCGAGCTAGAGCATTTTCGAGCGAAGTGGCTACCCGTCCGCATTAAGAAAATACGATAAAACAAAGGTTTAGAGCAGTTTTACGATTCGAAGAAGAGCGGAACTGCTCTAGATATTTCCGGGTTTCAGTTTGCCAAGCGCCGCACCCAGCCCGCCGGCAGGCGCTTGGCGATCGCCTTCAGCGTCGGTCGCAGATGCGGCAGCGCGACGTCGCAGGCAAGCTGCCCGCGCCAGCTCAACGGTACGGTGAAATCGCGCACCGGCACGGCCCCGTCGGCGTGCTCGCGCTTGTAGGGGTCGGCCGGTGCCAGCAGATCGAAGATCGAGTTGCCGCGCTCCCTGGCGCTGGTAAAGGCGTGGTGGATCAGCACCCGGCCGAGGCCCTCGCGTTCGAAGGCGGGATCGCTGGCGATGACATGGCCAAAGCTGCGACCCTTGCAATCGAAAGACAGATCGATCCCGACCGGTCGGTCGTCGCAGGTCACGACCGAGAGGCGCAGGCCGGTATCCTCGCTCCGATCGGCGGCGAGAGCCGCGAAGAAGCGCCCGAAGCGCGGATTCAGGACCGCAGGGGCGACGACCCCATGTTGCGCGAGGGATGCGCGTTTCATCGCAACCGCCTGCTCGGCGAGCATGGCCGCCGCGGGACCGGGCTCCTGATGGGCGAAAGCGATCTCACCGCGCTCAGCGAGCCGGCGCAGGCGGCGGCGATAATTTGAGCGGTCCCGCGCCGGGTAGGCGAGGCTGGGTCCGTCCGGAGCGACGCGCAGGCCGAGATCGGCGAAGGGCGCCTCCTGGCTCACCACAGGCGCTATCGTCATGAGCCGGCTGCAATGGGCGAACGCCGCATCGGCACGGATCAGGCGCAATTCGGCGAGATCGATGCCGCGCCGGCGCAAGGCCTCCCAGCCTCGCTCCAGCCAATGCTCGCGCTTTGGGCTGGCCTCGATCAGGACATCGCCGAACTGCGCCACCGGCGCGCCCATCAGGCGCACCAGCTCCAGGCCGAGGCGGCGCCGACGTTCCAGCGGCCAGAGCATGACCAGGCGGCCCGCCTCGCGGCCCACGACAAGGCAAAGGCGGTCGTCGGCGGCAAGATAGTGATCGCACCAGTGTCGCAGGAAGGCATGGCGCTGGAAGAGCTGATGCGGCAGGCCGGCCCGGGCGAAGAGGCCGTCCCATTCCGGCTTCAGGGCGAAGAAGGCGTCGCGGCCGGTGAGGATTTCGACCGAGAACCCCGCGGCTGTCTCGCCGCCGGGCGAGAGCGATCCTTGCCTATCCCGGTGCATGGACTTGGCAGGCATGCTCAACCCTGGCCGCGGAGATGGTCGACCAGGCGCTTCGCCCCCACCAACCGGAACTTGGCGAGATAAGGGGCGAGCAGGAGCGGGTGCCGGGCCGCGAAGGGCGCATCATGCTCGACCATATGACGGATGGCGAGGACGGGCAGCGGCGCCCGCAGGGGCCTGAAATCGGGGTTCCACAAGCCTGGCGCGTCGGAAGCTTCGTACATCAGGCCGATCATGCGGCCTCTGGCGAGCGAGTAGAATTTGTGGCGCTGCTGGACCCGCTGCAGCATCGCGACGCCGCGTGCGTCGGCGCAGTTCGGGAAGCCGACGATGACGGTGCGGAAATGCGCCATGGCAGGCTTGCAGGGAATGGCGTCGAGCGCGCCGAAACTGCCGCGGATCAGGGTGAAGGCGCGCTCCTCCTCGTCCGGCCTGGCCGTGCAGATGGCGAGGCGCGCCGTGTCGATGCGCGCCGCCTGGCGGGTGAAGGGGCAGACGGCACCGGTGCGGCCCAGATCAGGATGCTCGCGCATCAGATAGCTCTCGATCCAGCCCAAAAGCGTGGCGAGCGAGGCGCTGCCCCCGGCATCGGCGGCAATATCGGCGCGCGCCTGAGCGAAGGTCAGCAGCGCATCGCGCGCTTCCGCCGTTCTCGCCACCTTATCCAGCATGAGAAACCCCGTGGGCCAATGCAACCGGGGATAGCAGACGCGCCTTAGGGAATGGTTGACGAGGTCTTGTCGTCGATCGCGGCTGCGTTAGGGTTTAGGAAAGCTTGTCGTCGCCGGCCCAGCCGCAGGCCGCGAGCGCCGCCTGCATATGCTGTGGCGGCAGGGCTGAGACCTCTATCGGATCACGCTTCGGATTGAGCGGAATCGTGATGCTCCGTGCGTGCAGATGCAGGCCTGGGCCGCCATCGCGCGGCGCCGAGCCGTAGATTTCATCGCCCAGGATCGGCCCGAAACTGGCGGCGCAGTGGACGCGCAACTGGTGGGTGCGGCCGGTCAGCGGTTCGAGCGCCAGCCAGGCGATGGCCGTGCCATTGAAATCGCCGCGGCCGAGCACGCGATAGCGCGTCTGCGAGGGCAGACCTTCCGGGTCCGGCTTCATCCACCAGCCGCGTTCGGGCGAGCGCTTCGCCAGGGCTAGGTCGATCAATCCTGCGTCCTCGGCAGGGGCGCCTTCGACGACCGCCCAATAGGTCTTCTCGATGCGGCCATCGCGAAAGAGCTGGTTGAGCTGCGCCATGGCGCGGGGATGCCGGCCGAGCACCAGGCAGCCGGAGGTGTCCTTGTCGAGCCGGTGCGCCGCCTCCGGCCTTCGCGGCAGGCCAAAGCGCAGGGCGTCGAGGTGGTCGGTCAGCACCGGGATGATGCGGCCTTTCGCCGCCGGACCGCGATGCACGGGAAGCCCGGCCGGCTTGTCGATGACGAGCATCATCGCGTCGCGATGCAGAAGCGCGAAGGGCAGCTCGTCCTGCGAAAGGGCTGGTCGCTCAGGCTTGGTCATGGCATTGCGCTAAACAAGGCCGTGAGGCCATGCAACCCGAAGCTCGCCGCTCGCAGCGGCAGGACGCGCGATGAGCGAGACCGAACCGAAGAAACGCGGCTTCTTCTCGAAGCTGTTCGGACTGGACCAGCCGGAGACGCGGCCGCCGGAGCCTGTTTCCGCTCCCCCGCCGGAATTGCCAACCGAGCCTGTGGCCGAGATCGTGCCAGAAGCCGAGCCGGAGGCGCCTCTCACGCCCGAGATTCTGCTCGGCGAGGACGCGCCGCTGCCGATCGCGCCGTCGGAGCCCGCTCCCGAGCCGGTCCAGCCCAAGCGCAGCTGGTGGCGCCGGCTGCGCGATGGGCTGTCGCGAACCTCCTCGGCGCTGACCACCGGCATCAGCGACCTCTTCACCAAGCGCAAGCTCGATGCGGCGACGCTGGAGGACCTGGAAGACATCCTGATCCAGGCCGATCTCGGCCTCGCGACCTCGGCCCGGATCGCCAAGGCGGTCGGCGAGGGCCGCTATGACAAGCAGATCGAGCCGGAGGAGGTGAAGGCGATCCTGGCCCGCGAGGTCGAGGCGATCCTCACCCCGGTCGCCATGCCCCTTTCGATCGACGCCACCAAAAAGCCGTTCGTGATCCTGATGGTCGGGGTCAACGGCTCGGGCAAGACGACGACGATCGGCAAGCTCGCGGCCAAGTTCCGGGCCGAGGGCAAGTCGGTGATGCTGGCGGCGGGCGATACGTTCCGCGCCGCGGCGATCGAGCAGCTCAAGGTCTGGGGCGAACGGACGGGCGCCGAGGTCGTGTCCGGCCAGCAGGGCGCTGATGCGGCCGGGCTCGCCTTCGAGGCGCTGCAGAAGGCGAAGGCAAACGGCACCGACGTGCTGCTGATCGACACGGCCGGGCGGCTGCAGAACAAGACGGGGTTGATGGACGAATTGGCCAAGGTGGTGCGGGTGATCCGCAAGCTCGACGCAGAGGCGCCGCATGCGGCGCTGCTCGTGCTCGACGCAACCGTCGGCCAGAACGCGGTCAGCCAGGTCGAGGCCTTCCGCGACACGGCCGGCGTCACCGGGCTGGTGATGACCAAGCTCGACGGCACGGCGCGCGGCGGCATCCTCGTGGCCTTGGCGGCGCAGTTCGGCCTGCCCGTGCATTTCATCGGCGTCGGCGAGAGCGTCGACGACCTCGAACCATTCTCGGCGCGCGATTTCGCCCGCGCCGTGGCAGGATTGGGAGAAGCGGCATGAGCGGGACGGCGGCGAGCCCGAGCGAGGCAAAACCGGTCAATCCGCTGCTGAAGCTCGCGCTCGAATTCGGGCCGCTGGCGATCTTCTTCTTCGCCAATTCCTATGGCGACCGCTGGTTCGGCGTCGCCGAGGACCGGCGCATCTTCGTCGCCACCGGCGTCTTCATCGCGGCCTCGCTGATCGCGCTGGCGCTGTCGAAGATCATCATGAACCATCTGCCGCGCATGGCGATCGTCAACGCGGTCGTGGTGACGGTCTTCGGCGGGCTGACGCTGGCGCTCGACGACGCCTTCTTCATCAAGGTCAAGCCGACCATCGTGAACACGCTGTTCGGCTGCATCCTGCTCGGCGGGCTCTATTTCGGCCGCTCGCTGCTGGCGCTGGTGCTCGACAGCGTGCTGCAGCTCGACGAGGAGGGCTGGCGCAGGCTGACCCTGCGCTGGGGCCTGTTCTTCTTCGTGCTGGCGGCGCTGAACGAGGTGGTCTGGCGCACCCAGACCCAGGATTTCTGGGTCGCCTTCAAGGTCTGGGGCGTGATGCCGCTGACCATGATCTTCGCGCTGGCCCAGACGCCATTGATCCTCAAGCACGAGATCAAACGCGACGGGGCGGCGGAATAGGACGGCGAGGAGGTGTCATTCTCGGGCAAGCGTAGCGCAGACCCGAGAATCCCCTGACGAGAAGGCGCCGGCTGGAGCCCTCTCCGGCCTGAGATGCTCGGGTCAAGCCCGAGCATGACGTGGGTGCGCTATTTCGGCGCCAACCGGATCGCCCCGTCGAGGCGAATCGCGGTGCCGTTGAGCATGTCGTTCTCGACGATGCTCTTGACCAGAGCCGCATATTCCGAGGCTCGGCCGAGGCGCGAGGGGTGCGGTACCGAGACGGCGAGCGAGGCTCGCGCGTCGTCCGGCAGGCCGGCGAACATCGGCGTCTCGAACAGGCCGGGCATGATCGTGACGATGCGGATGCCGACCCCGGCAAGATCGCGCGCGACCGGCAGGGTCAGGCCGACGACGCCGGCCTTGGAGGCGGCATAGGCGGCCTGGCCGATCTGGCCGTCCTCGGCGGCGACCGAGGCCGTGCAGACGAAGACGCCGCGGCCGCCATCCTCGGTGACCGGATCGAGCCCGGCGAGTGCCACCGCCGATTTGGCGATCAGGCGGAAGGTGCCGGTCAGGTTGATCGCGACCGCCTTCTCGAAGGTGGCGAGGTCATGGGCAACGAGCTCGCCGGTGTCGCGCTTCTTCGAGACGACGCGGCGGCCGGGGGCGATGCCGGCGCAGTTGACGACGATGCGGGCAACGCCATGGGCGGCGCGGGCCTTCTGCAGTGCCACGTCGACCGAGGCCTCGTCGGTGACGTCGCAGGCGCAGAACAGACCGCCGATCTCCTTGGCGATCGCTTCGCCGCGCTCGGCGTTGAGGTCGAACAGGGCGACCTTGACGCCATGGCCGGCGAGCATGCGGGCGGTGCCTTCGCCGAGGCCGGAGGCGCCGCCGGTGACGATAGCGGCGATGGAGGAGTCGAGCTTCATGGCGTCCCTCGCGTCTTTTGACATTGCTGGAACGGCTTTAGAGGCGCGATGCTCGCCATCCAAGAGGGTTTGGCGTGCGATTCTGAGTCGATCCCTTGTGCAGCCCTTCATGCGGGGCCACATTTTTTCGTCGACGGCGGGCTAGAATTGGCGCGCTGAGGGAGACAGGAATGAGCGACAGCTTCGGGTTCGGACAGCGCTTCACCCCCGACGAGATGGCGGCGATCCGCAAGAGCCTGCGCGACGAGGCACGTTTCGGCTACGAGTTCATCGGCCGGCTGAAGCGCGTGGCGAAGCGCATCCCCTTCGCCGAGGACCTGCTCGCGGCTTGGGTCTGCGCGCGCGACCCGGCGACGCCGCGGCGGGTCAAGCTGACCCTGCTGGCGGCGCTCGGCTATTTCGTGCTGCCGCTCGATGCGATCCCCGACGTGATGCCGCTGCTCGGTTTCACCGACGATGCGGCGGTGATCGCCGCGGCGCTCGCCGCCGTCGCCGGCTCGATCACGCCGCAGCACCGCCAGAAGGCCAAGGAGATGCTGGCGGATCTGTGACGTCTATGGCGTCAGGACGACCTTGCCCTGGACTTTGCGCTCGGCGATCAGCGCCAGCGCCTCGGCCGCCCGCTCCAGGGGATAGGCGCCGTGGACATGGGCGCGGATTTGGCCGGCGGCGGCCCAGGCGAGCAGCCGCTCCATATTGGCGCGGTGGCCGGCAGGATCGCGCCGGACGAAGTCGCCCCAGAACACGCCGCGCAGGTCGCAGCCCTTCAATAGCAGCAGGTTGAGAGGGATCCTGGGGATTTCGCCGCCAGCGAAGCCGACGACGAGATAGCGTCCGCCCCAGCCCATCGAGCGCAATGCCGGCTCGGCGAGCGTGCCGCCGACCGTGTCATAGAGCGCGTCGAGGCCATCGGGAGCGAGGCGCCGCAGCCCTGCCCTCAGATCGTTGGCGGCGTAGTCGATTCCCTCCGCCGCACCATGCTCGCGGGCGAGCGCCAGCTTCTCCGGCGAGGAGGCGCAGGCGATGACGCGCGCGCCGAGCAGGGCGCCGATCTCGACCGCGGCCAGGCCGGCGCCGCCGGCGGCGCCGAGGATGGCGAGCGTCTCGCCCGGCTGGATACCACCGCGCTGGATCAGCCCGTGCATTGCCGTGCCATAGGTGACGAAGAGCCCTGCGGCCTGAACGTCGCTGAGCTTGTCGGGAATCCGGATGGCGGCCCCAGTGGGAACCACGACGATCTCGCGTGCGGCACCATGGCCGAGCCAGGCCGCGACGCGTTCGCCGACCCGCCAATCCGTGACACCCTCGCCGACGGCGCTGACCACGCCGGCGCATTCGGCCGAGGGCGAGAATGGCAGTGGCGGCTTCACCTGATAGCGGCCCTGGATCACCAGCGTGTCGAAGAAATTGAGCGCCGCGGCGCTGACCCGGATCGCAATCTCGCCGGGCCCGGGCCGCGGCACGGGCAGGTCGCGGATCACCAGGGTGTCAGCCGGCCCGAGGGCCTCGCACAGCAGCGCCTTCATCGATCCTCGATCTCCCGTCCGTTCGATTCCTTCGCAGCTGCACAAGGCTGGCATAGCTTGAGGCCGAACGAAACCGAGCCTTCCCTAAACTATTGAAGGAGAAGGCGTCGTCCGATCGCTGCCTCTGTTGCGGGCGTTCGCATTTTCGCCAGGATCGTGACATTCTATCCGACGCGTTGCGTCAATCCGGATCGCCGATCCCGCGCATTCTCCATTCGGCGTTAACGTTTTTGTTGGTTACTGGCGATCCATGATTCGCATTCCGGCTCCCTCTTCCGCCCGCCGCCCGCTCCTGGCCGCCGCCCTGCTCGGCCTGGCGGCTCTGACCTTTGCGGCCGCTCCGGCGCAGGCACAGCGTGCTGCCGCCAGCAAGCCCGCGCCGGCGAAGCCCGCTGCGGCTGGTGGCCAGGGCCAGGCGCTGCTGCTCGAAACCGCTGGCAAATGGCAGGCTTTCTCTTCGCAGCAGGGCCGCTCCAAGATCTGCTATGCCCTGTCCAAGGCCGAAAGCCGCACTCCTGCCAATCTCAAGGATGTCGAGGGCTTGCTGTTCATCTCCAGCCGGCCCGGCGAGGGTGTGCGCAACGAGATCAGCCTCGTCATGAATTTCGACCTCAAGGAAGACGTCGAGCATCAGGCGATCATCGGCAGTGACCGCTTCGCGCTCGTCGCCAAGGGCCAGAATGTCTGGCTGAAGAACCCGGCCGAGGAAGGCCGCATGCTCGATGCGCTGCGCAAGGGTTCGGGCCTCGAGATCAAGGGCACCTCGAAGCGCGGCAATGCGACCAGCGACAAGTATTCGCTCGCCGGCATCTCGCAGATCGTCAAGCGGGCCGAGGACGCCTGCAAGTAAGGCAATTTCGCGATTAGCCGCCGTTATGTTATGAGGCGGCCAATTCCGGGCGGGAGCCGCCCGTTGCGAGCCGAGTTCCGATGAATCTCTCTGTTGCTGAAGCCGCCGCTCCGGCGGCTGAACCTGTTGTGCGGCGGCCCTCGCTGGCCGGGCGCACGCGCGCGGGCCTGGATGCGGCGCTGGCCGAGATCGGCGTTCCCGAGAAGGAGCGGCGCATGCGCGTCGGCCAGCTCTGGAACTGGATCTACCATTACGGCGTCCGCGACTTCCAGGAGATGACGACGATCGGCAAGGGCCTGCGCGCGCAGCTCGCCGAGCGCTTCTCGCTCGACCTGCCGGAGGTCACCGCCGAGCAGATCTCCAGCGACGGAACCCGCAAATGGCTGCTGCGGATGGCGCCGACCGGTCCGCGAGACCGCGGCGCCGAGATCGAATGCGTCTACATTCCCGAGGTCGACCGCGGCACGCTCTGCGTCTCCAGCCAGGTCGGTTGCACGCTGACCTGCACCTTCTGCCATACCGGCACGCAGCGCCTGGTGCGCAACCTCACCACCGAGGAGATCGTCACGCAATTGATGGTGGCGCGCGACCGGCTCGGCGACTTCCCGAACCGCAGTGCGCCGGACGGCGCCTTCGTTCCCAATGACGGCGGGCGCTTCGTCTCGAACATCGTCTTCATGGGCATGGGCGAGCCGCTCTATAATTTCGACGGCGTGCGCGATGCGATCGGCGTGATCACCGATGATCAGGGCCTGTCGCTCGGCCGCCGGCGCATCACCGTCTCGACTTCGGGCGTCGTGCCGCAGATCGGCCCGCTCGGCGACGAGATGGGTACGATGCTGGCGATCTCGCTGCATGCGGTGCGCGACGATCTGCGCAACGAGCTGGTGCCGCTCAACAAGAAGTACCCGATCAAGGACCTGCTCGACGCCTGCCGGAACTATCCGGGGTTATCGAACGCGAAACGCATCACGTTTGAATACGTCATGCTCAAGGGCGTCAACGACAGCGACGCCGAGGCGCGCGAGCTGGTGCGCCTGCTCAAGGGCATCCCGGCCAAGATCAACCTGATCCCGTTCAATCCCTGGCCCGGCACCAAATACGAGTGCTCGGACTGGGAGCGAATCGAGCGCTTCTCCGAGATCGTGTTCAGGGCGGGTTACGCCTCGCCGGTGCGCACGCCGCGTGGCCGCGACATCCTCGCCGCTTGCGGCCAGCTCAAGAGCGAGACCGAGAAGCTCTCGGCCCGGGCCCGGCTGATGCTGGAGCAGGGCGAAGTCGACGCCGCGGCAGCTACGCACTGACATGCTGCGCTGGCTGCTGTTGATCCCGTTCGCGCTGCTGTTTGCCGTCGGCTCCGGGCTGGTCGCGCTGCTGATCGCAGGCGTCGCCTCACCTGATCTTGGCCTGTTGATCGGGGGTGGCTTCGATCGCCTGCTCTCGGCGCTGTTCGACCAGGCCGAACGCGGCTTCGATCCCGGCCCGACGGCGGAAGCGGCCTTTTCCCTGCTCGGCCGGCTCGGCTTCGCCATCCTGGTGCTGCCGGTGGTGCTGGTCGCGATCGCGTCCGAGCTCTTCCGCTTTCGCAGCGGTCTGATCCAGAGCGGCCTCACCGGCCTTCTGGCCGCGATCCTGCCGCTCGCCATGCTTGGCATGGCCAGGGCGCCGAGCGCCGGCGAGATGCAGGTCGTGTCGGCGCTCTTCCTGGTCGGTGCCGCGACCGGCTTCGTCTACTGGCTGATCGCCGGGCGCGGGGCGGGCGGCGAGCCGAAGCAGCCTGCGCAACGCTGATCTCGACAAAACCCGTCTGATTTCAGCAAATCCGGCATCGTCACCATGATGGGGGATGCCATGCTTCGCTATGTCTTGCTCATCAGCCTCTCCTCGCTCGGACTTATTCACACTGCGGCTGCCCAGCAGCCCGCTTATGCTGGCCGCTGGGCGCATGAAGCCGCCTGGTGCCGCAACAAGCTCGGTACGACCGACGAAATCCCCATGCGCTTCACCGCGCGCCGCGTGGATGGCTACGAATTCTACTGCAGCTTCGACCGCGTCGGTGGTGGCAATGGCCGCTGGGACATCGCGGCGACCTGCCACGGTGAGGGTATGACCGAGAAGCGCCGTATCAGCCTCGCGCGCGACGGCGATGTATTGGTCTGGTCGGAACGCGGCAAACCTTCACGGCGCCTGTCGCGCTGTTCCTAATACTGGTTCTCAATCGCCTATCGCCACGCCCTCGCGCCGCCCGTCGGCGCCGCCGAGATAGCCTTCCGGCGTCTTGACGATCGCCTGGATGCCGGAGGTCATGTCGATCAGCCTGACCTCGTGGCCCCTGGCTTCCAGAGCGGCCTTCCAGGCTTCCGCCTCGCTGCCCTTCTCCAGTTCGGTCGGGCCGTTGCGGTTGCCGAAATTGGCGAGGTCGACGGCGCGCTGCGGATCCATCTTCCAGTCGAGCAGGGCGACCAGCGTCTTGGCGACATAGCCGATGATCTGGCTGCCGCCGGGCGAGCCTGTGACGGCGTAGAGCCGGCCGAAGGCGTCGAAAACGATGGTCGGCGCCATCGAGGAACGCGGCCGCTTGCCGGGCTCGACCCGGTTTGCGACCGGCTTGCCGTCCTCAGCGGGCGCGAAGGAGAAGTCGGTCAATTCGTTGTTGAGCAGGAAGCCGCCCTTGGTCATCAGGCGCGAGCCGAAGCCGTCCTCGATCGTCGTCGTCATCGAGACGGCATTGCCGGCGGCGTCGATCACCGAGATATGGCTGGTGCCGTTCTCGACGCCCTCGGACGGCGCGAACAGGAAGGCGCGCTTGTTCGGCGGGGTGCCGGCGCCGGCCTTGGCCATCGCCTTGTCCGGGCTGATCAGCTTGGCGCGTTCGCGGATATAGTCCTCGTCGATCAGCCCATTGGTCGGGACGCCGACGAAGGCGGGGTCGCCGAGATAGAGCGCCCGGTCGGCGAAGGCGAGCTTGCCGGCCTCGGCGAACATATGCGCGGCTTCAGCGCTCGGGCCGAGGCGGGCGATGTCCTTTGTCTCCAGCATGCCGAGAATCTGCTGCAGGGCGACGGCGCCGGAGCTCGGCGGGCCCATGCCGCAGAGCGTATAGGCGCGGTAGCGGCCGCAGAGCGGGGCGCGCTCCTCGACCTTGTAGTCGGACAGGTCGTCCAGCGTCATGTCGCCGGGATTATCCTTGTGGCCGGTCACCGTCGCGACGATGTCCTGCGCGATCGCGCCCTCATAGAAGGCGTCGGCGCCGCGGCCGGCGATAGCGCGGAGCGTCGTGGCGAAGGCCGGGTTCTTCAGCATGGTGCCGACCGCCTTCGGCTTGCCGTCGGGCTCGTAGAAATAGGCGGCGGCGCGGGCGTCCTTGCCGAGATTCTTCTCCAGCGCGAGCAGGCCGCCCAGACGCGGCGAGATCGCAAAGCCCTCCTCGGCCAGCTTGATCGCCGGGGCGAAGACCTCGGCCCAGGGCAGCTTGCCCCAGCGCTTATGGGCATCTTCCAGCAGCCGGACCGTGCCGGGGACACCGATTGAGCGGCCGCCGACCACGGCGTCGACGAACTTCATCGGCTTGCCGTCGGCGCCGAGGAAGCGCTCGGGCTTTGCCGCCTTGGGTGCCGTCTCGCGTCCGTCGAGCGTCGTCAGCTGGCGGCCGGCCTCGTCCCAGTAGACGAAGAAGGCGCCGCCGCCGATGCCGGAACTCTGCGGCTCGACCAGGTTGAGGACGAGCTGGATCGCGATCGCCGCGTCGGTCGCGCTGCCGCCGGCGCGCAGGATCTCGCGGCCCGCGGCGGCGGCGAGCGGGTTGGCTGCTGCGGCCATGTAGCGCTGTGCGGTGCCGAGCGTCTTGGCGGTGCGGCCGGTGGCGGCTTCCGGGGCAGGCGCCATGGTCTGGGCTGGGGCTGCAATCGTGGCGGCAAGCCAAAGGCCGAAGGCAACGACTGAGCGGGTACCGAATGCGGACGATGTAAGCGGCATGGTCCACTCCTCCTCGATCGCCGCGCAGACTAGCGCGCTTGCAGGCTTGCGCGCCATGCTTGTGGCGCTGGTTTGCTCTGCCGGGTGGCGCGGCTATGGTCGAAGCCTGATTTGTCCTGCCAAGTTTATCCTGCCAAGCCGAAGGGGTTCGTCATGGTGCTCACGCAGTCTGCGGCGGTTCGCCGTCCCCTCGTCATGCTGCTGCTCGGGCTGTTCGGCCTCGTGCTGGCGGGCTGCGGCTACAACAATGTGCCGACGCTGGAGGAGAAGGCGAAGGCGGCCTGGGGCGAGGTGCAGAACCAGTATCAGCGCCGCGCCGACCTGATCCCGAATCTGGTCGAGACGGTGAAGGGCTATGCCCAGCAGGAGCGCGAGGTCCTGACCCAGGTGATCGAGGCGCGCGCCAAGGCCACGCAGGTCAAGGTCGATGCCTCCACCATCACCGACCCCGCCAAGTTCAAGGAATACCAGGACGCCCAGAACCAGCTCAGCGGTGCGCTCGGGCGCCTGATGGTGACGGTCGAGCGCTATCCCGAGCTGAAGTCGAACCAGAACTTCCTGGCGCTGCAATCGCAGCTCGAAGGCACCGAGAATCGGGTTGCCGTTGCCCGCCGCGACTACATCCAGGCGGTGCAGGCCTTCAACACCGAGATCCGCACCTTTCCGGGCGTGATCTGGGCCCGGCTGTTCTGGGGCGCCAAGCCGATGGAGAGCTTCTCGGCGACGGCCGGAGCGGAACGGCCGCCGGCGGTGAAGTTCTGAGCGGTCCGGCGGCCGCTGATGCGAATGTTCGTATGGCGGGCTCGCCGGAATCCCTCCCCCCTTGTGGGAGAGGGTTGGGAGGGGTGTCTTGCAGCGCTCTGTTCCTGGCCTGGTGTGCTGGCGGGTAAAGCGAGGCGTTTTCCCTCGCGGCTGGCTACCCCCCTCTCCAGCTCTCCCCTACAAGGGGGAAGAGAGGCGCGCGTGCCTGGGCTGGCAGCGCCACCGCGGCGCTTGCTCGCCGTTCTGCTCCTTTTCCTCCTCTTCCCATTCCTCGCCGCCGCTGCCGATCCGAACTACCCCGCTCTCACCGGCCGCATCGTCGACAATTCGAACTTGCTCAGCGCCGAGGCCTTCAGTCGGATCGAGCAGAAGCTGAAAGCGCATGAGGAGAAGACCAGCGACCAGGTCGTGGTCGCGACACTGCCGTCGCTGCAGGGCTATCCGATCGAGGAATTCGCCAACGGCCTATTCCGGGCCTGGAAGCTCGGCGACAAGGCGAAGAACAACGGCGTGCTGCTCCTCGTCGCACCGAACGAGCGCAAGGTGCGCATCGATGTGGGCTACGGGCTGGAAGGCGCGCTGACCGACGCGCTCTCCAAGGTGATCATCACCACCGCGGTCGCGCCCAAGTTCAAGAACGGCGATTTCGCGGGAGGAATCGAGGGTGGCGTCGACGCGATCCTGTCGATCCTGACCGGCGATGCCGAGGAATGGCAGCGGCGGGCGCAGATTCGCAGCGACGAATCCTCCTGGGCCGAGACCGCTGCGGTGATTTTCGTCATGATCATGGTGTTCATCCTGATCGTGAGCTTCATGCAGGAGCTCGGCCGCTCCTCGGGCGGAGCGCGCCGGCACCGGACGCGGGACGGACGCTGGATCGTGCTGCCGCCCTCCGGCGGCTCGGGCTGGAGTGGCGGCTCGTCCTCGGGCGGCTGGAGTTCCGGTTGGGGAGGCGGGTCGAGTTCGGGCGGGTTCTCGGGTGGCGGCGGCTCGTCCGGCGGCGGCGGGGCTTCAGGGGATTGGTGAGATGCTGAATTCCGACGATCGCGACGCCATCGCCGAAGCGGTGCGCGAGGCCGAGCGGCAGACCTCCGGCGAGATCGTCGTCGTCGTCGATCGGGCGGCCGGCAGCTATGTCGCAGTGCCGCTGGTGCTGGCGCTGGCGCTCTCTTTGTTCGTGCCCTGGCCGTTCCTGCTGCTAACGACGCTGAGCGCCGCGAGCATCTTCCTGACGCAGCTGATCGCGGCGGCACTGCTGCTGGCGACCCTGCTTTGGTATGGCCGTGGCGGCCGCTTCGTGCCCGGCTTCGTCAAGCGGCGGCAGGCGCATGAGACGGCGCTGCGCGAATTCACCGCGCGTGGGCTGACGTTGACGCGCGGACGCACCGGCGTGCTGCTCTATATCGCCGTGCAGGAGCGTTATGCAGAGGTCGTCGCCGATGCCGGCATCTCGGCCAAGGTCGACGGCGAGGCCTGGCAGAAGATCGTCGAGCCGCTGCTTGCGGCGGCGGCGCAGGACGCCTTGCGCGAGGGGCTGATCGCTGCGGTGCGCGATGTCGGCGCCGTGCTCGCGGCCCATGCGCCGCCGGCTGCCGACGATGTCGACGAGCTGCCCAACAAGGTGGTGATTCTCTAAGGGGCCGGTTTACTTTTGGCGTCTACTTCGCCGGGCCGCGAGCGGCGCCGAGGATCGCGCTCTGGCGGGCATAGGGATCGCCCTGGACCAGCACGACATAGGAATCGGCCTTCGCCGCGCTACGAACGGTCTCGAGCGGTACGGTCAGGGTCGCAGCCTCTCCCTTCCACTCGCCGATCCGGCTGATGCCGCGCACGACATTGGCATAGGTCACGGTCTTGCCGCTGTTCTCGCCGCGCTCGATCGGCACGGTCGCGGTGCGGCTGACCTGCAGCAGCAGGACCACGGCCGGCTTCTCGCTGGTGAATGGGGCGGTGCCCAGAGTGATACGCAGCGCGCCGTCAGCCTCGGTCAGGTCGATCTTGACCGGGAAACCGTCCTTGCCCTGCTCCTTGACGAGCTTGTCGATGCCGCCCTTGTCGGAGCCGACGATATGGGCGGTGCCGTTGACCACGGCCTGAGGTGTATAGATCTGGCCGTCGCCGCGTGCCTTGGCATAGAGCTTCTGGCGCTTGCTGAAGACTTCCTGGCCGAGCGTGTCCTTCCAGCCGAGATAGTCCCAATAGGTCACTGGCAAGGTCAGCGTGATCAGCTTGGGATCCTTGGCGAGCTCGGTGAAGAGCGCGTCCGCAGCCGGACAGGAGGAGCAGCCCTGGCTGGTGAAGAGTTCGACCACCGCCTGCGGCCGGGCGGCAGGCTGCTGCGCATGCGCCGGCAATCCTGCCAGGAGCAGGAGGGCAGCGGCGGCAGCGATGTTGCTGATGTGGCGGACCATCATTCGAACTCGACGCCTGTATAGAAGCAGGCGGTTACCAAAAGCGCTACTCTCCACTCAATTGGAAATCACGTTGCCTTGAAAACAGGCTCCTGCGGCGCCTGATCGCGAAAACGTGCCAGGGCCTCGGCACCAATCAGGTTCGGGCGCCAGCGCCGGTGCATCCAGAGCCATTGCTCGGGATGCTCGCGGACCCAGCCGTCGACCACGGCGGTCATCATCGCCATGGCGCCGGTGACGTCGATCTCGCCATTGGCGTCGCGCGGCAGGTCGAGCGGCGGTGTCAGCTCGATGCGGAAGCGCCGGTTCGGCAAGCGGACGACGCGCACGCCATGGACCGGGCATTCGAAGCGGCGGGCGAACTTGCCGAGGATCGGATTGGTCAGCGCCGGCCGGCCGAGGAAGGGCACGACCACGCCGCGGGTGAAATGCTGGTCGATCAGCATGCCGAGATGGCCGCCATTCTCGAGCACGCCCTGCATGGCGAAGGCGGCGCCCTGCTTGGCGGCGGCGAGGCCGCCCATGGCGCCGGAGCGGATCTCATGGACGACGGCGGCGATGGCCGGGTCGTTGGGCGCGCGGAAGACGGCGGTGGTGTCGAGGTCGTAGGTGGCGGCGCAGATCGCCGGCAGCTCCCAATTGCCGAGATGGGCCGAGAAGATCAGCCCCGGCTTGTCGTCGTCCTTCAGCGCGATGAAGTGCTCGATGCCGACGACCTCGATCCGGCCGTTCGGATCGGGGTTGTGGTAGTCATAGTCGAACAATGTCTTGAGATGGGCGTATTCGGCGACGGTGCGGCCGAGATTCTCCCAGCCACCGCGGACGAGGCGCCTGGCCTCTTCATCCGCAATGCCGGGGTAGGCGGCGCGGACATTGGCATAGGCGACGCGGTTGACCGGGATCAGCGGGCTTGCCGTGCGCAGCAGCCAGCCGCCGAGATCGGAGGCCCGCTCCGGCCCGAGCGCGCGCAGGAAGGCGAAGACCGCGCGGATCAGCCCGATCATCAGCGCAGCGCCGATGCGCGTCGCGAATTGCTTCAGCTGCCTCAAAGGTCCCCGTCCGGTCCGCCGGCGCAGCGTCCGGGAAGGACCCCGCCATTGCGGCGCGACTTGCGGGATTGCGGCCGGCGCGTCAAGTCGGCGCCGGCTGACGGCATTGTCTCAGAGCGTGACGATGACCTTGCCGAAGACCTTGCGGCCCTCGATCCGGGCGAGGCCCTGCTCGAACTGCGCGAGCGGGAAGACCGAATCGATCACCGGCTTCATGCCGCCTGCCATCTTCTCCAGCGATTGCGAGATGTTCTCGATCCGGCAGCCGAAGGAGCCGGTGATCCGGTATTGCTGCTGGAAGAGCTGCATCAGGTTCATCGTCGTCGAGGCGCCGGAGGTGGCGCCGCAGGTGACGAGCCGGCCGCCGCGCTTCAGGCAGAGCAGCGAGCCGTTCCAGGTGTCGGCGCCGACATGCTCGAAGACGACATCGACGCCCTTGCGCTTGGTCAGGCGCCGGACCTCGCCCTCGAAGCGCTCGGTCTTGTAGTTGACGACGAAATCGGCGCCGAGCGCCTTGGCCTTCTCGCCCTTCTCGTCGTCGCCGACGGTGGTGTAGACGGTGCAGCCGATCGCCTTGGCCATCAGGATCGCCGCCGTGCCGATGCCGGAGCCGCCGGCATGGACCAGCACCGACTCGCCGGGCTCGAGCTTGGCATTGTCGAACAGCATGTGCTGGACCGTGCCGAAGCCGATCGGCGCGCAGGCGGCGTCCTCGAAGGAGACGCCCTTCGGCGCCTTGATCACCAGGCGTTCGGGCCGGTTGATCAGCTCGCGGGCGAAGCCGTCGATATGGAAGCCCATGATACCCGCGACGTTCTCGCAGAGATTGTCGCGCCCCTCGCGGCAAGCCTTGCAATGGCCGCAGGTCTCGGCGCCGTACATCGTCACCGTGTCGCCCTCGCGGAAGCGCGAGACGCCCTCGCCGACCGCGACGACCTCGCCGGCGGCCTCGACGCCGGCCGCCTGCGGCATCTTGCGCTTGGCGAAGGCCATGCCGCGGAAGCCCCAGAGGTCGAGATAGTTAAGCCCGACGGCGCGCACGCGGATCTGGACCTCGCCGGGAGCGGGCGGCGGCGGCGGCTCGATCTGTTCGAGGCGGAGATCGCGGTCGCCATGGAGCTGGAGCGAGAGCATCGGTCTTGGTCTTTCAGAGCTGGTCCGGCCATTGCCGGGAAGAGTGTATGACAGCGAGGATTTCGATGGCGCCGTGATGCACACGGTACGGCAGGATGTAGGAGGTGCCGGTGATCACAAGCTCCCGGGTGCCGTCGACTCGTCCGGGCCGCCCGCTTGCGGGATGGCGGAGGATCTGCTGCGGTGCTGAGCGGATGGTTTGCACCATCGCGAGCGCAGCATGCGGATTGAACTGCGTCAGATATCGCGCGGCATCACGCAGATTGCGTTGCGCGCGCGGCGTCCAGACAACTTTCATTGACGGTCGATCTTGGCCTGGATTTCGGCCTCGATCGCATCAAGATCGGCTTCGCTGACGAATTCGCCGCGGTCGGCTTCAGCTAGGCCGGCCTTGATCTGCTCGATCTGCCAAGCGTTGAGTTCGACATAGTTCTCGATCGCCTTGGCTGCGAGCCAGTTGCGCGAGCGGTCGGTGTCGGCCGCCAGCGCGTCGAGCTTGGCGAGGGTCTCGTCATCGAGGCGGATGGTGAAGGCTGCCGTCATGATGGTTCACTCCGGTTCACGATGAACATAAGCGGTTCACGACGCGGCGCCAAGCGCTGCGCGTTCACCATGTTTCACGTGAAGCGCTGGAGCACTCTCAGCGATGCACGCCGAGATGGGCGGTCAGGCCGCCGTCGATGGGCAGTACGGTGCCGGTGATGTAGGCGGCCGGCGGGCTCATAAGGAAAGCGGTGAGGCCGGCGACTTCCTCTGGCCGGGCGAAGCGGCCGGCCGGGATCTGGCCTTCCATCCTGTCGCGATAGGCGGCGTAGGGCGCCATCATGTCGGTGTCGACGAAGCCCGGCGCGATCACGTTGACGGTGACGCCGCGCTTGCCGGTCTCGACCGCGAGCGTCTTGGCGTAGGAGATCAGCGCACCCTTGGACGCCGCATAGGCAGCGTTGCCGGGATTGCCGCGCAGCGCCGCGACCGAGCCGATCGCGACGATGCGGCCGGCCTTGGCGCGGATCATGCCGCGCATCAGGCTCTTGGCGAGGCGGGTGAAGGCCCAGAAATTGACCTGCATCGCCGCTTCGGCCTTGTCCTGCACCAGCATGGCGGCGAGCGTGTCATAGGGCTGGCCGGCATTGTGGACGAGGCCGAACCAAGATTCGCCCTCGCATTGCTCGCAGAAGGCGTCGAGCGCGGCCTTGTCGGAAAGATCGAGCGGCAAGGCGCGCACGCTCTGGCCCGGCGCGGTCTCCGCGATCTCAGCGGCGAGCGCCTGCGCCTGCTCGCCGGAGGAGCGATAGGTGAAATCGACATCGTGGCCGGCAGCCACGAGCGCCCGGACGATCGCGGCGCCGACGCCCTTGGCGCCGCCGGTGACCAGGACCCGGGTCATGCCGCCGACGGCCCGGCGGTCAGGACGAGGCAGGTGTTCTGGCCGCCGAAACCGAAGGAGTTCGACAGCACGGTGCGGACCTTGGCGTCGCGGGCCTCGTTCGGGATGACGTCGAGCGCGATCGCCGGATCCGGCGTGTTGTAGTTGATCGTCGGCGGTATCCGGCCATTGGCGATGGTCAGGAGCGAGATCACCGCCTCGACCGCGCCGGCGGCGGTCAGCGTATGGCCGAGCATCGACTTGTTCGATGAGATCGGCAGCTTGGCCATGCGCTCGCCGAAGACGGCCGAGCAGCTCATCGCCTCCATCTTGTCGTTCTCCGGCGTCGAGGTGCCGTGGGCGTTGATGTAGTCGACATCATCAGGGGTGAGGCCGGCATCGGCGAGGGCATCCTGCATGGCGAGGATCGCGGGCTTGCCGTCCGGGCTCGAGCGGGTGCGGTGGAAGCCGTCGCCGCGCTCGCCGCAGCCGGCGACGACGCCGAGGATCGTGGCACCACGCGCCAGCGCGTGGTCGTAATCCTCCAGCACCAGCGCGCCGGCGCCCTCGCCCATGACGAAGCCGTCGCGGTTCTTCGAGAACGGCTTGGCGGCGCCTTCGGGCGGGTCGTTCTGCGTCGACAGCGCCGAGAGCAGCGAGAAGCGGATCAGCGCCTCGGCATGGACCGAGCCGTCGGTTCCTATGCACAAGGCAGCTTCAGTCTCGCCCCTTCTGATCGCCTCTACGCCCATCTGGATCGCGGTCGCGCCCGAGGAGCAGGCGGTCGAGAGCGAGATCGGCGAACCCTTGGTGCCGAATTTCTCGGCGATATGCTCGGCGACGCCGCCAAACAGGAAGAGTTCGTGCATCGCCTGGTGCTTATGGCGGGCGGCGACACGCAGCAGCGCGTCATAATCGGCATCGCCGTCGACGGCCTGCGCCAGCTCCTGCTTCTGCGGCCATTCCATCTCGACCGGCGGCACCGCCATGAAGAGCTCACCGGGGAAATCGCCGGTCTCGCCTAGGCCGCTCTGTGCCACGGCCTCCTCGGCTGCGAGCGTGGCGAGCTTCTCGGAAAGCTCGGGGGCGGCGACGGAGCCGTCGAACAGGAAATCGACGGTCGCGGCGATGGTGGTGCGCAGGCCCTCGGTCGGGAAGCGCTCGATGCGATGGATGCCGGAGCGGCCCGCGGTCAGGGCCTCCCAGTTGGCGTCCTTGCCCTGGCCGAGCGAGGTGACGATGCCGAGGCCGGTGACGGCGACGATCGGCCGGCCCTGGCTGTCGCGATGGCTTGCACCCATGACGCTCTCCTCAAGCCTTGACCAGACGGGCGGCGCCCTCGCCACGCCAATGCGCCGCGCCGGTGACGATCGCCTCATTCGCCGCGCCGGTCGAGAGCGCGGCTGCAGCCAGCGCGACCGAGACCGGGAAAGCGGCTTCGAGCGAATGCCCGACGAGGTCGCCAGCGGCGATGCGGCGCGCGTCCGGCGCGGCCTTGGCGATCGCAGCCGCCTCCTCCGCGGTGATCCCGGCGCATCCGGTTGCGGCCGAGATCGCGAGTGCATCCGATGCGAGCGGGCCGAAACCGGCGAGCAATTCGTCGAGCGCCTTGGCGACTGAGCCGGGCTGGCGGCGGCTGCGATGGGCGCCGGCATGGCTGAGGCGGGCATGGGCCCTGGCGCCGCGGGCCGCGGCTCGCTCGGCCGATTCGAGCACGAGGAAGGCGCCGGCGCTGCCGGTGATGATGCCGGGCACGTCGCTGCGGGCAAAGACGGGAGCGAAATCCGCGGCGCGCAGAAAGCCGCCGAGCTCGAGCAGCAGCAGCATGTCGCGGCGCTCGGCGTTGTAGGCGCCGCCGACGAGGATGACGTCGGCCTGGCCGGCCGCGATACGAGCCCGGGCGGTGCGGATCGCGTCGACGCCGGCCTGTTCCTCGCCCATCAGGGTGCGCGAGGCGCCGGTGATGCCGTGGACGATGCCGATATTGCCGGCGAGCAGGTTGGAGAGCTGGGCCAGGAACAGGGTCGGCCGCAGATCGCTCATCAGCCGCTCGTTGAGGAAAGCGCCGGGCTGATTGGCGTTGCGCAGGCCAGTCAGCACGGCGGCGTCAACGGCATGGTCGCGCTCGCCGCCGCCGGCAGCGACGATGACCTGGAGCTGGCTCTTGGCCTCCGCGTCCTCCTTCAGTCCGGCATCGTCGAGGGCAAGGCCGGCGGCATAGACGCCGAGGCGCTGCCAGGGCTCCATCTGGCGCTGGTCGGACTTCTTGGGGATCTGCTTGTCGAGCTCGAGCGGCTTCAGCGGATGCAGCGGATAGGGCGCAAAGCTCCCGTTATCGATGACCGGCACCGTATTGGAGGTGAGTGCCTGTGCGTGCGCTTCGATGCCCTCGCCCAGGCTGGAGGCGAGGCCGATACCGGTGATGACGACGTCGCGGGCCATGTCAGGCTGCCTCCGGGGAGAGGCCGATGGCAGCGATGCGGCTCTGCATCAAGGTGCGCATATCGGCGGGGAACGGCATCAGGCGGAAGCGCAGTTCGGCATCGCAGATCGGCTTGCCGGCGATCGCGATCTTCGCCTTTGTCGCAGCGTAGCCGGAGCCCTCATGAACGAGCTCGGCGCTGACGTCGAGCACGGCGTCGGGTTCGACGAAGGTGCGGAAGCGTGCCTTGTCGACCATCATCAGGAAGGGCATCTGCGTCAGGCCGTTGAGGCCGAGCAGCAGATAGCCCGAGGCCTGCGCCATGGTCTCGGTGAGCAGGACGCCGGGAACGAGCGGGTGGCCGGGGAAATGGCCCTCGAAGACCGGGCTCTGTGTCGGAACCGTCGAGCGGGTCACAATCCGCTTGCTCGCCGGATCGAAGCTCTCGACCTTGTCGATCATGTCGAAATATTCGAGGCGCATGCGGTTCCAACCCGTCTCGCCGCGATCGGGGTCGGGCCCCGCTTGCGGCGTTTCAGTATCCAGCGGCGACCCTTCCGGGCCGAAGCTTGTTCAGGCGGCCTTGGCGGCGACGAGGTCGTCGATGCGCTTGCACAGGTTCTCGAGCACGAAATACTGCTCGGCCGGCGCCTTGCCCTCGTTCACTTCCTGGGTCCACTGCTCCAGCGGCAGCTTGATGCCGAAGGCCTTGTCGATCGCGAAGGCGATGTCGAGGAAGGCGAGGGAGTCGATGCCGAGATCGTCGATCGCATGGCTCTGGGGCGTGATCTTCTCGCGAGGAATGTCGCAAGTTTCCGAAATGATGCCGGCGACCGTCTCGAACGTGGCGGACATGCGGGTGCTCCGTCTTGGATGATGATGGCGGATGGCGTCCGGGCGCGTTCGCCCCGCGCCTGCCCCAAGCCCCCCGCCGAGGATGGCTGTGACCGCCCCCTTACACCCCGGTGCGGGATAGGACAACCGTCACGACCAAATAGAGACGCCCGGCTTTGAGGCCGGGCGTCCAGTATCGTCTTCGCAAGCCTTAGGCTGCGATGCCGCGCAGCACGTAGTGCAGGATGCCGGCATTCTTGAAGTAGTCGAGCTCGTCCAGCGTATCGATGCGGCAGAGGATCGGAACCTTCTTCACCTTGCCGTCGGCATAGGTGATCTCGGCTTCGAGCATCTGGCGCGGCTTGACGGTGGCGAGGCCCTTGATCGTGACGCTCTCGTCGCCCTTGAGGCCGAGCGAGGCCCAGCTCGTGCCTTCCTGCAGGGTGAACGGCACCACGCCCATGCCGACCAGGTTCGAGCGGTGGATGCGCTCGAAGCTCTGGGCGATCACGGCCTTGACGCCGAGCAGGTTGGTGCCCTTGGCCGCCCAGTCGCGCGAGGAGCCATTGCCGTATTCGACGCCGGCGAAGATCACCAGCGGCACCTTCTCGGCCTGGTAGCGCATCGCCGCATCGTAGATCGGCAGCTCTTCCTTGCTGGGATAATGGATGGTGTAGCCGCCTTCCCGGCCGTTCGGGCCCATCATGTGGTTGCGGATGCGGATATTGGCGAAGGTGCCGCGCATCATCACCTCATGATTGCCGCGACGCGTGCCGTACTGGTTGAAGTCGGCGACGGCGACGCCATGCTCGGTGAGATAGGCGCCCGCGGGCGAGGCGGCCTTGATCGAACCGGCCGGTGAGATGTGATCGGTCGTGATCTTGTCGCCGAACAGGCCAAGGATGCGGGCGCCGACGATTTCGGTGACCGGAGCCGGCTGCTTGCCCATGCCGCGGAAATAGGGCGGGTTCTGGACATAGGTCGACTGATCGTCCCAGGCATAGGTCTGGCCGGTCGGCGCCTTGACCTTCTGCCAGTTGGCGTCGCCCTTGAAGACGTCGGCATACTTCGCCTTGAAGATCGCCTTGGTGACGTTCTTGGCGATGAAGGCCTGGATCTCCTTGTTGGAGGGCCAGATGTCCTTGAGGTAGACCGGCTTGCCGTCCTTGCCCATGCCGAGCGGCTCGGTGGTCAGGTCGATCTGCACGGAACCCGCCAGCGCATAGGCGACGACCAGCGGCGGCGAGGCGAGGTAATTCGCCTGCACGTCTGGCGAGACGCGGCCCTCGAAGTTGCGGTTGCCCGAGATCACGGCGCCGGCGATCAGGCCTTGATCGTTGATCGCCTTCGAGATCGGCGCCGGCAGCGGGCCGGAATTGCCGATGCAGGTGGTGCAGCCGAAGCCGACCAAGTTGAAGCCGAGCTTGTCCAAGTCCTTCTGCAGGCCGGCCTTGGCGAGATACTCCGCCACGACCTGCGAGCCGGGGGCCAGCGAGGTCTTGACCCAGGGCTTGACCTTGAGGCCCTTCGCCACGGCGTTGCGGGCGAGCAGGCCGGCAGCCATCAGCACCGAGGGGTTCGAGGTGTTGGTGCAGGAGGTGATGGCGGCGATGACGACGTCGCCATGGCCGAGATCGAACTTCTCACCCTCGACCTTGACGCGGCGCGACAGCTCGCCGCCCTTCTTGTAATCGGCGTCCATCGCGGCCGCGAAGCCGCTCTTGATCGCGCCGAGATCGGCGCGGCCTTCCGGACGCTTCGGGCCGGCCATCGAGGCCTGCACCGTGGTCAGGTCGAGCTCGAGCGTGTCGGTGAAGACCGGATCGGGCGTCGAGCGCGTCGCGAACAGGCCCTGTGCCTTCGAATACTTCTCGACCAGGGCGACGCGGGCGGCCTTGCGGCTGGTGGTCTCCAGATAGTTCAGCGTCTCGGCATCGACCGGGAAGAAGCCGCAGGTCGCGCCGTATTCCGGGCCCATATTGGCTATTGTTGCGCGGTCGGCCAGCGTCAGATTGTAGAGGCCGGGGCCGAAGAACTCGACGAACTTGCCGACAACGCCCTTCTTGCGCAGCATCTGGGTGACCGTGAGCACGAGGTCGGTCGCAGTGATGCCTTCCTTGAGCTTGCCGGTGAGCTTGAAGCCGATCACCTCGGGCAACAGCATCGACTGCGGCTGGCCGAGCATGGCGGCCTCGGCCTCGATGCCGCCGACGCCCCAGCCAAGCACCGCCAGGCCGTTGACCATGGTGGTGTGCGAGTCGGTGCCGACCACCGTGTCGGGATAGGCGACCTCGACAACTTCAGTCTTCTTGCCCTTCTTCACCTTCTCCTTGGCCGTCCAGACGGTCTGGGCGAGGTATTCGAGGTTGACCTGGTGGCAGATGCCGGTGCCGGGCGGCACGACGCGGAAATTGTCGAAGGCGCCCTGGCCCCATTTCAGGAAGCGATAGCGCTCGCCATTGCGCTGGTATTCGAGGTCGACGTTCTGCTTGAACGCCTTGGGCGAGCCGAACTCGTCGACGATGACCGAGTGGTCGATGACGAGATCGACCGGCACCAGCGGGTTGATCTTCTTGGGATCGCCGCCGAGGGCGACGACGCCGTCACGCATCGCGGCGAGGTCGACCACCGCGGGCACGCCGGTGAAGTCCTGCATCAGCACGCGGGCGGGGCGGAAGCCGATCTCCTTGCCGGCCTTGCCCTTGTCGCTGAGCCAGCCGACGAAGGATTCGATGTCGGTCTTGGTGACGGAGCGGCCATCCTCGAAGCGCAGCAGGTTCTCGAGCAGCACCTTCATCGAGAAGGGGAGCTTGGAAATGCCGGCGAGGCCGTTCTTCTCGGCCGCCTTCAGCGAGTAATAGACGTACTTCTTCGTGCCGACGGTCAGCGTCTTGCGGCACTTGAATGAATCGAGCGAGGCCATTTTGGCTTACATCCTGATCAAGGGGTTGCGGTCACGAGCCGAATCCCGCCTTGCGGAAAGATTCGGTCGAAGGCCTGTTGCGCATGACGCGCACGCCGCCCCGGGAGTGCCCGAGCCCCGCGCCGGATCGGCGTGCGGCGTAGCCACGGGTTCTATAGATCAATTCCAAGAAGCCCGCTACAGGCTCGATATGCGTCGCACGAGGGACTAATGACGTTTCGGAAGATAGGCTCGGCGTGACGCAGATTCGATTCCAGAGATTCGCCCTGACCGCCGAGGGCCTCGCCTGCCGCCGCGGCGGCCGTGCGATCTTCGACGGAGTCGGTTTTCGGCTGGCGAATGGCGAGGCGATCGCGCTCACCGGCCGCAACGGGGCCGGCAAATCGAGCCTGATCGCCATGCTGTGCGGGCGGCTGCGTCCGGAGGCCGGCACAATCAGGCTCGACGGTCTCGACGACACGCCGCCAGCGGAGGCGTCCCATCTGGTCGGCCACCGCGACGGACTCAAGACCGCGCTGACGGCGGCGGAAAACCTGCGTTTCACGCAGGAGCTGCTGGGCTCGCCGGGGCTCGACCCGGCCGAGGCGCTCGCCACGGTCGGCCTGCCGCATGCCGGACCGCTGCCGGTCGGCTACCTCTCCGCCGGGCAACGGCGGCGCGTGGCGCTGGCGCGGCTCCTGGTGACGTCGCGGCCGATCTGGCTGCTCGACGAGCCGATGGCAGCGCTCGATGTCGGCTCGCAGGCGATGCTCTCGCAATTGATGCAGGCGCATCTGGCCGCGGGCGGGGCGATCCTGGCCGCGACGCATGGGCCGCTTGGCCTCGACGGCGCGCGCGAACTCAGGATCGGCCCGTGAGCCGCGCCTTCCTCGCCATCCTCAGGCGCGATCTTGCGCTGGCGGTGCGGGCCGGGGGCGGCGGCGAGCTCGCGCTCGTCTTCTTCCTGACCGTCGTCGTGCTGATCCCCTTCGCGCTCGGCCCCGACCTCAACCTGCTGTCGCGGATCGGCCCGGCCATCCTCTGGCTGGGCGCGCTGCTGGCGACGCTGATCGGGCTCGACCGGCTGTTCCAGGCCGATGAGGAGGACGGCTCGCTCGACCTGATCAGGGGGGCGCCGCTGCCGTTGGAGCTCGCCGTCTTCGCCAAGGCGCTGGCGCATTGGCTGACGACCGGCCTGCCGTTGACGCTGGCTGCGCCGCTGCTCGGCCTTCTCGTCGCCCTGCCGGCAGAAGGCGTCCTGCCGCTGACGGCGAGCCTTATGCTGGGCACGCCGGCGCTGAGCTTCATCGGAGCGGCGGCGGCGGCGCTGACCGCGAGCCTGCGTCGTGGCGGGCTGATCCTGCCGATCCTGGTCGCGCCGCTCTGCGTGCCGGTGCTGATCTTCGGTGTCTCGGCCTCGGATGCCGCGCGGGGGCCGATGCCGTTGCAGAGCCCCTTGCTGATCCTTGGCGCGCTGTCACTGATGGCTGCCGCGGTCGGGTGCATCGCGGCGGCGGCGGCGCTGCGTCAGCCTGATTGAGGTTTCAGACTTCGGACAGCATCTCGCCGCTGTCGAGTTCGAGCGCGCAGCCGGATTGGGTTGCCAGCCGGGCGACGGCGGCAGCGATATCCTCGAGCGCGACGTTATCGTCGACAAAGCGGAGCTGGACTTCTTCGGCAACGCCGAAGACGTCGACGACACGTGATTCACCCGCCTTGGAGCGCACGGTGGTCTCGATGTCGCGCCACATGGGATCGGATAGCTTGATGAGCATGACAATCCCTCCTGAACTGCAGGATGGACGAAAACTGCATCAAGCGCAAGAAAAAATATAATAATTTCAATTAGTTAGTAAGGAGCGCTGTTGGCGGCGGAATGGCATGACGCTAAGGTACCGCCGGGGGCGTCATCGCTTGCGAACAAGTGATTTGTGTACATATAGTCACTTACTCATTTTCAGCGCGATGGGGGCGCGCCAATGCCGGATCTGGAACGCGGCGAAAGGCTGCAGATCATGCTCAGCATGGACGAGCTGCGTGCCGTCGAGAACTGGCGCTTCGAGAAGCGTATGCCGAGCCGAGCTGCTGCCGTCCGTGAACTGCTCAGGCGTGGGCTCGCGGCCGAGGGCTTCCTCACGGCCGGCGAAGGCGTGACTTCCGGCCGCTTCGGTGTCGTCGACATAGGTGGGGCGACCGCTTCCGAGAGCGACAAGGAGAAGTAAGGCTTCATCGTCGCAGGGGCCGCTCGTCGATTGTGAGCCGGGCCGGCGATTGCTACATGCTCTCTGGTCGAAAGAAGAGCAGAGCCGGCCACCACCTTCATGGCGAGCCTTACCGAACTGGCCAATCCGGCGCGTTTCATGCGCCTGTCGAGCGCGTTGCTGCCCTGGCTTGCGGGCGCGGCGGCGCTGCTGCTCGCGATCGGCTTCTATCTCGTCTGGTTCGTCGCGCCATCCGACTACCAGCAGGGCGAGACCATCAAGATCATGTACATCCACGTGCCGGCCGCCTGGCTGGCCATGATGTTCTATTCGATGATGACGCTGTCGGCGCTCGGCGTCCTGGTCTGGCGCCACCCGCTCGCCGATGTCGCCCAGCAGGCTGCAGCGCCGATCGGCGCCTGCTTCGCGCTGATCTGCCTGCTCACCGGCTCGTTCTGGGGCAAGCCGATGTGGGGCACCTATTGGGTCTGGGATGCGCGCCTGACCTCGATGCTGGTGCTGTTCCTGCTCTATCTCGGCCTGATCGCCCTGCGCCGCGCCATCGACGAGCCGTCGCGCGCCGGGCGCGCGGTGGCGATCCTGACGCTGGTCGGCTGCGTCAACATCCCGATCATCAAGTTCTCGGTCGACTGGTGGAGCACGCTCCACCAGCCCGCTTCCGTGCTGCGCCTCAGCGGCCCGACCATCCATTCTTCGATGCTCTGGCCGCTGCTGATCACCGCTGTCGGCTTCACGCTGCTGGCGCTGGCTCTGCACGCCGCCGCCATGCAGGCCGAGATCCTGCGCCGGCGGGTCCGGACGCTGACGATCTTCGAGGCCGAGCGGCTCGACCGGCTCTCGCTGCAGGCGGCGCAATGACGGACATGCTCGGACCCCATGCCGGCTTCATCCTCGCCGCCTATCTGGCGGCAGCCGTGATCCTGTCCGGCCTCGCGGCGGCGATCCTGCTCGATCGACGTGCCCAGCGGCGGGCGCTCGCGGCGCTGGAAGAGCGCGGCGTCGGCCGCCGTGGCGGGAACGCGTCATGAGCGAGGCTTCGGTTTCGCCGCCGCGGCGCTCGCCCTGGCTCTACGCCATCCCGCTGCTGGTCTTCGCGGCGCTGGCCGCTGTCTTCGCCAAGGGATTGTTCTCGGGCGATGCCAGCAAGGTGCCCTCGGCCCTGATCGGCAAGCCGGCGCCGGCAGTCACGCTCGCCCCGCTCGAAGGCCTGCAGCGCGACGGCCAGCCGGTGCCGAGCTTCGCCATGGCCGATCTGGCGAAAGGCAAGGCGACGATCGCCAACGTCTTCGCGAGCTGGTGCGCGCCCTGCCGGGTCGAGCATCCCTTCCTCGTCGCCATGGCGGATTCGGCCGCGGTGAAGCAGGGCAAGGTCGCGCTGGTCGGCTTCAACTACAAGGACGAGGCCGAGAATGCCCGCCGCTTCCTCGGCGCGCTCGGCAATCCCTATTCCGCGGTCGGGGTCGATCGTGCCGGACGCGCCGCGATCGACTGGGGCGTCTACGGCGTGCCCGAGACCTTCCTGATCGGGCCGGACGGGCGGATTTTGGAGAAGCATGTCGGCCCGCTCGACGGGCAGGCGGCGTCGCGGATGCTGGCAAAGGCGGCGGCGCTGGTGAAGTGACCCGCGTGAGCGCGTCATGGCCGGGCTTGACCCGACTATCTCAGGACAAGAAGGCGCCTCTCTCGTAGGGAGATTCTCGGGTCTGCGCTTCGCTTCGCCCGAGAATGACGCGCTTTCTCAGGCCGCCTTCCTGCCGTTGACAAGGCTCTCGAACATGCCGCGTCCGTCGGTGCCGCCGACGAGGCCGTCGATCAGGTTCTCCGGATGCGGCATCAGGCCGAGCACGTTGCGGTTCGGCGAATAGATGCCCGCAATGTGATTGAGCGAGCCGTTCGGATCGGCCGCGGCCGTGATCTGGCCTGCGGCATCGCAATAGCGGAAAGCAACGAGGCCTTCGCCTTCGAGCCGAGCGAGGGTCTCGGGATCGCAGATGTAGTTGCCTTCGCCATGGGCGATGCAAACGTCGATCACCTGGCCCTTGGCATAGGCGAAGGTGAAGGCAGTGTCGTTGCGCTCGACCCTGAGGTGCTGGCGCTTGCAGACGAATTTCAGATTGGCGTTGCGGGCAAGCACGCCCGGCAGCAGCCCGGATTCGCAGGCGATCTGGAAGCCGTTGCAGATGCCGAGCACGAGGCCGCCGCGCGCCGCATGCGCCCGCGTCGCGTCCATGATGTGGGCGCGGCCGGCGATGGCGCCGCAGCGCAGATAGTCGCCATAGGAAAAGCCGCCCGGCAGGACGACGAGATCGGTTCCGGCCGGCAGCTCATGGTCGGCATGCCAGACATGTTCGACGGTCGCACCAGTCTGGCGCAAGGCCTTGGCGACGTCGCCGTCGCGGTTCGAGCCGGGGAAGGTGATGACGGCGGCCTTCATGGATTCGACCTTTTCGACTGGCGGTAGCTCTCGGCACTCATCGTCATGGTGACCACCGTGACGGCTTTGTCGCCATGCCCGTGCTCCTCGCGCCGGCTCTCCTCCCTCATCCCGAGGGCAGAGTAAAGAGCGATGCCGTTCGCATTGTAGGCGCGGACTCCCAGGCGAGCACTGCGGGCGCCGAGCTCGTCGAAGATCACATGCAGCGCATGGCCGAGCAATTGCCGACCATGGCCGCGCCGCTGCTCGCCGACAGCGATCCGGCGGACCAGTATTGAATCGGCTGCGTTGCCGACCTCCTGCAGCATCACGAAGCCCGCGATGGCGCCATCCGGTCGGCGCGCGACGAAATAGCGATGCGTCGGGTCGGCCATGCCGGCGAGGTGTTCCTCGCGGCTCCAGCGGCCGACGGTCGCCTCGTAGCCGGGCCCGCGCTCGCAGGCCATGATCGCGTCGATATCGGCCGGCGTCGCGGGGACGACCATCGACGTATCCAGGCTCACGCCTGCAACTCGACGCGATAATTCTCGATCACGGTGTTGGCGAGCAGCTTCTCGCAGGCAGCCTTGAGCGCGGCCTCGGCCGCGGCCTTGTCGGCGCCGTCGAGTTCGATGTCGAAGACCTTGCCCTGGCGGACCGAGCCGACGCCGTCGATGCCGAGCGATTTCAGCGCGCCTTCGATCGCCTTGCCCTGCGGGTCGAGCACGCCGGTCTTGAGGGTGACGGTGACGCGGGCTTTCATCGTGATCTCCGGGGGTGGGACTGTGCGGGTGCCTTAGCGGCGAATCGGCGGGGGCTCAACTCTTTGTCGCGTCGGTCGCCGGGGCGGCGGTGTCGCGGCTGTCGAGCAGGCCCTGCAGGTAGTCGAGCACGGCCCTCGCCACCTCGCCGCCCATTTTGGCATGGGTGAGCAGCGGAATACCGTGCGGTCAGGGCGGCAGGCATGGCGGCGAGGTGGGTGCGGACCAGGTCGAGATGCCCGAGCATCGCGGCCGCGAAGACATCCATCCGCGCCCCCCGATCAAGCAGGAATTCAGCGATCTCGCGCCGTCCGGTATGGGCGGCCGCGCCGAGGCCGCTCTCCCAATCGCCACCACCCCAGTCCCAGACGGCGTTCACTAGGGTCGGATGCTCGGCGAGGAGCGCCGTGACCCGCTCAAGATTGCCATGCGCGGCGCGGACGAAATCCTGGACCAGCTGAGGGTCGAGCTGTGGCTTGTCGCCCATTGGGCTCTCCTGCTTTCCAGTGACGTCAGCGGCTGGCCCAGGTGGCGCGGGCGAAATCCTGGGCGGCTTGCGAATCGTCGGTCACCGCGATCGCCATGGCGAGCGTGTTGTCCTTGCGGGCGTAGATGATCGCGGTCGAGGCAAGGCGCCCGCCATCCTTGGCGCGGATCTCGACGAGGATGCCATTGCTGCCGTCCTGCTTGAAGCGCGAGACGGTGGTGGTGCTCTTCGGCTTCTCGCCCTGTTTCGCCTTGGGGCGCTTCGAGAATTCCCGCGCCAGCCGCGCCGGGTCGAGGGCGAGCGTCCGCGCCATGTCAGTGGCCTCGCGGCCCTCGAAGCTCAGCAGCGCGGCGACGCCCGGCCGGGCACAATCCTGCGGCGTGCAAAACACCATCGCCTTCGGGTTGATGCCGTCGTTGACGACCCAGTTCTGGATCGGCAGCGGCTCCCAGCCGCGCCCGGCCGCGAGCTGGATCAGGCCCGGCCCGAAATGGTCGGCGCAGCCGGCGATCAGGACGAGCGCCATGGCGACCGCGCCGAAACGCAAACGGGAGCGCAAGCGCCCCCGTTCAATCGTCGGAGTTCCGGTAGCCGTCACGCTCACTGCACGAGGCGCGGCCCGGTCGGGCCCGGCTTTTCGTTCTCGCCGAGGATGCCGAGGCGGCGCGCAACCTCGGTATAGGCCTCGATCAGGCCGCCCAGGTCGCGGCGGAAGCGGTCCTTGTCCATCTTGTCCTTCGACCGGATGTCCCAGAGACGGCAGGAATCGGGGCTGATCTCGTCGGCGACGACGATGCGCATCATGTCGCCTTCCCAGAGTCGGCCGCATTCCATCTTGAAGTCGACCAGGCGGATGCCGGCGCCGAGGAACAGGCCGGAGAGGAAATCGTTGACGCGGATGGCCAGCGCCATGATGTCGTCGATCTCCTGGGGCGTCGCCCAGCCGAAGGCGGTGATGTGCTCTTCAGAGACCATCGGGTCGTTCAGCGCGTCGTTCTTGTAGTAGAACTCGATGATCGAGCGCGGCAGCTGGGTGCCTTCCTCGATGCCGAGCTTGGTCGAGAGCGAGCCGGCCGCAACATTGCGGACCACGACTTCGAGCGGAATGATCTCGACCTCGCGAATCAGCTGCTCGCGCATGTTGAGCCGGCGGATGAAGTGCGTGGGCACGCCGATGTCGTTGAGATTGCTGAAGATGTGCTCGGAGATGCGGTTGTTGAGCACGCCCTTGCCGTCGATCACTTCATGCTTCTTGGCATTGAAGGCGGTCGCGTCGTCCTTGAAATGCTGGATCAGCGTTCCGGGCTCTGGCCCCTCATAAAGGACCTTCGCCTTGCCTTCGTAAATGCGACGGCGGCGGTTCATCGGGATATACCGTGGCTTGAGGAAATCCAAAGGGTCGGCCTCTCTCTGGTCGCGGTCGCCCGCGGCGGGATCATGGCCCTGTTCAGCACGCTCTCGCGCAATCCCGTGGCTCTTTCGAGTTCGATTCTGGCGCGCCGATCCGGCTGGTTCATGCGGGCCTCGCTCCTGGGAGAGCATGCCACGCTCGCGCTATATGGCCCCTCCGCGCCGCAAACGCAACAAAGGCCGGAAAAGCGGCGCAGTATGCTCTTCTGGGACGTCTTGGGGCAGTGGGACGCTTGGCCTCTAGCCCGGACCGCCATCACATTGCTATATGGCGAAGCTGATATCGCGTCGCAGCATGATTTTGCCGCTCCGAAGAGGATAAGAGCCAGATGACCACCTTCGACCAGCGCAAGGACGCCTACGAGAACAAGTTCGCGCATGACGAGGAGCTGCGCTTCAAGGCGACGGCCCGGCGCAACAAGCTGCTCGGCCTGTGGGCCGCCGAGAAGCTCGGCAAGAGCGGCGCCGACGCCGAGGCCTATGCCAAGTCGGTGGTGCTCGCCGATTTCGAGGAGGCCGGCGACGACGACGTGCTGCGCAAGGTCAAGGCCGACTTCGCCGCGGGCGGCGTCACGGTCGCCGATGACGAGATCCGCCGGACCATGACCGAGCTGCTGATCAAGGCGGCCGACGAGATCCAGGCCGGCCGTTGAAGCGGGGCTGCTTCGGCGGCCATCTCCGCATTGCGGCCTTGAGCACGGCGCATGCCGCATGGTTTGCCTTTCACCGCCGGTTCGGTCCAGGGTCGGCGGACCCGCCAGTGATGAAGAGCGGGCAACCGGAAGAATGCGCTCATGACCGCCGCCAAGCCGACCGTGCTGTCCTCGCTCGCCGATCGTCTCGCCAAGGGCGAGACGCTGTTGTCCGCCTGGTGCGGCCTGCCCGATCCGAGCATCGCCGGGATCCTGGCGCAGGAAGGCTTCGACGCGGTCACGCTCGACATGCAGCATGGTCCGATCACGCTGGCCGAGGTGATCCGGGCGATCCCGCTGATCAACGCCGCCGGCAAGCCGGCGCTGGCGCGCATTCCAGTCGGCGAGTTCCAGAACGTCTCGAAGCTGTTCGATTCCGGCGCCTCCGGCGTGATCGCGCCGATGATCAACACGATCGAGGATGCGCGCCGGCTCGCGGCCTATGCCAAGTACCCGCCGCTCGGAGAGCGCAGCTGGGGCAGCTATGGCGGCCTGGGCGCCTCTGGCCTCGACCAGAACAGCTATCTCCGGCAGGCCAACGCCTTCTCCCTGACGTTCGCGATGATCGAGACGCGTGAGGCGATGGCGATCGTCGATGACATCCTCGCACTGGAGGGGATCGACGCGCTCTTCGTCGGCCCGTCCGATCTCTCGATCGCGCTCTCGGGCGGCGCCTCCGTCAATGCCTCCGCCAAGGAGGTCGACGATGCGATGCGCCATATCGTGGCGCGGGCGAATGCAGCGAAGAAGCCTGTCGCCTTTTACGCTGCGAGCGCTGAGCGCGCCGCGGAAGGCATTGCGCTCGGCGCGCGGCTGGTCACCGTGATGAGCGATACGGGTTTCCTGCGCAATGCGGCGCAGACGGCGCTGAGGATCGCGCGCGGCTGACGCCTCAGGCGTTGATGCCTTCGCGCGACTTCAGCACGGCGTAATAGGCCCAGAGCAATCGCGCGGCGACGCCGCGCCATGGGCGCCAGGCTTCGGCCAACTCTGTCAGCTCGGCCGGCTTCGGCCGCAGCGGCAGATCGAAAGCGACCCTCGCCGCTTCCTGCACAGCGAGGTCGCCGGCGGCGAAGCCGTCGCGATGGCCAAGGCAGAACAGCAGATAGACATCCGCGGTCCAGGGGCCGATGCCTGAGACCGCGGTCATATGCGCGTGCACGAACTCCGGCGTCGCGGCCTCCAGCGATGCCAGATCGAGCCGGTGCTCGGCGATCGCCGCGGCGACGGCGCGCAGCGTCTTCTGCTTCGGCCGCGACAGTCCGGAGAGCCGCATCTCCTCGTCGCTGGCGGCAAGGACACGGTCCGGCGTCAGGGGGCTGAGCACGCTCTCGACCCTTGCCCAGACCGCGCGGGCGCTCGCCACCGAGAGCTGCTGCGAGACGATGATCGAGGCGAGACTGACGAAACCGCTGTCGCGCCGGCGCAAGGGCGGGATGCCGGTGCGGGCGATGATCCGGTCCCAGGCGGGATCGAGCGCGGCGAGGGCCGCCATGCCTTCTTCGAGGTGGGCAGTGCAGGAGATCGTTGTCATGCTGGTCCGGTAGACCTTTGATTTATCGCATTTTCTTCACGCGAACCGGTGCCCACTTCGCTTGAAAATGCTTTGTCGCCGATCGCCGGTCCGGGTTCTGTCAGGAGGCCGGGCTTGGCGGGGAAAGCTGGGAACCATAGACAGAAGGGGATGGCGCCGTCTCCACCCGTTTTCCGTTTCGCTCCCAGTCCGAACGGGCGGCTGCATCTCGGCCATGCCTATTCGGCGTTGGTCAACGAGCGGCTCGCGGCGCGCCTTGGCGGCGAATTGCTATTGCGGATCGAGGATATCGACCGGACCCGCTGTCGCCCGGAATTCGAGCAGGGCATATACGAGGACCTCGCCTGGCTCGGCATCGAATTTGCGCCGGAGGTGCGGCGGCAATCCCAGCATTTCGACGATTATCGCCGGGCGCTGGACCGACTCGACGCGATGGGGCTGGTCTATCCCTGCTTCTGCTCGCGCCAGGAGGTGAAGGACGCCGTGCGCGAGCGAGAGACCGAGGCCGGAACGCCGTGGCCGCGCGATCCCGATGGTGCACCGCTCTATCCGAGGACGTGCCTGGGCCAGAGCGCGGCAGATGAGCTGCATGTCTTGCGCCTCGCCATGGACCGGGCTCTGGCGGCAGTCCCGAGCGAGTCGCTGTCCTATCGGCTTTTCGACGAGAGCGGCAAGGAGCGGGACGTCATCGTCGACCCGGCGCGCTGGGGCGATGTCGTGCTGGCGCGCAAGGACGTGCCGACCAGCTATCATCTCTCGGTGGTGGTCGACGATGCGCTGCAAGGCGTCAGTCATGTCGTGCGTGGCAAGGACCTCGAAGCCGCGACCGATATCCATGTCCTGCTGCAGCGCCTGCTCGGACTGCCGACGCCGCGCTATCATTTCCACCGGCTGCTCGGCGACGAGACCGGTCAGAAGCTGGCGAAGAGCAGGCTGTCGCTGAGTCTCGCCGATCTGCGGGCGCAAGGCGCGACGCCAGAAGCAATCCGACGACAGCTCGGTTTCACGTGAATCGCTCGCGGGCCGAAGGGCGGCTCAGCCGACGCCCAAAAAGGTCAGCCAGCCGATCGTGGTGAAGAGCGAGAGCCCGGTCGAGAGCGCGATCGCGCTGGAGGCGTCGGCGATGCCCTGCTTGTAGCGCTCGGCGAAGAGATAGGCGTTGATGCCGCAGGGGCAGGCGGCGAAGAGCACGGCGACGCCGGCCCAGGCCACGGGCATGGAAAAGACCTTCGTCGCCAGCAGGAAGACGATCAGCGGGTGCAGTACCAGCTTGAGAAAACTCAACACTGCCGGCAGGCCGATGCCCGAGGCCAGGCCATAGCGCCGCAGTGCGATGCCGAGGCTGATCAAGGCGCAGGGCACGGCGGCGCCGGCGATCAGGTCGACGATCGACCAGAGCGGTGCCGGAAGCTGGCTGGCAAAGGGGCGCGCGGCGCTGCCGAGCAGAATGCCGACGACAATGGGGTGGGTGAACAGCCGCTTGAGCAAGAGGAGCGGCGAGGTGCCGCGGCCCTCGGCGAGCAAGGTCGCGGCCGTCATGGTCACCGGCAGATGCACTGCCAGCAACAGGCCAAGCGGGACCGCGCCGGCCTCGCCATAGGCCTTCAGGATCATCGGCACGCCGACGAAGACGGTGTTCGACTGCGCCGCGGCGAAGCCGGAGACGACGAGCTCGGGGCCTTTGCGGGCGAACAGGCGCTGCGCCACCAGCTGCGCGATCAGCCAGACCACGGCGAGGCCGGTGAAATAGGAGATCCAGTAGCCCCAGGGCTGGTCCGGCGGGATCGCGGCCGTCGCCAGCGTCTTGAACAGCAGGCAGGGGACGGCGAGCACGAAGACGAAATCGGAAAGGCCTTCGCCGGTGGTCTCGCGCAGCAGTTTGGTCCAGCGCGCGGTATAGCCGATCGCGATCAGGCCGAAGACGGGCAGGACGATGAGCAGGGAGGAAAGCATCTGGCCCGCGAGCAGGGATAGGGTTCAGCGCAATTGAGCGGTCTGTCCTCCGGCCTTCTCGATCAGGCCCAGGACCTCGTCACGCTGGCGCTTGAACTCGGCGAGCGCCTTGCCGTCGAGCTCGCGGCCACGCGGAACCTTGATCTTCATCGGATTGACGAAGTTGCCGTTGACCATGACCTCGTAGTGCAGATGCGGCCCGGTCGAGAGGCCGGTATTGCCGAGGAAGCCGATCACCTGGCCCTGGCGAACCTTGACGCCCGGCGCGATGCCCTTGGCGAAGGCCGATTGGTGCGAATAGGTGGTGACGTAGCCGTTGGCGTGCTGGATCTCGATGCGCCGGCCATAGCCGGAATCCCATTCGGCCTTGATCACGGTGCCGTTGCCGGCCGCGAGGATCGGCGTGCCGATCTTGTTGGCCCAGTCGATGCCGGTGTGCATCTTCGAATAGCGCATGATCGGGTGATAGCGCATGCCGAAGCCCGAGCGCATCTCGGCGTCGGTGATCGGCTTGCGCAGCAGGAACTTCTTCAGCGAGCGTCCGTCGCTGTCGAAATAGTCGATCAAGCCGTCTTCCGGCGCCTGATAGCGGAAGACTTGGCGCGTCTCGCCGTTGACGGTGAGGGTCGCCGACAGGATTTCGGCGCGCTCGCCTTCGTCGTCGTCGGTGAAGATGACCTCGAGATTGTCGCCGCCACGCACGCGCTGCTGGAAATCGAGGTCATAGGAGAAGATCCGGACGAGCTCGTCGATCAGCGGGCGCGGGAGGTCATGGCGCAGGCCGGTCTCGTAAAGGCTCTCGTAGAGCCGTGCGCCGGTGCCGCCCTCCTCTTCCTCTTCCTCGTCGTCATCCTGGTTGCTGACCTGCGACTTCTGCTGCGGCCCGATCGTCTCGCTTCGCGGCAGGGAGACCGGAACGAACAGGCCCTTGTCGTTGACCGCGATGGCGGCGGAAGGCCGGCCGTTCTCGAGCAGGGCGACGCGGACGATCTGGCGGGGATCGCCTGGACGAGGGCCCGGCGCGAACAGCGCCTGCAGCACCTGGCCTTCCGGCAGGGCGGCGACCTTCACCCGGCCGTCGAAAGCCTTCATCATCGAGACGATCTGGTCGCGGTTGGCGCCGGCATTGCGGACCACCGTCTCGAAATTCTCGCCGCGGCGGGTGATCAGCAGCTTCTCCTCGACCTGCGGCTCGCGTGTGGCGGCCATCGGCGTTTTCGGTGCATTCGTCACGTTCTCGGGGACGACGCGAACCTCGATATTCGAGAAGGAGGTGTCAGTGGCGGGGGCATAGGACAGGAGATTGCCAGCGCCGGTGGCCTGGTTACCCTGAGCCAGGGTACGACTCAGCATCAGCTGGGGCGGGATCGGCAGCGCGGCGCGACGGTCGGCAGCGGCGAGATTGGCGCGCTCCTCCTCCATTTGGTTGACCACGTCGGCGTCGGTGAGGTTGGCCTTGCCCGGCGTGATCGGCAGGTCGGCGAGGTCGCGCTTGGTGATCGAGACATCCGCATCCGGCATTTCGGTGACCGGCTCGGCGTAGCGCTCGCTGCCGGGCGCGCCCTCGGCGAAGAGGCGCAGCGGATTGAAGGGCGGGATGTTGGCGGCATAGACGCCACTGGTCAGCGACAGGTTGGTCGACAGGCGCACGAAGGGGCGCACCCGGATGACCTCGCGGTCGCCGATGCGCTGGGACATCGGAGCGCGCACGCTGTGTCGCGCCGAGGCGATCGGCTGCTCGGCGACGAGCTTGTCGCCCTTGCGGGCGCCGCCGCCGGCGGAGGTGGTCTGATGCGGGGTGACGGGCTCGGGGCGTTCGGCGAAGCTGGTGTCGCCGCGTACCGCGACCAGGATCGCGCCGCCCAGAAGCGCCGCGCCGCAGGAGCCGACGAGCAGGCAGGCGAAGAGCCAGCGCAGCGAGACGCCGCGACGGTCCATGCCGGCGGGGGTGGACCCGGCCGGCGTGATCGGCGGCTCGATCCCGAGATCGACGAGCAGCGCCGTCGCTTCCGGCGTCAGCGGCTCATGCGGCGCTCTGAGATCCGGAGGGGCGTTCATCGGGCGTCTGGCGAATCCATTGAAACGCCCGACGGGCGCCGGGCTCGATGCCGTTAACGAGCATGGCCCCTATATAAGGGGAAGCATGCCTGCGTCACGCGCGGGAATCAATCTCGGGCTGGTCCCGGCAAAGGCTCTCGTGCGCTCGCCGTCGCTGTGGGAAAGAATTGCGGCTGTTTGCGGGCGGGGACCTGGCTGTTTGGCTTGCCTGCCGGCGCGGCGCGCGCGAAAGGCGGTAAAACGCCTGAAAATCGGGAGCCGGATAAAAAAACGAACGGCTGTCGAAAAACTTTCATCTGGTGTGTTGACAGGTGAAGCGGGGTCCCCCTATAAAGCGGCCATCGAGACGGCGCCGCCGCTGGCGGGGCCGCTCT
>NZ_JBNNPK010000030.1:0-58339 GCF_050275675.1 Allobosea sp. NPDC003192
GGATGCCGCCGGAGAGATCGGTCGACCAGGAGACATTGTCGATCGTATTGCCGCCGATCCAGGAGATCGTGGCCAGCTCCGCCCCGCAAGGCCACCCGCCAACCCCGCACGCGTGCCGGATCCCAACCATGGCCATCACCTATCTCAAGACAGCGTCCAAGACCCCGGAGACGGAGACCGATGCGGCGCGCACGGTCGTCAGCGAGATGCTCGCGGCGATCGAAGCCGGCGGAGAAGCGGCCGTGCGCGACTACGCCCTCAAGCTCGACCGCTGGAACGGCCCGATCGTCCTGGATCAGGAGACGATCGCCGCGCGCATCCGCGACATCCCGCAGGCCGTGAAGGACGATATCGACTTCGCTGCCGGCCAGGTGCGCCGCTTCGCCGAGGCGCAGCGGGATTCGGTCAGGGATTTCTCGCTCGAGCTCTCGCCCGGGCTCCAGCTTGGCCAGAAGCTGGTGCCGGTGAACACCGCCGGCTGCTATGTCCCGACCGGGCGCTACGCCCATATCGCCTCGGCCTACATGTCGATCGCGACCGCCAAGGCCGCCGGCGTCAAGACGGTGGTGGCCTGCTCGGCGCCCTACCGCGGCGACAACATCCATCCGCATGTGCTCTACGCCATGGCCGTCGCCGGCGCCGATGTGATCATGTGCCTCGGCGGTGTGCAGGCGATCGCGGCGATGACCTACGGGCTCTTCACCGGCAAGCCGGCGGACATCATCGTCGGACCGGGCAACAAATTCGTTGCCGAGGCCAAGCGCATGCTCTTCGGCAAGGTCGGCATCGACGTCTTCGCCGGCCCCTCCGAGGTCGCCGTCATAGCCGATGACAGCGCCGATCCGCTGATCGTCGCGGCTGATCTGGTCGGGCAGGCCGAGCACGGCCATGAGAGCCCGGCCTGGCTGATCACCAGCTCCCGGCGCCTCGCCGACGAGGTCGCCCGCCTGATGCCGGAGCTGATCGCCGCCCTGCCTGCCACAGCCCGCGACGCGGCCGGCGCCGCCTGGCGTGACTATGGCGAGATCGTCCTCTGCGACACGCGCGAGGAGATCGTCGAGGTCTCCGATCGCTATGCCAGCGAGCATCTCGAAGTGCATTGCGCCGAGCTCGGCTGGTGGCATGAGCGCTTGAGCAATTACGGTTCGCTCTTCCTCGGCGAGGAGACCAATGTCGCCTTCGGCGACAAGGTCTCCGGCCCCAACCATATCCTGCCGACCAAGTTCGCGGCACGCTATTCGGCTGGGCTCTCGGTGCATAAATTCCTGAAGCCGCTGACCTGGCAGCGCATGGATCGCGAAGCCTGCCAGCGCATCGCCCCGGTCTCGGCCCGAATCTCGCGGCTGGAGGGCATGGAGGCCCATGCCCGCACCAGCGATGTGCGCATGGAGAAATACGCTCCCGGCTCGAATGTCGATCTCGGCCGGCCGGTCGAGGCGTGAGCATGTTCCGCCTCGCCTCGCTGTTCGACCTCACCGGCCGCACCGCCCTCGTCACCGGCGGCAACAGCGGCATCGGGCTCGCCATGGCGCGCGGGCTCGGCCTCGCCGGCGCCCGCGTCGTTCTGGTGGCACGTCGTGAGGTCGAGCTGGAGCAGGCGGCCGCGCAGCTCGAAGCTGACGGCATCGACGCTCGCTGGTTCACCGCCGACCTCGCCAGACCGGAGGTGGCAGCACAGCTCGGGGAAGCCTGCACCAGCGCAGAACTCGACATCGACATCCTCGTCAACACGGCCGGGATCAATCTGCGCCAGCCCTTCGATGCGGTCAGCGCCGAGGCGTTCGACCTGCATATGGCCGTCCACCTGCGCGCACCCTTCCTGCTGACGCAGCGCTTCGCTCCGGCCATGGCGGAGCGCGGCCATGGCCGGATCATCAACATCGCCTCGCTGCAGAGCTGGCGCGCCTTTGCCGACAGTGCCCCCTATGGCGCGGCCAAGGGCGGCGTGCTCCAGCTCACGCGGGCGACCGCGGAAGCCTGGT
The DNA here is from genome assembly GCF_050275675.1 of Allobosea sp. NPDC003192. Lineage (NCBI taxonomy): Bacteria > Pseudomonadati > Pseudomonadota > Alphaproteobacteria > Hyphomicrobiales > Alloboseaceae > Allobosea > Allobosea sp. NPDC003192. The sequence goes on from NZ_JBNNPK010000030.1 coordinate 1,983, forward strand.
CGCGCCATGGCGTCACCTGCAATGCGATCGCCCCCGGCTTCTTCCCGACGCCGCTGACCGCGGCGGTCTTCAGCGACCCGGAGCGCACCGCGCGCAATGCCGCGCAGACGGCGATCGGCCGCAATGGCGAGCTCGACGATCTCGTCGGCGCGACCGTGTTCCTGGCCTCGCCCGCCTCGGCCTATGTCACCGGCCAGACGCTCACCGTCGATGGCGGATTCACCGCGAAATGAGGAATGCCGCCGCGATGAAGGCGCTCGTCTATACCGGCCCGAACCAGCTCGTCTTCCGCGACGAGCCGAGCCCTGTGCCCGAGCCGGGCGAATTGCTCGTCCGCGTCGAGGCGGTCGGCATCTGCGGCTCCGACATGCACGCCTATCACGGCTACGATGCGCGCCGCCCGCCACCGCTCATCCTCGGCCACGAAGCAGCCGGGCGTATCGTCGGCGGCAAACGCGACGGCGAGCGGGTGACGATCAACCCGCTGGTGGTCGATCCGGCCTGTCCCTATGCGGCCGAGGGGCGCTGGCACCTCTCGCCGACGCGCCAGATCATCTCGATGCCACCCCGGCCAGGCGCCTTCGCTGAATTCGTCCGCATCCCCGAGCGCAATGTCGTGCCGATCCCGGCTTCGCTCCCGAGCGAGCATGCCGCCCTGGCGGAGCCCGTCGCCGTCGCCTGGCATGCAGTCAGGATCGGCATGGAGAAACTGCACCGGCCGCTGGCCTCAGCCCGCGTCGTGGTGCTCGGCGGAGGCGCGATAGGCCTCGCCTGCGCGCTGGTGGCCCGGCTCTTCGGCGCCGGCGAGATCAGGGTCGCGGAAACCAACCCGCTCCGGCGCCGGACGCTCGAAGCCGAGCCGGGGATCGGGGTCTACACGCCGGGTGACGCGGCAGAACCCGCCGAGAACGGCGTCGACCTCGTCCTCGATGCCGTCGGCGCCGATGCGACACGAACCGCCGCCTGCCGCCTCGTCCGCCCCGGCGGCATGATCGTGCATATCGGCCTGCTGCCCGGAACCGAAGGCCTCGATATCCGCAAGATCACGCTCCAGGAGATCACCCTGAGCGGCTCCTATTGCTACACGCCGTCGGACTTCATCGATACGGTCGGCGCCCTGGTCGCCGGCCGGCTCGGAACGCTCGCCTGGACCGAGGAACGCGCGCTGTCCGAGGGCGCCGACGCCTTCCGCGCGCTCGATTCCGGCACCGCCGCCGCCGCCAAGATCGTGCTGCGGGCCTGAGCTGCGAAGCTGCTCGGGCATCTCGTGGACGTCCCGCAGGCGCTGCTCGCCAATTCCGGCAGCGGCAAGATAGACGAGGTCGGCTTGCGCGAAGCGCTGTGGCAACCGCCCGCCGGGCTCAGACCCAGCCGCCGTCGACGACGTAGTGCTGATTGGTGCAGGCGCCCGCCTCCTCCGAGGCGAAGAACAAGGTCGCGCGCGCAATGTCTTCGGGCACCAGCCGGCGCTTCAGGCACTGGCGGCGCATCAACTCGGCTTCGCTCTCAGGCGTCAGCCACAGGTCGATCTGGCGCTGCGTCATGATCCAGCCCGGGGCGATCGCGTTGACGCGGATATTGTGCTCGCCGAAATCGCGGGCCAGCGAACGCGTCAGCCCAAGCACCGCCGATTTCGCCGCCGTATAGGCCGGCATCCCGCCCTGGCCGATCATCCAGGAGGTCGAGCCGAAATTGACGATCGCACCGCCTTTCCGGGCGATCATGTCGGGCAGGACGGCCTGCGCCGCGAAGAACTGGTGCTTCAGGTTCACCGCCATGCGCTCGTCCCAGTATTCGGGCGTGACCTCCAGCGCATCATGGCGCTCGTCATGGGCGGCGTTGTTGATCAGGATATCGATCGGTCCGAGCGCAGCACGGATCGCGGCGACCGCCTCGCGCAGCGCGGCAATGTCGGTCAGGTCGGCGCGCTCGAAATGCACCCTCGCGCCGGCGGCGTTGAGTTCTGTGGCAATGGCGCGGGACTCCACCTCCTTCAGGTCGATGAAGCCGACCTTCGCGCCTTGCCGGGCAAAGGCGCGCACGATCGCCTCGCCGATGCCCGAGCCGCCACCCGTGACCAGCACCACCTTGCCCGCAAGATCGGGATAAATCGCACCCGCCAAGACCGCCTCCCTCGTCATCGCCGCGCATGGGCCGCAGCGCCCGGATTCGCATAGCATCAGAATTTGAGTTGCGCACCTCAAATTCTGAGGTTAGCCTTCCTGTCAATCAACGGCCCGCCAGTGGCCGAAACCCGGGAGGATCGTCATGGCTCGTTTCAAAGGCCTGCTCGTCGGCGCCGTCGCCCTCGCCTTCAGCACAGGCGCAGCCCTGGCCCAGACCACCGTCAAATGGCTGCATATCGAGGCCAACCCCGTCGTGGTGAAGATCTGGGAGGAGGTTGCACGCGAGTTCGAGGCGAAGACCCCTGGCGTGAAAGTCGAGATGCAGTATCTCGAAAACGAGGCCTACAAGGCCAAGGCGCCGACGCTGCTGCAGTCCAGGGACCGGCCGCACATCATCTATAGCTGGGCTGGCGGCGTGCTGAAGTCGCAGATCGAGGCCGGCGTCCTCGAGGACATCACCCCGGCCATGCAGGGCTACAAGGATAATCTCTCGGCGAGCGCGGTCGACGCCTTCACGGTCAACGGCAAGATCTACGGCGTGCCCTATGGCGTCTCGCAGGTCGGGTTCATGGCCAACAAGGATCTGCTCGGCAAGGCCGGCGTCGATGCCAGCAAGATCACAGGCTATGACGACTTCCTCGACGCGGTGAAGAAGCTCAAGGCCGCCGGCATCACGCCGCTCGCGGTCGGCGGCGCCGACAAATGGCCGGTGCATTTCTACTGGACGCATCTGGCCGTGCGCCTCGGCGGCAAGGACGCGATGCAGGCGGCTCTGAAGGGGCGGGATGGCGGCTTCGAGGGCGAAACCTTCCAGAAATCCGGCGAGCTCTTCAAGCAGCTCGTCGATCTCCAGCCCTACCAGAACGGTTTCCTCGGCTTCAAAAGCCAGCAGGCCATCGGCCATTTCGGCGACGGCAAGGCGGCGATGCTGCTCGCCATCTCGAGCTTCTACCACACCCAGAAGGTCTTCGCCGTCGACAAGACCGGCGTGCCCGACGACAAGCTCGCCTGGATCAATTTCCCGGCCGTTCCCGGCGGCAAGGGCCAGCCGGGCGACACGCTAGGCGGGATCAATGGCTGGCTCGTCACCAAGGGCGCGCCGAAGGAGGCAGTCGCCTTCCTGAAACACTTCGTCAGCGCTGAGCCGCAGAAGCGCCTCGCCGCCGGCAACTTCATCGTGCCGGTCTACAAGGGCGCCGAAGCGGGGCTCGGCAGCGCCTTCATGCGCAACATCGCCCAGAACATCGCCAACTCGACCTACCACCAGAACTTCTACGACCAGGATCTCGGCCCCTCCGTCGGCCGGGTCGTCAACGACGCAACCACCGAGATCGCCGCCGGCACGATGACACCGAAGCAGGCGGCCAAGGCGATCCAGGACGCCTTCCGCCAGGGCAACTGACGACAAGCGAGGACGCGGGGGCGTGGCACGCCCTCTCGCCGATCGAAGCGCCGGACGGCGGATGGTCTTCCGCCGGCCGACCTCCCCTGCCCGCCATCATCGCGCGAGGTGAACATGGCTGCGCTCGCCGGACGCAGAGTCGCCGATGTCGGCAAGCTCTCGACCATCCTGCTGTTCCTGCCGCCGGCGCTGCTGCTGTTCACGCTGTTCGTGGTGCTGCCGGTCGGCGAGGCCGCCTGGTATTCGGGCTTCAACTGGAACGGCTTCGGCAAGCCGACCAACTGGATCGGCCTCGACAACTACCGCTTCGTCTTCGAGAACCGCGCCTTCGGCACGGCTTTCAAGAACAACCTGCTGATCATCGCCGTCTCGCTGGTGATCCAGCTGCCGCTGGCGCTCTCGCTCGCGATCATCCTGGCCGACCGCTTCCGCGGATCGGTGGCGCTGCGCATGGTGTTCTTCCTGCCCTATATCCTGGCGGAGATCGCCACCGGCTTGATCTTCAGCTTCGTCTATGACGGCGACTACGGCCTGCTGGCGGCGATCTATAAAAGCTTCGGCGCAGAGGCGCCGCATTTGCTGGCCAGCCCGCAGACAGCCTTCGCCGCCATCCTCGTCGTCGTGGTGTGGAAGTATTTCGGCTTCCACATGATGCTGTTCATCGCGGCGCTGCAGACCATCGACCGCTCCATGCTGGAGGCGGCCAGGATCGACGGCGCCAGCCGCTGGCAGAGCCTGCGCTATGTCGTCATCCCCTCGCTGGCCCCGACCATCCGCCTCTCGGTCTTCTTCGCCATCGTCGGCTCGCTGCAGCTCTTCGACCTGGTGATGCCGCTGACGCGCGGCGGCCCTTCGGACTCCTCCCACACCATGGTGAGCTTTCTCTACACCTTCGGGATCACGCGCATGCGCGTCGGCTTCGGCAGCGCCGTCGGCGTCATCCTGTTCCTGATCTGCGTGGTGTTCGCCTTCACCTACAAGCGCTGGATCATGCGTGATGAGTGAGCCCGCCTCCACCACCGCATTCAGCGAAGACGGCTTCAGCCCCGCGGCTGTCGGCAAGGCGCTCTACCTCCTCGCCATCGTCCTGTTCGTGATGACACCGCTGGTCGCAACCGTCCTCGGCGGCTTCAAGTCGCTCGGCGAACTGCGCGTCAACCCGTTCGGTCTGCCCAGCGTCTGGGAGTGGAGCAACTACGCCGACATCCTGCTGTCGCGGCGCTATTGGCAGCTTCTCGGCAACTCCTTCGTCATCGCCACGCTGACCGTGATTCTGACGCTGATCTGCGCCGCGATGGCCGCCTTCGTCTTCGCCCATCTGCACTTCTTCGGCCGCGACATGCTGCTGAACTATCTGACGATGGGCCTGCTCTTCCCCGCCGCCACGGCGATCCTGCCGATGTTCATCAAGGTGCGCGATCTCGGCCTGCTCGACAGCCATATGGGCGTCGTCCTGCCCCAGGTCGCCTTCGCGCTGGCGATGAGCATCCTGCTGCTGCGGCGCTTCTTCAAGGACCTGCCGACCGAGCTGCTGGAGGCCGCCCTCGTCGACGGCTGCTCCTATCCGAAGTTCTTCCGCTACGTGACGCTGCCGCTGTCGCGGCCGATCCTGGCGACGGTCGGCACCATCACCTTCGTGCACAGCTGGAACGCTTATCTGATCCCGCTGGTGATGCTGAACAGCGACAGCCTCTACCCCTGGCCGCTCGGCATCATGGTCTACCAGGGCGAATATTCGACCGAGTGGCACCTGATCCTCGCCTTCATCACCCTCACCATCCTGCCCACCATCATCCTCTTCCTCTTCGCCCAGAAGCACATCGTCGCCGGCCTGACCGCCGGCGCGGTGAAAGGCTGAGCACCCGGCTATCAAGGAGCGTCCCATGCGAAAGATCGGCGTCGGCATCATCGGATGCGGCAACATCTCGGCGAAATACATGACGGCGATGCAGCAGTTCTCGACCATCGAGCTGCGCGCCGTCGCCGACATGCGCACCGCGCCGGCGGAAGCCCGCGGCGCCGAGTTCGGTGTGCCGGCGATGCGGGTCGACCAGCTGCTCAAGCGCGACGACGTCGAGATCGTCGTCAACCTGACCGTGCCGCTCGCCCATACCGATGTCAGCCTCGCGGCGTTGCGGGCCGGCAAGCATGTCCATTCCGAGAAGCCGCTCGGCGTCAACGTCGCCGAAGCCCGCAAGGTGATGGACCTCGCCCAGGAGAAGGGCCTGCGCGTCGGCTCGGCGCCCGACACCTTCCTCGGCGGCGGCCACCAGACCGCCCGCAAGCTGATCGACGACGGCGCCATCGGCAAGGCCGTCGCCGGCAACGCCTTCTTCGGCTGTCCCGGCCATGAGCGCTGGCACCCGGCGCCCGGTTTCTACTATCTGCGCGGCGGCGGGCCGATGCTCGACATGGGTCCCTACTACATCACCGACCTGGTCAACCTGCTCGGCCCGATCGCCTCCGTCGTCGGCTTCGCGACGCGGCCGAAGGCCGAGCGCCTCGTCACCAGCCAGCCGATGAACGGCACGCTGATCCCGGTCGAGGTCGCGACCCATGTCACCGGCGTGCTCGAATTCGTCTCGGGCGCGGTCGTCTCGATCACCATGAGCTTCGACGTTCCCAAGCATCGCCACAGCCCGATCGAGATCTACGGCTCGGAGGGCAGCCTGTCCGTGCCAGATCCCAACCGCTTCGGCGGCGAGGTCCTGGTCGCCAAGGCCGGCGGGGACTGGGAGGCGCAAGCCCTCAGCCATGGCAACAGCGAGGGCGAGTTCCGCTCGATCGGCGTCGCCGACATGGCGGCGGGCCTGATCTCCGGGCGGCCGCACCGGGCCAGCGGCGCGCTGGCGCTGCATGTGCTCGAAGCGATGGAAGCCTTCCAGACCGCCTCCGACCAGGGGCGGCGCGTCACGCTTGCAACCACGGTCGAGCGGCCGGCCATGCTGCCGCCCGGCCTGCCCACCGGCACTCTGGATTGAACGGGGATCGACATGACAAGGACTGCGCTGATCGTCTGGGGCGGCTGGAGTGGCCACGACCCCGACCTCTGCAGCTCGATGATCCGGGGCTGGCTGAAGAGCGAGGGGTTCGACGTTCGCGTCGAGACCGCGACCTCCGTCTTCCTCGACCCGGAAATCCGCGACTACTCGCTGATCGTGCCAATCTACACGATGTCGAAGATCGAGAAGCCGGAGGCGGCTGCCCTGTGCGAGGCGGTCGCCGGCGGCGTCGGTCTCGCCGGCCATCATGGCGGCATGGGCGATGCGTTCCGCGACGCGGTCGACTACCAGTTCATGTGTGGCGGCCAGTGGGTGGCGCATCCCGGTGGGATCATCGACTACACCGTCGACATCACACGGCCCGACGATCCACTGATGCAAGGCATTGCCAGCTTCGAGCACCGTTCGGAGCAGTATTACATGCATGTCGATCCGGCCAACGAGGTGCTGGCGACCACGACCTTCAGCGGCGAGCACGCGCCCTGGATCGACGGGGTGGTGATGCCGGTGGTCTGGCGCAAGCGCTACGGCGCCGGGCGGGTGTTCTATTCCTCGCTCGGGCACCGGGCCTATGAGCTCGATGTGCCGGAGATCCGCACCATCATGACGCGCGGCCTGCTCTGGGCCGCGCGCTGAGATCTGGCGCCGAGATCGCCTGAGCGGCTGGACTTGAGACCCCCGCAAATGCAAAGGCCTGCGCTGCCGGTAAGGCTGGAAGCCGATCCCGGGACGCAGGTGCGAGGAGTGTTCGTGGAGGACGAGGTGGATCGGATCCGGATCCCGGTCAGGAGGGCGACGCTGGAGGACGTGGCGCGCGAGGCAGGCGTCTCGCTCGCCACCGCCGACCGGGTCGTGAACCAGCGCGACGGCGTCCGTGCCAAGACCGTCGAAAGCGTCAGGCGCGCCATCGCCAAGCTCGACTACCGGGCCAATCCGGCGGCGGCGCGGCTGGCGCGCGGCCAGTCCTTCCGCTTTGCCTTCATCCTGCCCTCCAGCACCAACACGTTCATGGCCGGTCTGATGCAGCAGGTGCGCCGCATCTCGGATTGGCTGGAGCCCCAGAACGCCTTCATCGACGTGCTGCAGCTCGACGTCTTCGATCCCGAGGCGCTGGCGAGCGGGCTTGCCGGCCTCGCCGACCATTTTCACGGCGTCGCCACGGTTGCGCTCGATCACCCCAAGGTCCGCGCCGCCATCGACGATCTGGTGGCGCGCGGCGTTCCCGTCGTCACGCTGGTCTCTGACGCTCCGACCTCCCGCCGCGCCCATTATGTCGGCATCGACAATCCGGCGGCGGGGCGTACCAGCGCCTCGCTGATGGGCCGTTTCCTGGGGGGCCGCCGCGGCCCGATTGGCGTCATCCTCGGCTCGATGTCGCTGCGCGACCATGTCGAGCGGCTCTATGGCTTCCAGCAGGTGCTGTCCGGCGAATACCCCGGGCTGACCCTACTGCCGGTGCTGGAGGAGCGCGACCAGAGCGAACGCAACGAAGCGGCGGTGGCCCGGCTTCTCGCAAGGCATCCCGACCTGATCGGGCTCTACAATGTCGGCGCCGGCAATGAGGGCATCGTCGCTGCGCTCGAGGCCGCTGGCAGGCCGCTCGTCTTCATTGCGCATGAATTGACCGAGACGACGCGGCGCGGCCTTCTGTCCGGCATCGTCGCCGCCGTGATCAACCAGGACCCGGGCCATGAGGCCCGCTCCGCTGCGCGCGTGCTGATGGCAGAAGCGACCGGAGAACCGATCCTGCACGACCAGGAGCGCATCCGCATCGAGATCTTCCTGCGCGACAATATGAGCTGAGCCGGCAGATACCGGAATCCGCTTCCGTCTGGCCGGCAAGCTGGTGAGCCGCCGAGTCAGCGCAACGCGGCATTGCTGCAGCGGAGGAAGCCAGCGGCTGGCGGCGAGAGCGCCCACGCATCGTTCGAATCCCGTGTTGCGGTGTTGCTTTGCGCGCCTATCTACGAGCGATGGATCCGATCGCCTTCGACAACTCCTATTCGCGCCTGCCGGAGCGCTTCTATGCAGCGGTCACCCCGACCGCTGTTCCTGCGCCTCGGCTGATCCGGCTGAACACTCCACTTGCGGCGGAGCTCGGGCTCGACCCCGACTGGTTGAAGAGCCCGGCGGGCGTCGCGATGTTGTCCGGCAACGGCGTGCCGTCGGGAGCAACTCCGATCGCGACGGCCTATGCCGGCCACCAGTTCGGCGGCTTCAGCCCCCAGCTCGGTGACGGGCGCGCCATCCTGCTTGGCGAGCTCGTCGATCGGCACGGCCGGCGTCGCGATCTCCAGCTCAAGGGCGCCGGCCCGACGCCGTTCTCGCGCCGGGGCGATGGCCGGGCGGCTCTGGGACCTGTCCTGCGCGAGTACATCGTCAGCGAGGCGATGGCGGCGCTGGGCATCCCGACGACGCACGCGCTCGCCGCGGTCCTGACCGGCGAGGCCGTCAGGCGCGAGACGCTGCTACCCGGCGCGGTCCTGACCCGAGTGGCCTCCAGCCATATCCGGATCGGCACTTTCCAGTTCTTCGCCGCGCGTGGCGATGTCGAGGCGGTGCGCCTGCTCGCCGACCATGTGATCGCGCGCCACTACCCGGCTTGCACCGGCGATGGCCGTTATCTCGCCTTGTTCGAGGCCGTGATCGCGGCGCAAGCCGCGCTCGTCGCGCAATGGATGACGATCGGCTTCATCCATGGCGTGATGAATACCGACAATATGTCGGTCGCCGGCGAGACCATCGACTACGGGCCCTGCGCCTTCATGGATACCTATCATCCGGCGACAGTGTTCAGCTCGATCGACGAGCACGGACGCTATGCCTTCGGCAACCAGTCCCCGATCGCCCGCTGGAATCTCGCGCGCTTTGCCGAGGCGCTGCTGCCGCTGCTGGCCGAGAACCAGGATGAGGCGGTGTCGATCGCGCAAGACGCCCTCGGGCGGTTCGACCTGCAGTTCCAGGCAAATCTGGTCGCAGGGTTCCGCCGGAAGCTCGGCCTCGCCACGGAAGAAGCGGAAGATGTCGAGCTGATCAAGGCGCTGCTCGACACGATGCAACGTGGCGAAGCCGATTTTACGCTGGTCTTCCGGCGGCTGAGCGAAGCGGACGGGCAAGCGGAAAGCACCGAGGCCTGCCGCAGCCTCTTCGCCAACCCGGCCGAGTTCGATGCCTGGGAAGGCCGCTGGCGCCAGCGGCTGTCGCGGGAACCTGCATCCGGCGAAGCACGGCAGGATGCGATGCTGCGGGCCAATCCCCTGTTCATCCCGCGAAACCATCTGGTCGAAGCGGTGATCCAGGCCGCCGTCGAGCGCGATGACTTCGCACCGTTCACGACCCTTCTCGACGTCCTCGCCAAGCCGTTCGAGGCGCAGCCGGGTCATGAGGACTATACCCGCCCGCCGGCTGCGCATGAGCGGGTGCTGGCGACGTTCTGCGGGACCTAGATCGCTTCGTCTGCTATCGGGCGCGGCAAAGGCACCCTAGGCTGGCGCCCGACGGAGACCGCCCGGAACCGGGCGCCAGCCCCGGCGAAGCAGGACAGCACGATGTTTCTTTTCGACGGTCCCGAGCGGGCCGATCTGACCATCCTCCTGGCGCACGGGGCCGGAGCGGCGATGGACTCGCCATCGATGACGGCCGCGGCCAGGGCGCTGGCCGCAGCAGGCTGTCGCGTTGCCCGCTTCGAGTTCGATTATATGGCAGCGCGCCGCACCGAAGCTGGCCGCAAGCCGCCGCCGCGCGCCGAAACGCTCAACCCGCAATATCTCGCGGCCATCGACGCGCTCGGCGCCGAGGGGCCCCTGATCATCGGCGGCAAGTCGATGGGTGGCCGCGTCGCCAGCATGGTCGCCGACGCGCTGTTCGAGACGGGACGGATTCGCGGCCTTCTTTGCCTCGGCTATCCCTTCCACCCACCGGGCAAGCCGGAGCAGCTGCGCACCGGCCACCTCGCCGGGCTGAAGACCCCGACGCTCATCGTGCAGGGAACGCGGGACGAGTTCGGCACTCGCGAGGAGGTGGCGACCTATCGGCTGTCCCCGCACATCGAGCTTCTGTGGCTGGAGGACGGGGATCACGATCTGAAGCCTCGCAAGCGGGTTTCCGGCTTCTCAGTCGCAGACCATCTCGGCACCATGGCCACGGCAGCCTCCGCCTGGGCCGCGCGCCTTCATTCGGCCGGCCGATAGCCAGTCGCATGCCCGGCAAAGGTCAGGCCGGTCGGATCGGGTCGGATCATGTGATGACGACCATCCACCATACATTAGAGATCATATAAACTACTGTTTTTATTGACTTTATTCCCCGAGACCCCTCATAGCGCTCCAACGCGCCGCCGCGGCGCAGCGTCATGAGGGATGATGTCGGACAGCGCGCTCAGCGTCGCCGCACTCTACGCCGCCGAGCAGGAAAGGCTCCGGCGGCGGCTGATCGGGCGCGGGCTCAGCGCCCAGCAGGCCGCCGATGCAGTCCAGGAGCTGTTCCTGCGGCTGCTGAGGACGCCGCGCACCGATGTCCGCGATGCGAGCGCCTATCTCAGCCGCGCAGCCGACAGCATCGCGATCGACCATTGGCGGCGTGAACAGCGGGCGAGCCGCCTGTTCGAGGCCGAGCCGCCGGATGCGCTGGCGATCGCCGATCCCGCCCCGTCGGCCGAGGCCCGGCTTGTCGAGCGCGACAAGGCTCTCGATCTTGAGCAGGCGCTCGCTGCCCTGCCGCCGCGTTGCCGCGAGGTGCTGCTGCTGCACAAGTTCGAGGAGCTCAGCTATGCCGAGATCTCGCAGCGCCTCGGCATCTCCCGCAACACCGTCATGGTTCATCTCGCCAACGCGATGAACCTGCTGCGGAAGCAGATGCGCGAGAAAAATCGCGCCGGCGCTAATTAGTTTTCCGCTCGGGATCGTCTACACAACAGGGCGGCCGACGGGCCGAGAGATGGAGCATTGGCGCGCATGCGTCTGCGAAAACCGGCATCGCGGCTTAGGCCGACGCGCTGATGGACACGGGCCCCACTGGCACCATCGATGACGAAGCCGTCGCCTGGTTCGTCAGGCTGCGCGACGAGGAGGCGTCCGAAGCGGACCGGGCCGCCTTTGCCGCCTGGCTTGAGGCCAGTCCCGCGCACGAACAGGCCTGGCGCGAGCTCGAAGCCATTTGGGGGGCATTGGACCAGGTCGCCGCGTCGAAGTCGGCGACCGCCACGCCGACCGTCGTCGCGCTCGACGCTGCCCGGCATCGGCCCCGCTCGTCATGGCGGCCGATGGCTGCTGCCGCGATGGTCCTGCTGGCCGTGACCGCCGCCTGGCGCCTTTCGCCAGCCGGCTTGCTCTCCGACCATCGCACCGGCATCGGCGAGCGCCGCATCATCGCATTGGCGGATGGCTCGCGGGTCGAGCTCGGCCCGGCGAGCGCCATCGATGTCGAGCTCACCGGAACCCGGCGAAGCGTCAGGCTGGTCGCGGGCGAAGCTTTCTTCACGGTGGCCAGGGACACCGCCCGACCCTTCGTCGTCAGCGCCGGCCAGGGCGAGATCGCCGTGCTCGGCACCGCCTTCGATGTAAAGATCGGCCAGGGCGAAGCCGTCTCAGTCGTCGTCACCGAGAGCAAGGTCGCGGTCAGCGCAGCCGGCAGCCAGGCGGTCGGCGTCATTGCCGGCCAGGAGATCAGCTACGACCGCAACGGCGTCTCGGCTGTGCGCCCGGCCGATCTCGACGCGGCCCAGGCCTGGCGGCAGGACCAGCTCGTCTTCCATGACGCGCCTCTCGATGCCGTTCTGAGCGAGCTGCGCCGCTATCGCGGCGGCACGATCCAGCTGCTCGGCGGCGAGCTCGGCAAGCGACGGATCACCGCCGTCTTCGACGCCAGGCGTCCCGATGCGGCCCTCGAGACCATCGCCCGCAATCTCGACCTGCGCCTGTTGCGTGCGAGCGACTATTTTGCCGCGCTCGTCGCCTGGTGAAGAAAAGTCGCGCGACTGCCTAATTAGTTTTCGCCCCGCGAGCGTCTTCCCAAGCAGGGGAGCGCCAGAACGGCGCTTCGCGTGATCGCGGACAGGGGCATCGGACGATGAAGAGCGGGAACAGGGTCGGACAGCGGGCGGTCCGGCCGACGATGATGGCTGCGCTGTTGGCGAGCACGGCGCTCGGCTGTTTCGCCATGCAGCCGGTGGTCGCCCAAACGCCGGCGGCGACGAGCGCTGCGATCGACATCCCTGCCCAGGCGCTTTCTTCGGCGCTGATCGCCTTCTCGCGCCAGACCCGGATCGAGATCTTCGTTGCGTCCTCGCTCGCCTCCGGCAAGCGCTCCAGCGCGGTCTCGGGCGCGCTGGCACCGGAAGCGGCCTTGCAGCGGCTGCTCGCCGGCACCGGCCTGACCTATCGCTTCACGGGCGCGCGCTCGATCACCGTCGAGGCTCCGCCGCGCGCCGGCGCGACCGGCGCCGTGCCGGCCGGTGCGATCCCGCTCGACGAGGTGGTTGTGGAGGGCGCACGCGGGCTGCCGCCGCCGACCGGAACCATCGGCCAGCCGCCCGCTCCCTATGCCGGCGGCCAGGTCGGAACCGGCACCCGGATGGGTCTCCTCGGAAACCGCTCCGTCCTGACTACGCCCTTCAACGTCACCGGCTATACGGCGAAGCTAATCCAGGACCAGCAGGCGCGGTCGCTCGCCGATGTCGTGCAGAACGATCCGTCAGTACGCAATGACGCGCCGCCGTTCAGCGAGCGGGATTCGTTCTTCATTCGCGGCTTTTCGGTCGTCAATCTCGACACGGCCTTCGACGGCCTCGCCTATATCGCCAACCCGCGCCGCAGCGTCGTCGAAGGGATCGAGCGCGTCGAGATCCTGAAGGGCCCGACCGCCCTGCTCAATGGCGGCGTCAGCCGCATCGGCGGCACGATCAACCTCATTCCCAAGCGTGCCTTCGACGAGCCCCTGACGCGCCTGACGACCACCTATCTCAGCGACGCGCAACTCTGGACGCAGGTCGACATCGGCCGCCGCTTCGGCGCCTCCAAGGAATGGGGTCTCCGCTTCAACGGCTCCTATCGCAAGGGCGACACGCCGCTCGACAAGAACGCCATCGAAGTCGGTAATCTCTCGCTCGGGCTCGACTATCGCGGCGATCGCTTCCGCGCCTCGCTGGACCTGGCCCACTCCACCCAGAACGTCACGGCGCCGACATCGCTGTTCAACGCGGCAGCTGCGAACATCGCCATACCCAGGGCTCCGAACGGGCGCCGGAACACCTCAAGCTCGCTCGAATACAATGACAGCCGCTACAACATGGCGGCCGGCCGCGTCGAATTCGACATCCTGCCGGACACGACACTTTACGCTGCGGCGGGCGCCAGCCGCTATCTCGAGGATTTCCTGACGTCGTCCTACCAGCTCACCCGCATGGATGGCCGCGCCACCAACAGCCTCGCCATCATGCCGCTGGAACTGCAGGGCTATTCAGGCGAGGTCGGCCTACGCTCGAAATTCCAGATCGGGTTCATCGACCATCAGATCAACATCTCGGCGTCGCAATCGATCAACGAGAACTATTCGCGCGGGTTCTTCCCGCCCGCGCTGCCGACCTACCAGACCAACATCTACGCCCCCGTCCATCTGCCGCGCGATTCCGTCGCCACCTTCGGCTTCCCGCGCTCCAGCCGGCAACCGCTCTTCACCAGGCTGACGCTGCGCAGCCTGGCGATCGCGGACACGCTCTCGATCGCCGGAGACCGCATCCAGGTGACGGTCGGCGGGCGCTATCAGGACATTGACCTGCAGAGCTATGTCACGCGCCCCGTCGCCACCCGGGGCTCGCTCGCCTCGACCTACAAGGAAGGTCGCTTCAGCCCCGCGATCGCGGCAGTCATCCGCCCGACCGACAAGCTCTCGATCTACGCCAACTACATCGAAGGCCTGACCGAGGGACCGAGCGCTCCGGCGACGGCGGTCAACGCCAACCAGATCTTCGCGCCCGTCGTCAACAAGCAGACCGAGGTCGGCGTCAAATACGATTTCGGCGCCGTCGCCGTCACGGCCTCGCTCTTCGAGATCCGTCAGCCGAACGCCTATACCGACCCAGCGACGAACCGCTTCTCCGTCAGCGGCCTCCAGGTCAATCGTGGCGCTGAGTTCACGGTGTTCGGCGAGCCTTTCGAGGGCGTGAGATTGCTCGGCGGCGTCACCTTCATGGACGCAGAGCTCGCCGACACGGCCGGCGGCCGGTTCAACGGCAAGACCGCCCCGGGCATCCCGACGACCGCCATCAACCTTTATGGCGAGTACGATCTGCCCTGGGTGCGCGGGCTCACCTTCACCGGCCGGATGATCTACACGAGCAAGATGTTCTACGATCAGGCGAACACGCAGTCGGTCCCCGACTGGACGCGCTTCGACCTCGGCCTGCGCTATGCCTTCACCGGGCCGGCCGGCAAGCCCGTGGTGCTCAGGGCCAGTGTCGAGAACGTCTTCGACAAGACCTATTGGGCATCGGCCGCGCGCGGTTTCCTGGCGGTCGGAGCGCCCCGGACCTATGTGCTCTCCGCCCAGGTCGACTTCTAGCCGATCGCCTGAAACCTCTTTGGGTTCCCGACGCATGTTGCGCGCCGTCCTGCTCAGCCTGTCCCTCCTGCTCCCATCCGCCATGGCGGTGGCGAAGCAGGTGACCGACCTCGCCGGCAGGACGGTTACGGTTCCGGGCAAAGTCGAGCGCATCATCATTGGCGAGGGCCGCTATGTCCCGGCCCTCGCCATTCTTGATCGCGACGATCCGGTCGGCCGCCTCGTCGGCATGATGGGCGATTACGAGGCCGTCGATCCGGCGAGCTATGCCCGCTATCGCGCGCGCTTCCCGAAGATCGCCGAGATTGCCCGGATCGGCCGCGCCGCCAAGGAGAGCTTCAGCCTGGAGAAGGCGATCGCGCTGAAACCGCAGGTCGCGATCTTCGGGCTCGGCGGCCACGGCCCCGACACGCGCTCCGGCGAGGTGATCGCGGCTCTGGAGAAGACCGGCACGGCGATCATCTTCATCGATTTCCGCAGCGATCCGCTGGTCAATACGCCGAGGTCGCTGGAACTGCTCGGCGAGGTGCTCGGCCGCGAGAAGGAGGCGGCCGAATTCCTCGCGGTCTGGCGCGCCGCATTGGCGCAGGTCGAGGACCGGCTGAAGCAAGCGAAGCCGGCCCCCGTCGGCGTCTTCGTCGAAAGCCGCGTCGGACTCGATTCAAGCTGCTGCGAGACGATGACGCGCGGCATGATTGGCCGCTTCGTCACCGCGGCCGGCGGTTTCAATGTCGCCGAGGCGATGGTGCCGGGCGAAGCTGGCACGGTCAGCCTGGAATGGCTGATCGCCCACCCGCCGCAGGTCTATGTCGGCACCGCGATCGGCGGCGCGGCTTCAGCCGACGGCAAGCCCTGGCTCGCGCTCGGCGCGGGCGTCTCGGCGGAGCTGGCGCGCGCCAGTCTCAAGCGCTCGATGGCCCGCAACGGCATCGCCCAGCTCGACGCGGTCCGCGCCGGCCGCGCGCATGCGGTCTGGCACCACTTCTACAATTCGCCGTTCAACGTCGCGGCAGTGCAGGCTTTCGCCAGATGGCTGCACCCCGCCCTCTTTGCCGATCTCGATCCGGAAGGTCTGTTGCGCCGGCTGCACGAGCGCTTCCAGCCCTTCCCGGTCGACGGCGTCTACTGGACCTCATTACCATGACCGACATGCCCACGACGCCCGCATCCCGCCCCACCCTCGACGAATGGCTCCTGTCCGTCGTCGAGGCCTTCGACGTCGAGCCGCGCCTGCGCCGCGTAGTCTTCACCGCCGACGCGCTCGACCAGCTCGATTATCGGCCCGGCCAGGCGCTGGTGCTGCGCATGCCGCTGCCGGAGGGCGGCACCGGCCGACGCGACTACACCATCCGCGGGCTCGATCGGCAGGCGAAGCGGCTTGCCATCGACTTTGTCCTGCATGGCTCGACCCCGGCGCCGAACTGGGCGCGCGCGGCGCAAGCGGGCGACACCCTGCTCGCGCTCGGCCCGCGCGGCCGCAGCGTGATCGCGCCGCAGGCTGACTGGCACCTGTTCTGCGTCGACGAGACCGGCATGCCGGCCTTACGCCATATGCTGGAGACGGTCCCCGCCGGCACGATCGTGCATGCGCTGATCGAGACCGCGTCGGCGCAGGACGAGACACCGATCGAGACCGCCGCGGCCCTGACCAGAAGCTGGCTCGCGCGCGGAGACATCCCGGCCGGACCGAACGCGCTTGTTCTGGAAGCCCTGCGCGCCCTGCCGCTCTCCGCCGGCAGGGGCCAGGCCCATCTGATGGGCGAGACCAGCAATGTCCGCTCCTGGCGGCATCATCTGGTGCAGGCGGGACTGCCGAAAACCGCGATCACCTCCGAAGGCTATTGGCGCCCGGGCCGCATCGGCGGCCACGACCATGTCGACGATTGAGCTTGCGAGAGGCTCTGCCGTCGGCGCGAGGTGCGCCTCGAAGCCCAGGCTCGGCAGGGTCGGGAGCGCCTGCCTTCAGGCCTCGGTCCGGTAAGGATCGGCGTCGAGCTTCTTGACGAGATCGACGTTGCGCTGATGCACCGGGCAATTGCCGCCAACGAGCGTCTGGCTGTTCGAGATTGGGGTGCCGCGCGGCAGCGACCTGTCGCCTTCGGAGTTCATCAACCCACCTTCCGGCACGATGGGCCTCGGGATGACCGGGCAGACGGGGACGCGGCGATGACGGATTGCGGCACAGGATTCGATCCGCGCGAGTTGCGCAACGCCTTCGGCCTCTTCCCGACGGGTGTTGCGGTCATCACAGCGTTCTCGCAGGATCGCGCCCATCTCGGCATGACCGTCAGCTCGTTCAACACAGTCTCGCTCGATCCGCCGTTGATCCTGTTCAGCATCGTCAATACGGCACGGTCCCTGCCGCAGTGGCTGGCCGCTCGCGATTTCTGCGTCAACTTCCTCGGCGAGGAGCAAAGTCCGCTATCCACCCATTTCGCGCGGGCTCAGGGCGACAAATGGAAAGACATCCCCTGGAAGCAAGGGGATGTCGCCGACGTTCCGATGCTGGAGGACTGCATCGCGCAGCTCGAATGCCGGCTCTGGCAGCACTATCCCGGCGGCGACCACACCATCGTGGTCGGCAGGGTCGTCTCCTTCAGCTACCGGCATTCGGAGCATCTGCGTCCGCTGGTGTTCTGCGGCGGCCGCTATCGCAGCCTCGACTCCGATATCGACGCCACGGCGATACAATCCCATGAGTGGATGCTCGGCTGGTGAGACCGAGTTCGGGATCGCGGTCGCGACCGACATGGTCATCGGCATGGTTGAAGCTCTGACCACCTGGTGCGAGGACGCGGTCGGGGTATCCCTCGCAGACGTTCTGGCGACGCAGGCCAAAGGCAGCAACCAGACGGGATAGCTGATAGCGTCACTGCTATGGGTGTTCGCAGTCCAAAGCAGCGACCTAAAGATGGCACCGTTACGATCGAAGAGGCGCGCCAAGCTCTGATCGTGGCTGCCAAGATCGTCGATTATCACGGCGACCTATACCTGCCGCTCTTCGAGCGGATGGAAGAAGGCCTGATCGACTTGTACAAGCGTCAGGCCGCCAGGGAACGGGCTCGGCACATCGCCAGGACCGAGGACCTATCCGCGTACAGCGCGATAGGTATCAGCGAGCCTTCTTCAACCGCACGCCAGGCCCCTCGCCGTTCTCGGGAACGAAGATGACGCCAGCGGCCTCAAGCGCCTTCTGAATCGCTGTCAAAGTCGACGCCTTCGGATCGGCGGCGCCGCGTTCGATGTTGTTGAGCGCCGTTGTGGAGATGCCCGCGGCCTCAGCTAGAGCCGCCTGCGTCATGCTGATCATGGCGCGTGCGCCGCGGATTTGAGAAGGCTGTATCATGATACGGATATAGCGTTGAATTGATTTTTTCTCAAGCGCGCTTGACGTGATACGCAATTAACGTTACCACAAGTCTACTTGATAATTTCTCAAGCGGAGTCACCTCATGTCGAACGCACGCGTTCCGGCAGCCGCTACCGGCTTGCCTGCTTTCATCCCTGGTCTCTATCGGATGCGTGGCCTCAAAATCGGCGCTCATGCCATTCCGAGCCGTATCGTTTTCGTCGATCGGATCGAAGACGATTGCCGCGGCGAGGACTGGTACGGCGTCTGGCTCGCCAAGCCATCACCGGGAGAGCGCCCTATTCTCGAAGGTGAACTAGTGACTCTTGGCCTCGTCGAGTGCATCTACAAGCATAGACAGAATTAAAACCGGCGCGAGGTCCTGAATATGTTAGATAGCCCCTATCTCGCTTCAATACGAAGTTTAAATTTTATCCTTCTGTCACCATTATTCCCAATTCATCTTGGGCCAATTCGAGCGCAAGATCAACCGAGACGCATGATGTAAATCCAGATCTAATTGTCGTAGCAGTGCGTTCATCCAGAAGCTTTTGATCGTCTTCAAAAGTAATACCACTTGAAACAACACCAAATATATGCGGTGTAAATTTTCCATCCGCGCTTACATAAAAAGCAGGACCGCCTGAAAATCCTCGCTGAATCAGACAGTCAATTATAAATTCCTTTCTTAAAAAAGCAGAGATAATTCCTTTTCTCAGAAAGGGCAACATATGCGTTTCTTTCGCTCCCTCCGAACCTACATCAAGGTAATTCGCCCTACCTGCTGGGAAACCAGCAATAATAGCATCCATACTTAGAATTGCTTGTTTAGAACTGATTTTTATTTCAAAAATTTGCCTATGGAAGGAACCAGAAAACGACAGTAGGGCAATATCATTCCGAGTGAGCTTTTTTTCAATTTTCCATACGACAGACCAATTGATCCCTTCGATCGAAATAAGCTGCCCCGCATGAGTATGCTCCAGGACATGAGCCGCCGTTAATATAAACTCTTGATCCCCTATTTCTACAATGGTACCTGATCCGAAATTAAAATTCGTCTTCAATTTGACGACTCTATACAGAATATTAGAAGTTGCGTACATCTATCCAACCTCTTTTAACGCAGAAACATGCTGATCAAATTCTAATAGCCAATCTTCAACAAACTCAATCACACATAATGCGGTCAATATCAAAGCAAATGTACTTTCTTTATCTTGCACGTCATCATAAGACATCGTGTGATTTTGAGTATCGAGATTACCAAACAAAAAATGATGCCCCATACTGTTTGGATGACAAAACTCGCTCAGTTGATCATATATTTCTCGCAACCCTGAGACGTCAGGATATTTACTTTCAAATCCAGATAAAATGGTAACAATGTTTACAGCTCGCGTTGACGGGATTTCGCCGTACTGGGCGAGCATGGCTTCGTCACGGGTGGCGAAAATACGTTGAAAGAGCCACGCGCCAAAAGCTTCAAAATCTCGTTGCTGTAGAGCTTTCCGTGTTTTCAAGAGCAGCTCACCGAGCAGAGCGACAGTTTCCAGTAGCGCTCGACTCGCTAGCATCGCTACGACCGGCGAGGAGGCGCCCATTGCGGCCACGCACCCGTCAAAAAGGGAGACCGTTCGATATAGTAGTCCATTTTGATAGGTTTTTACTTTCCAAGCAAGTTTTGACGCTAGGTAGTCAGCGCCCTTTACCTTTTCAGATCGGGCCGCTGCTACCCTTAGGAGGCCTTTGTTGATACGATCAACAACAGATGCCTCTTCAGAAGAAAGAAATTCGGGCTTCGCTAATAGCGGTCGTGGTCGAATCATTTGCCACCTGCTCGCGGCTGACCGCTTGGCAAACGCAGTGCGTACTGCCAAAATTCTTTGCTATATTTTCTATTTAACGCCTCAATTTCAACGAGAGCAGCGTTTTCTCCGTCGATCGCAAACAAGGCGCCTGCTAAAACATCGCGGGCACAGTCGACAAGGCGGAATAGCTGGTTATAGGTCGGCATGGCGATGTACACCTCATCCATGAAGCTGTGCGCTAGTACCTTGTTGCGCATTCCGCGAAGTCGGGCGATGCCGCGGCGGCCCTGAGGGTCTCGTCGCGCTGCATCGAAGGCCGCAATGGCGTCCTTCGCAGCCTTGCGGCAGGCCGCCTCTTGGCCATCAGCAATGGACGGCATGTGGGGTATCCAATCTCGCGCCGCGCGTGCAAGAGCGTCCTGGCACCGCTTTTGGCGCAGCAGCCTCACAATAAGGGGAATAGACGCTAGGTCTCGATCGTTTGGTTTGAAGCGCTTCGATCCGGGATCGAAAAGCCGAGCTAGAGACATGGCGAGATTAAAGGTCAAACTCTGAGCGATGACGTTGTAGGTAGCCACGCCAGGCCGCTTCACGCCGCCTGTCGCTCTAACAATAGAATTTGCTTCTTCGAGGGCTGCCTCAGCGCCCAAGACGATCTCGACATCGCTATTGATAGCTTTGAGCATCACTCCCAGCCGGCGAACCGCCTCTGATCGAGTGATGGTCGATCGCTTTTTCCGCTTCCGTGCCTTCGCCACCCCGGCCTCCCTGCTGAGCCCCTCGCGGAAGTTGCCGATGACACGGCGATTCGCGCTCATGGATCAACAGCGTTGAGTCCATCTGCGTATCGCGCTGATTATTTGACGGATATTCGACGAAGGTGCCGAAAATCAATCTAGGTGATTGATTTTGCTGGCGCTCCCATGGGGAATCGAACCCCAGTTTTCGCCGTGAGAGGGCGACGTCCTGACCGCTAGACGATGGGAGCAGCGCGGCAAGGCCGTCCGTATAATCGGCGCTGGCCCGCGCTGCAAGCCCTTACGTGCCGCCAAAGACGAGAAACCTGCGGGCGGATTCCAGGACCGTCCGCAGGACTGCCGTTCTCGCCTCAGCCTGCAGCGTGCGAGCGCTCCGCCTGCGCCAACGCCGGATAATCGGTATAGCCCTTGGCGTCGCCGCCATAGAAGGTCGCGACGTCCGGCGTGTTGAGCGGGGCGTCCAGCTTCAGCCGCTCCGGCAGGTCGGGATTGGCGATGAAGAGCCGGCCGAAGGCGATGAGGTCCGCCTCGCCCTTCTCCACCGTCTCGATGGCGAGCTCGCGGGTGAAGCCGTTATTGGCGATGTAGGCGCCGCGGAAGGCCTTGCGCAGGGCCAGGTAGTCGAAGGGCAGGTAGTCGCGCGCATCGCGCGTCGCGCCCTCCACGACATGGATGAAGGCGATGCCGCGCTTGTCGAGCTCGCCGACGAGATGGCCGAACAGCGCCTGTGGGTCGGAATCACGGGCATCATTAGCAGGACTCACAGGCGAGATGCGGATGCCGACGCGCTCCTTCGGGAACACCTTGGTCACCGCGTCGACCACCTCCAGCGTCAGCCGCACGCGGTTCTCGATCGAGCCACCATAGGCGTCCTGGCGTTGGTTCGAGCCGTCGCGCAGGAACTGGTCGAGCAGGTAGCCATGGGCGCCGTGCAATTCGATGCCGTCGAAGCCGGCCGCCTTGGCGTTCTGCGCCGCCCTGACGAAATCGGCGACGATGCCGGGAATCTCGTCGAGCCTCAGCGCACGCGGCTCGGACACCTCGGCGAAGCCGCTTTCGATATAGGTCTTGGTCTTGGCGAGCACCGCCGAAGGGGCGACCGGCGCCTGGTTGCCGGGCTGCAGCGAGACATGGCTGACGCGCCCGACATGCCAGAGCTGGGCGAAGATCACCCCATCCGCCTCATGAACGGCGTCGGTCACGGCCTTCCAGCCGGCGACCTGCGCATCGCGATAGATGCCGGGCGTCCAGATATAGCCCTGGCCCTGCTGCGAGATCTGCGTGGCTTCGGTGATGATCAGCCCGGCGCCGGCGCGCTGGCGGTAATACTCGACATTGAGCGCGTTCGGCGCATCATCATGCTTGTTGGCGCGGTTGCGGGTCAAAGGCGCCATCACGACGCGGTTCTTCAGCGTGAGATCGCCGAGGCGGAACGGCGTGAACAGCTTGGCGGGGGAGGCATGACTCATCGTGGCGATCCTTGTCGCGAAGCGGCGCTAAGGCCGCAGGAGGCATCCATGGCGCCGGTCACCGCGATGCGGGCCGGAGCCGTCGCAAGGAACATAGGCGACATGGCAGGGATTGGCAGGGGTTGCCCCGCCCTGCTCGCGAGAAAGCGAAGACACTCTCCTTGCGGCCTCCAGCGCGCATGAGCCTTTCCGAAAATCCCGAACAGACTGGAAAAACCCTCTCCACGCGCTGGCTGCAGCGTGGGCGCAGCTGGCTGCGAACAGGCATCGGCAGTGCCGTCGGCCTCGTCTATCCGCCCGCATGCGTCGGCTGCCGGGCTGCCACGAGCGAGGCGCAGGGCCTGTGCGCCCAATGCTGGGCTGGGCTCGGGCTGATCGAGCGGCCCTATTGCGAGCGGCTCGGCACGCCCTTCGAGGTCGATCTCGGCCCCGGCCTGATCTCGCCGGCGGCGATCGCCGATCCACCGGTCTTCGCCCGTGCCCGCGCCGCCTGCCGCTTCGACGGCACGGCGCGCGAACTGGTGCACCGGCTGAAATATGGCGACCGCACCGAGCTATCCCTGATGCTCGGGCGGATGATGGCGCAGGCCGGCCGCGAGCTGATTACGGATGCCGATCTGATCGTGCCGGTGCCATTGCATCGCTTCCGCCTGTGGACGCGGCGCTTCAACCAGGCTGCAGCGCTGGCAACGACGATCGCCCGGCAATCGGTCCGCCCTTGCGCCCCGCGGGCGCTCGCCCGCGTCAAGCGGACGAAGCAGCAGGTCGGGCTGACGAAGGCACAGCGGGCCGACAACCTGCAGGGCGCCTTCAAGGTGCTGTCGGCCATGCGTCCGCTCGTCGAGGGAAGGCGCATCCTGCTCGTCGACGACGTGCTGACCACCGGCTCGACCGTCAACGCCGCTTCGCGCGCTCTGCTGCGCGGCGGGGCGAGCGCGGTCGACGTGCTGACCTTCGCCCGGGTCGTGACGGAAGCGTGACGGCTCCCTATATTACTGGGCGAAGCATTCTTTCGGGATAGGCTAATGCCGCAGGTCACGATCTACACCACGGGCTGGTGCCCCTATTGTCATGCCGCCAAGGCGCTTCTGACGAAGAAGGGCGTCGCCTTCGAGGAGATCGGCGTCGATGGCAAGCCGGAGCTGCGCCAGGAGATGACGGCCAAGGCCGGCGGACGCACCTCCGTGCCGCAGATCTTCATCGGCGGGCGCCATGTCGGCGGCTCCGATGACCTGCACGCGCTTGATGCCCGCGGCGAGCTCGACCCGCTGCTGAAGGCAGCCTGAGGAGACGCATTGATGACCGCGCCACGCTTCACCGCCGCCTGCGTCCAGATGCGTTCGACGCGCGATCCCCTGCGCAATCGCGATGACGCCATGCGCCTTATCCGCGAGGCCGCGGCTGCGGGCGCTCAATTCATCCAGACGCCCGAGGTCACCAATCTCTGCGAGCGCGACACCAAGGTCCTGCGCGCGACCAGCCAGACGGAGGAGGCCCACGAGGTCCTGGCCGGGCTGCGCGAGGCCGCGCGTGAGACCGGGGTCTGGCTGCAGATCGGCTCGCTCTCGGTCAGGGCCGGCGAGAAGATCGCCAATCGCGCCTATATGATCGATCCCCAAGGTGAGATCGCCGCGCGCTATGACAAGATCCACCTCTTCGACGTCGACCTGCCCAATGGCGAGACCTGGCGCGAATCCAACACCTTCTCCGGCGGAGATCGAGCAACCGTGGTGGAAACGCCCTGGGGGCTGGTCGGGATGTCGATCTGCTACGATGTCCGCTTTCCCTATCTCTACCGTGCCGAGGCCGAGGCCGGCGCCTTCCTGCTGACCGCGCCGGCCTGCTTCACCCGCCAGACCGGCGAGGCGCATTGGCAGGTGCTGCAGCGCGCCCGCGCCATCGAGAACGGCGCCTTCATGGTCTCGGCAGCGCAAGGCGGCCTGCACGAGGATGGCCGCGAGAGCTATGGCCACTCGATCATCGTCGATCCCTGGGGCCGTGTCCTCGCCGAGGCCGGCAACGAGCCCGGGCTGATCATGGCCGAGATCGACCTTGCTTTGGTCGCCGACGCCCGCCAGCGCATCCCGACCCTGCGCCACACCCGTTCCTTCGCGGTCGAGACCCGCAAGGGCGCGCAGCCCCGGCTCGATGCCGCCGAATGAGCGTGAACTTGTCGCGGAACGGCCGCGCCCCTATCTGCTGCCGTTACCGCCGGCCTTGAGTTGATATGATCCGTTACACCCTGATCTGCGACAACGCCCACGAGTTCGAGAGCTGGTTCGCGAGTTCCGGCAGCTTCGACGAACAGGCGAAGCGCGGCTTCGTCACCTGCCCGGTCTGCGACAGCGCCAAGGTCGAGCGCGCCGTGATGGCCCCGGCCGTGGCCCGGACCGATCGCGGCCCACGACCGGCTGAGCCGGCTCCGGAAGCCACTACCCCGTCGCCCGCCCCCGCTACCTCCCCTGCCCCCGCAGCCCAGCCGGCCGCGCTGATGGGAGAGAAGGAGATGGCGTTCCGCGCCATGCTGACGGCGCTGCACGAGCATGTCGCGGCGAATGCCGAGCCCGTCGGAAAGCGCTTCGCCGAGGAGGCGCTGAAGATCCATCACGGCGAGACCGAGAACCGCGCCATCTATGGCGAGGCGAGCGCCGAAGACGCCCAGATGCTGCATGAGGAAGGCGTCGAATTCCTGCCGCTGCCGCGCCTGCCGGAAGGCCGGAACTGACAGCTCACCCGCGCTGAAGCAAAGGCGCGGGGAACCCTTCTCCCGTGTGGGAGAAGGGCAGGGATGAGGGCCCGCCCTATCCAATTGAGGTCGCAGCGCCGCCGCCTCGCCTTCTATTGCAACGGCAGTCCCTCACCCCTACCCCTCTCCCATCCGGGAGAGGGGTTCCCCGCGCTCAAATTGAAGCATTCAACGCTTGCATTCCTTGCATCACGGGCATATACCCGCACCCATGTCGGTTCCCTGCATCTGCACGACCCTGCGCTCGGCCTCGCGCCGGATGATCGCCTTCTATGACGAGACGATCGCTCCGGTCGGGGTCAACATCGCGCAGTTCAGCCTGATGCGCTCGATCGCCCGCGTCGAGCCGGTGACGCTGACTGCGCTCGGCCGCCGGGTCGAACTCGACCGCTCGACCGTCGGCCGCAATGTCCGCGTGCTCGAGAAGATGGGCCTCGTCGAACTCGGCCGCGGCGAGGACCAGCGCGAGGCCACGGTCACCCTGACCGAGGCCGGCCACAAGGTCCTGGAAGACGGCGCGCCCCTCTGGGACGGCGCACAGAAGTCCCTCGACGACCGTCTTGGTGTCGACTTCATGCGGCAGCTCCACGCCGCGCTCGATTCGCTGTGATTTTCCGAAACAAATACGGGTATATACCCGCAAATAAGGAACACCCGATGCCCACCGACCTCGCCGACCAGCCACAGCCCACCGGCCTCGCCGCCGCCTTCGCCCGCCGCGGCATCCATTATGGCTGGGCCGTGGCAGCGGTGACCTTCCTGACCATGCTGGTCACCGCCGGCGCCGTCGGCGCGCCCGGCGTGCTGATCCTGCCGCTGCAGAAGGAATTCGGCTGGGCGACCTCCGAGATCTCCTCGGCGCTGGCGGTCCGCCTCCTGCTGTTCGGGCTGATGGCGCCCTTCGCCGCCGCCTTCATGAACCGCTTCGGCGTCCGGCCCGTCGCGCTGGTCGCGCTCAGCCTGATCGCGGCGAGCATCATCGGCTCCTTCTTCATGACGCAGCTCTGGCAACTGGTGCTGCTCTGGGGCTTCGTGCTCGGCTTCGGCACGGGCCTGACCGCCATGGTGCTCGGCGCCACCGTCGCGACGCGCTGGTTCGTGCAGCGCCGCGGCCTCGTCGTCGGCCTGCTCACCGCCAGCACCGCGACCGGCCAACTCGTCTTCCTGCCCCTGCTCGCGGCCCTCACCGAGCAAGTCGGCTGGCGCGCCGCCATGACCTTCGTGCTCGGCATGATCGCTCTCGCGGCGGTTGGCGTGCTCGTCCTGATGCGCGATCGGCCGGTCGATGTCGGCCTCGCCCCCTATGGCGCAACGCAGATCGTGCCGGCCCCGGCTCAAGCAGCCAGCCTCGGGGCGATGCTCGCCTCGCCGATCGTCGCACTGCGCGATGCGGCGAAGACCAGCACCTTCTGGATCCTGTTCGGCACCTTCTTCGTCTGCGGCGCCAGCACCAACGGGCTGGTGCAGACCCATTTCGTTGCGCTCTGCGGCGATTACGG
The DNA here is from genome assembly GCF_050275675.1 of Allobosea sp. NPDC003192. Classification (NCBI taxonomy): domain Bacteria; kingdom Pseudomonadati; phylum Pseudomonadota; class Alphaproteobacteria; order Hyphomicrobiales; family Alloboseaceae; genus Allobosea; species Allobosea sp. NPDC003192. Next base: position 28,701 of record NZ_JBNNPK010000030.1, read on the forward strand.
CATGGCGGCCGTGACGGCGGCAAGCGTGCTCGCGGTGATCGGCATCTTCGACTTCCTCGGCACGGTCGGCTCCGGCTGGCTCTCGGACCGCTATGACAGCCGCTGGCTGCTGTTCTGGTATTACGGCCTGCGCGGGCTCTCGCTGCTGTTCCTGCCCTTCACCGACTTCTCCTTCTATGGCCTCTCGATCTTCGCGATCTTCTACGGGCTCGATTGGGTCGCGACCGTGCCGCCGACGATCAAGATCGCCGCCGACCGCTTCGGCGAGAAGGCGACGCTGGTCTTCGGCTGGGTCTTCACCGGCCACCAGCTCGGCGCTGCCTTCGCCGCCTATGGCGCCGGCTTCAGCCGTACCGTCTATGACAGCTACCTGCCGGCCTTCTTCATCGCCGGCGCGCTCTGCCTCTTCGCCGCCGGCTTCTGCATCATGATGCGCGGCGGCGAGGCCAAGCCCATTCCCGCCGCCGCCTGAACGGAGACCTTGCAATGACCTCCCTGCCCTATCGCAGCGCCCTGATCGTCGGCGCCGGCTCCGGCATCAGCGCCTCGGTTGCGCGTGCCCTGGCGGCACAAGGCGTCAAGGTCGGCCTCGCCGCCCGCAACACCGAAAAACTCGCCGCGCTCGCGGCCGAGACCGGGGCCACAACCTTCCAGGTCGATGCATCCGATCCGGCCGCCGTCGCCAGCCTGTTCGAGGCTGCCGACGCCCAAATCGGCGAGCCCGACATCGTCGTCTACAACGCCAGCGGCCGGCTGCGCGGGCCGATCGCCGAACTCGATCCGGCAGGGGTCGCGCAGGCGCTCGCCGTCACCGCCTATGGCGCCTTCCTGGTGACGCAGCAGGCGGCCAAGCGGATGCTGCCGCATGGCCGCGGCGCGATCCTGCTCACGGGCGCGACCGCCGGCATCAAGGGCTTCGCGCTGTCGGCGCCCTTCGCCATGGGCAAGTTCGCCTTGCGCGGCCTCGCCCAGAGCGCGGCGCGCGAGCTCGGGCCGAAGGGCATCCATGTCGCGCATTTCATCATCGACGGCGGCGTGCGCAGCGCGAACCGCCCCGATACGGATGACAATACGCTCGATCCGGACGCCATCGCCCAGAGCTATCTCGACGTGCTCAGGCAGCCGCGCAGCGCCTGGTCGCTCGAGGTCGAGCTCAGGCCCTGGGTCGAGAGCTTCTGAGGGCTGCTCAGAGCTTCTCCATCGGCGGCACCTTGAAGGTTTCGACCGTCGAGGCGCCGCCGGCGAGCAGCACCTCCCATTCGGCCTCCGCCTTCACCCGCGCCAGGCAGGCCGCGAGCTTGGCCTCGACCAGCCCATGCGGCACGAAGACGAGCCCGTCATCGTCGCCGACGACGAGATCATGCGGCTGGACCGCGACGCCGCCGAAGACGATCGGCCCGTTGACGATGCCGCGCTCCATCGAGGATGGGCCGCGCGGCATGATCCAGCGCGAGAAGAAGACGAAATCCGGCCATTGCGACACCGGCCCGACATCGCGCACCGCGCCATCGACGACGACGCCGGCAATGCCCTTGCGCCTTGCGGCACCGCCGAGCAGGTCGCCGATCATCGCCGCGTCCTTGCGTCCGCCGGCCGCGACCACGATTACATCGCCGCGCTCGGCGATGCTGATCGCGTGATGCACCGGCCCGTAATCGGCCGGCTCGCACCAGGCGGTGATCGCCTGGCCGACCAGGCGCTTGCCCGGCGCGAAGGGCCTCGTCGGCCGGATCGCCGGATCGGCATGGCCGGTGCCGCCGAGCTGATCGGCGATCACCGAGCTCGGCACCGCCTGCCAGAGATCGATCAGGGCTTGCGGCAGGCGCGGATGGGCGGGCGTGGCGAGACGGGTCGGCATCGGCGTTTCCTCGGTTTTGTCGCTTGTTGGTTTCAGGCCGCCCGGCCGGGCCGCTCGGCGAGCAGGCGGCGTACCGCCTGTTCGAGCCGGCGCACGCCCTCGACCAGCACCTCCGGCGGCGAGCGGGTGAAATTGACCCGCATCGCGCTCTTCAGTGCGCCCGAGGGATCGAACACGCTCGACGGCACGAAGGCGACGTTCTCGGCCAGAGCATGGGCATAGAGCGCGTCGGTGTCGATCGCGCCGTCCTTGGCACGCATCCAGACGAACATGCCACCGGGTGGCACCTCCCATTCGAACCAGTCGGAGAGATGCGCAGCCGCGGCGGCGCAGAGCGCATCGCGGCGCTCGCGATAGGTCGCGACGATCTTCGGGATGTGCTGCGTCTCGAAATCGCTCTCGATCATCTCCAGCGCGATCGCCTGCGTCAGCAGGCTGGAGGCGATGTCGGTCGACTGCTTGGCCAGCGCCAGCGTCGAGATCAGCGAAGCCTCCGCCACGATCCAGCCGACGCGCAGACCCGGCGCCAGGCTCTTCGACAACGTGCCCAGATAGATCACCGGCCCGGCATAGGCGCCGTTCGGATGGCGCTGCGCGTGATGGGCGAGAAGGCTCGCCCCCGCCGGGCCGTCGAATTGCAGCGGCAGGTAAGGGTCATCCTCCAAAAGCCAGGTCCCGGCGGCCTCGACCTTGTCGAGCAGGGCAGCGCGCTCATCCTGCGGCACCAGCACGCCGGTCGGGTTGGAATAGTTCGGCACGGCATAGACGAACTTGGCCTGGCGCAGCACCGCATCCTGCCCGGGCGCCTGCAGGCCCCAGTCGAGCTTCTCATAGCGCGGCATGCGCGGGCGCCAGGCGTCGAGCGCGCCGAGATAGGTCGGGAACTGCGAGAGGATTAGCTCGCCGGGATCGACCAGCGCCTTGCCGACGAGGTCGAGCCCCTGCATCGCACCGGTCGTCAGCAGCACGTTCTCCGGCCCGAAGCGACGCCCTGTCGTGGCGCTGAAGCGCTCGGCGATCGCCGCCCGCAGTGCCGGCAGGCCCTCGATCGCGCCGTATTCGAGAATCTGCGTGCCCCAGCGCGTCAGCGCCCGTTCTTGCGCCGCGCCGATCGCCTCGACCGGGTAGATCTCGGAGGCTGGCAAGCCGCCGGCGAGGCTGACCACATCGGGCCGTCCGCCGATCGCCATGAATTGCTGGGTGATGCTGTTGCCGGTCGAGAGCCAGCTCGCCAGGGCGGGTCGCTCTCCCGGCCGCCTCGCATTCGATGTCACCATGACGCCTGCACCGTTGTTCCTTCGAGCGGAAACCATCGCCCTGACGCGAGTATGTAGCAGGTCATGCGCGAGACATCCGTGCAATGATAGACTGCTTTACAGGATCGGCGCGATTTATCACCTTCAGGCGAAATTTCAGGAGTGAAATTCGCTCATGATAGATTTGGATCGCATCGACCGAAAAATCCTGGCCACGCTGCAGCAGAACGGCCGCATCTCCAACCTCGACCTCGCCGAGGCGGTCGGCCTCTCGCCGACGCCTTGTGCCCGCCGGATCAAGCGACTTGAAGAAGCCGGCGTCATCGAGGGCTATGCAGCCAAGATCAGCCCGGCAGCACTCGGCTTCAGCATCTGCGTGATGGTCAGCGTCAAGCTCGCCAAGCAGAGTCCGGACGCCGCCGAGCAGTTCATGACCGCGATCCGCGCTCAACCAGAGATCACCGAATGCCTGCTGGTCACCGGCAATGTCGATTATCTCCTGCGCGTCTGGGTCAAGGACATCGAGGCGCTGCGCAGCTTCATCAGGGAAGCCCTGCAGGCGATCCCCTGCGTCGCCGAGACCTCGACCATGGTCATCCTGGAGACGCAGAGCACGAACCGACTGTTGAACGTCCCAGTCGCAGGCCGGAAAGCCCGGCCCCGCGAGGCCGACCTCCCCGCAGATCGGGTCTGAAACTGCTCATCCGAAGGTCGCACACGACTTCCGCGGCCTACTGGCGTTATCTTCGCTGCAGTGCAACAATCGAGATTGCACGAGCACAGCAAGACGGCACGGCAGGGAGCGAGCATGAACGCGATCGATCCGCTCGGGAAACAGGTCCAGCGCGACAAGCCCTGGATTTTCCGGACCTATGCCGGCCATTCCGACGCGTCCGAATCGAACAAGCTCTACCGGACCAATCTCGCCAAGGGTCAGACCGGCCTCTCGGTTGCCTTCGACCTGCCGACCCAGACCGGCTACGACCCCGACCATGTGCTGTCGCGCGGCGAGGTCGGCAAGGTCGGCGTCCCCATCACCCATCTCGGCGACATGCGGGCTTTGTTCGACCAGATCCCGCTGGCACAGATGAACACGTCGATGACGATCAACGCGACGGCCGCCTGGCTGCTCTCGCTCTACATCGCCACCGCCGACGAGCAGGGCGCCGACCGCGCCGCCTTGCAGGGCACGACCCAGAACGACCTCGTCAAGGAATACCTGTCGCGCGGAACCTATGTCTTCCCGCCGCGCCCCTCGATGCGACTGACCACCGACATCGTCGTGTTCACGGCGCGCGAGCTGCCGAAATGGAACCCGACCAATGTCTGCTCATACCATCTGCAGGAGGCCGGTGCCTCGCCGGTGCAGGAGCTCTCCTTCGCCTTGGCGACCGCGATCGCCCTGCTTGAGTCGATCAGGGCCCGGCCGGAGGTCGCTCCCGAGGAGTTCGGCAGCGTCGTCGGCCGCATCTCCTTCTTCGTCAATGCCGGCATGCGCTTCGTCACCGAGCTCTGCAAGATGCGGGCTTTCGTCGATCTCTGGGACGAGATCACGCTGAAGCGCTTCGCCGTGCTGGAGGAGCAGCACCGCCGCTTCCGCTATGGCGTCCAGGTCAATTCGCTCGGGCTGACCGAGCCGCAGGCCGAGAACAATGTCTACCGCATCCTGATCGAGATGCTGGCGGTGACGCTCTCGAAGAAGGCCCGCGCGCGCGCCGTGCAACTGCCGGCCTGGAACGAGGCGCTCGGCCTGCCCCGACCCTTCGACCAGCAATGGTCGCTGCGCATGCAGCAGGTGCTGGCCTATGAGACCGACCTGCTCGAATTCGGCGACATCTTCGACGGCTCGAAGGAGATCGACGCCAAGGTCGAGGCGCTGAAGGCGGCCGCGCTGGAGGAACTCGCCAAGATCGACGCGATGGGCGGCGCCCTCGCTGCCGTCGAGAGCGGCTACATGAAGATGGCGCTGGTCGAGAACGGCGCCCGCCGCATCGAAGCGATCGAGCGCGGCGAGCAGGTCGTCGTCGGCGTCAACAAGTTCACCACCAGCGAGCCCTCGCCGCTATCGGCTGGCGACGGCGCCGTCGTCACCGTGCCGGATTCGGTCGAGATCGAGGCCGTCGGCCGGTTGAAAGCCTGGCGCGCTGCGCGCGACGGCAAGACGGTCGAGGCCGCGCTCGCCGAACTCGCCGGCGCCGCCAAGGAGGACCGCAACGTCATGCCGGCCTCGATCGCCTGCGCCAAGGCTGGCGTCACCACCGGCGAGTGGGCGCAGACGCTGCGCGAGATCTTCGGTGAATACCGCGCCCCGACCGGCGTCGACACCACCAAGCTCGGCGACGATGCCGGCCTCGCCACCGTCAAGGCAGCGGTAGCGAAGGCGACCGAGCGGCTCGGCCGCCCACCGCGCTTCCTCGTCGGCAAGCCCGGGCTCGACGGCCATTCGAACGGCGCCGAGCAGATCGCCGTGCGCGCCCGCGATGCCGGCATGCAGGTCTCCTATGGCGGCATCCGCCAGACGCCCGAGGAGATCGTGACGCAGGCCAAGGAGACCGAGGCCGACATCATCGGACTTTCCATCCTCTCCGGCTCGCATCTGCCGCTGGTGCGTGACGTCACCGCGCGCCTGCGCGTCGCCGGCATGGACGTGCCCGTCGTGGTCGGCGGCATCATCCCGCCCGATGACGAGAACGCGCTGAAAAATATGGGTGTCGCCCGGGTCTATACGCCCAAGGATTTCGCCCTCGACGGCATCATCGGCGACGTCGCCGGGCTGGCAGCGAAGAAGGGCTGAACAACCAAGTTTACACCAACCAGGCTGTCATCCCGGACAAGCCGCGAAGCGGCGCCGATCCGGGATCCATTCCGGAGCCTTTCCGAAAGAGGTTCCGGAATGGATCCCGGGTCGAGCTGCGCTCGCCCGGGACGACCGCGCTTTTTTGGACCGTAGGCGCCCGGACATTCCCCAGTTCTCCGCCCGCGCGAAAACGGCTCAGGCTTCCCCAAGCGCGTGCGGATGACTATCGTCCCGAAACCGCTCGATTGTCGCCACAGTGTTGGCGCTGATCGCGCAGGAAAGCGGCAGCCGGCAGGGCCGCAAGGGATTCGCTGAGGAGAGGAATGAGCGCATGCCCGCATGGCTGCAGACCAATTTGACCGGGACCAACATTCGCGCTGCCTTCATCGGCGCCATGGGCCTTGCCCTTGCCGGCCCCGTCGCGGCCCAGACGATGGGCTTCGACCCCAGCGACTTCGGCAAGGTCAGCATGCCCAGGCGGCAGAGCACCGGCGACGCCGCGACCCATATCGAAAGCAACAAGGGCGCCTTCGAGCCGATCGCGGAACTCGACCAGCGTGATCCGCTCGCCAAGATGGCCAAGCCGGTCGGACGCATCGACATCCTGCTGAAGGACAACAAGACCGGCAAGCAGACCGGCGCCCATTGCACCGGCGAATTGCTGCCGGGCGACTATGTCCTCACCAACCATCACTGCCTGCCGCAGAGCGGCGAGATGACGCCGGTGCGCGCCATCATCGTCATGGATTTCCTGACGCAGGACGGCAAGGGCGCCAAGGTTTTCGAGCTTGACCCCAAGCCGGTCGAGTTCAACGCCAATCTCGACTACGCCATCGCCAAGGCGAAGGGCAATCCGACCGCGACCTATGGTTCGGTCAAGCTCGCGGCGACGCCGACCGGCGGCGCCCCCTCGCTGATGGTGATCCACCACCCGGCCGGCCGGCCGAAGGTGATGAGCCGCTTCCGCTGCATGGCGACGCGCCAGCAGGGCGACGCGGCCGAGATGCGCCATCGCTGCGACACGCTCGGCGGCTCGTCCGGTTCGCTGCTCTACAACGCCGGCAACGCCGGCATCGCGCTGCACAAGCAGGGCGGCCTCGCTCCCAACGATCCCAACAGCTACAACACCGCAACCAGCATGACGGCTCTGCTCCAGGCCAGCCCGCTGCTGCGGAAGATGGCGGGTGCTGGCGGGCAGGCTCCAGCCGCGGATGGCGGCTCGGTCGCCTCGGGCGGCGGACAGGACGATCAGCCGAGCTCGACCGAGCGCAGCACCTTGCGCGGCTCCGACAATCTCGACACCGACGGGATGAACTCGCTGCTGAAGAACTGAAGCGAAGTCGTCATTCCGGGATGCCGCAAAGCGGCGGGGCCGGAGCCTATGACCACGACGCTTATCCAGTTCGTCATGCTCGCCCTTGTGGCGAGCATCCGCGTCTTGAATACCGTACTGCCCGAAGGAAGACGTGGATGGTCGGGACAAGCCCGACCATGACGATAATAGGCAGTGTTCATGGTTTCCGGGCTCAGGCCTGCGGCCTGCCCCGGAAAGACGGGAGAGGCTCCGAAACCTGCCGACCTTCAGCCAACCTCGCCGTGGCTGCGCCCATAGGGGCTGCGCTGCGGCGAGCGCCAGCCTGCGAGCGTCGCCGGGTCGGCCTCGTAGATCTCGACCTTGAGCGGGTGGCAGATTGCGACGTCGCTCGAATGGGTCTGGCCGCAATCGCCGCCCGGGCAGGCCGAGATCGCCCCGAGCAGGTCGATCTCGGCGAAGAGCTCGAGGAAGTCGCCTGGCCTGACCGGGCTCGCCTTCATGAAATACTGCTGCGTGTCGCGAGTGAAGCCCGTGCACATGAAGACGTTGAGCACGTCGTGGACGTGATGCTCGACCTCGCGCGCCGGCAGTCCCCTCGCCTGCCCAAGGGCCCGGGCGAGGTTGGAATGGCAGCAATGGTGGTAGTCGCCGCCATCGCCGAGTAGCCGGTGGGTATAGGGGTCGCAGCGCGTGCCGATCACGTCGTGCACGCCGGCGCCGTCCTGGTCGAAGCCGTACCAGCCGAGCGTGTCATGGGTGATCGTCGCCATTGGCCGAAGATGCGGCAGATTGCTCCAGAGCCGGTCGCCCAGCCCGACATGGGTCGCGTGCAGCGCCCGCGTCTTGCCGCTGAAGAAGCGCTCGTCGAGATCACCGGCGTTCCAGAGATTGAGATCGCCGACCTGCGGCCCCTCGATGCTGACGACCCGGAAGAAATGTCCTTTCGGCACGCGGAAGCTGCCGGCCTCGCGCGGCGGCACGATGATCTCGTCGCGCTTGGTCAGCGTCTCGCGCGCCCGCGCCAGCATCGCCATGTCAGCGCCGGGCAGGCTGCCATTGGGATAGACCACGACGGGCGGTTTGCGCCGACGCTCCTCCGCATCGGCGGGGGCGATCACCTGCGAATCCCTCGTCATGGCCTCTCCAGCTCGTGCTGATTTTGCGAATGCCTGTCGGCGTCTGTGAGCCCCGCGGAAGCCCGCTAGGCCAGCCCGCTGCTCTTCAGCGTCTGGTAGGCCTTGAGGATTTCCTGCAGCCGGCCTTCGCGCGAACGGTCGCCGCCATTGGCGTCGGGGTGGAAGCGCTTCACCAGCTCCTTGTAGCGCGCCTTGATCGCGACGCGGTCGGCACTCTCGTCGAGATCCAATGTCTCCAGCGCCTTCTTCGCGACGACGCCGACGCGTGACTCAGGCCTTTCCTGCTCGCGGCGGATGCGGCCGCGGAACAGGCCGAAGGCATCCTCGACTTCGGCGCCCTCCTGCCCTCCGGTCACGCGACCACGCTGCGCCATCCGGGCGGCGCTGGCATTGACCCCGAGCTTCCAGGTCGGTCGATGGCCGATCTCCTCCTGCTTGGCGTAAGCCGCAAGCGCCTCGTCGTTCATGCCGGCGAAGTAGTTATAGGTGGCGTTGTAGGCCTTCACATGCTCGAGGCAGAACTGGAAGAACTTGCCCTCCTTGCCGCGTCCCATCGGCGCGCGGAATTCACCAGCCTTGGCGCAGCCCGGATGGTCGCAATGGCGTGCATCGGCCTCGACCACCTCTTCCGCCTCGGAAGGGCCGATCCTGATCCGGTCGAAAAGGCGCGAGTTGAAGTTCATCGTCTCATGGTTATGCGGGCGGAACGCTGCGTCGACAAGCCGGCCGCTGCGCGGATCGCTCTCGCATCCGTCGCAAGCGAATCGTCTGGCCTCAGCATGGCCTCGATTGCTTAAGGAACCCGGCCCACCCGTAACGGCCGGCAACCCTGCTATGTAGTGATCCGGCGGGCCGATCTCAACGGCCGCAGGCCGCATCGCCCCCGGCCGCAAGCGTAAGCTTCGTCCCGCGAGGCACGCGATAGATCGGCGCCTCGCCGGAAGCCGGCGCGGTTTCCACCACCCCGACGCCGACATGAGAGCCCGGAGAATCCGGCTCCAATGAGGCAGCGATCACATTGGCACCCGCCTGTGTCATCGGCACGAAGACGGCGCTGGCCGGAACCTCGAGCCGGCGTGGCCGAAGCTCGACCTTCACCGCCTGGTCCGGGTTGATGTTCTCGCGGTCGATCTTCTTCACCGGCCCCTTCTGCTCGACCATGAAGGCCTCGACCTCGAGCGTCGCCGGAGCCCCGAGCATGCAGCTGGCGATGCCCTTGAGCTTGAGCGCATCGAGCGCCGCCTGCCCTGCCGGCAGGACGAGATAGCCCTCGGGCCGCGCCCGGCGGCTGGTCACCGTGACCTTGCGTGAGTCGCGGAACTCGACCGGGGTGGGCATGTCCGCCCCAGTCGCCGGGTCGACCAGCGGGATCTCGACCTTCTCGGTGGCGATGCGATGGGCGACGATGAGCTCACCCTGATTGCGCGCCAGCTCCGCCCGCGCCGCCCTCACAGCCTCCAGCACGGCCTTATCATGGGCCGCGACCGTATCGAGCACAGCGCGCGCGATCACGTAGTGGGTGGCGATGCGGCGCTCCAGATTCTCCAGCTGCAGTCCGACGCCGCGTGTCTCGATCAGGAAGGAGACCACGCCGGAGAGGCCGAACAGGTTGCGCGCGATCCCCGGCGCATTACCGCCCATCGAGACAAGCTTGTCATCCTTGCGGTAGCTCGTGGTGAAATACCAGAACGAGGTCAGACCCTTCTCCTCCATCGCCTTGTCCATGGCCGGCTTGATCAGCTCGGCCGCGATCCGCGTCGTCGGCTGCGGCACAGCCGGATTGGTGGCGTAGAGGATCATCGCATCGGCGGCATTGAGTCCGCCGAACTTTTCCAGCCAGCGATTGGCGACCGAGAATTCGTGCACGTCGACGATCACGTCCGGCGGCAATTCGGCGAGCTTGGCATGCAGCGCCTTCGTCTCCGGCAGGGTCAGCAGCAGATGGTCACGGTTGAGGTCGAAGCCGCTGGCGCCCGGCCGCTTGTCGGCAGCTGCGCCGTCTGGGTTGCTGCGCGGCACGATCACCACGACCAGCTTGTCGAGCACTCCACCGAGATCGCCGACCGCCAGATCATGCGCCAGCGCCAGCATCGCCTCGGCCCCGGCCGGCTCGTTGCCATGCTGCTGGCCGACGAACCAGACGACCGGCCGGCCCAAAGCCTTAAGCGCCGAAATATCCTTCAGCCCCTCCTTCGAGAAGATCAGATAAGGCAGGTCGCGCCCCTGCTGCGATGTGCCGAGCGAGCCGAGCGCCACCCGAGCGGACGCCTTGGCGGCGAGATCGGCGAGGAAGGCTTCGAGCTCGGCCTGCGTCGTCAATCCGGGCGTCCCGCGCGTCAGCGCTGGCGTCGCCAGCGGGATCGGCACCGGCTTGTAGCGTGCCAGTACCGCCTCGCTCTGCTTGTAGTCGGCGACGCGCCCTTCGTCCTGCGCCAGCGCGGGACCGGCGGCGACGCCAAGCGCCAGGGTGAGCATGCGCCAGATCGTCACCATCACCGCCTCCGACAGAAAGACGCGTTCACGCCCCGCTTGTGAGGGACTATGAGACTGCCCCGGACCCCGAGCAAGCAACCTGAAAGAGCCCTTCATGCCGACCATGGCCGACCGGATCGCCGGCAAGCTCACCGCGCAACTCGCGCCCGAGCAGCTCAAGGTGATCGACGAATCCCATCAGCATCAAGGCCATGCCGGCTGGCGCGAGGGCGGCGAGACGCATTTCCGCGTCGAGATCGTCTCGCCCGCCTTCGCCGGCAAGAGCCGGCTCGAGCGCCATCGCCTGGTCAATGCCGCGTTGTCCGAGGAACTCGCCGGCAGCGTGCACGCGCTGGCGATCGCAGCGCGGGCGCCGGGAGAAGCCTGAGCCTCAGGCGGCTTTCCGTTCCGGCGCGGCCAGATAGATCGCCGTTGAGACCAGGAGCAGCGCCGCAAACACCCAATGCATGTTGGCAAAGGCCAACGCCGTGCCTTGCCCCGCGGCGCGCTGCGTCGCGACGAACCAGCCCGAGCCCCACTGGATCAGCCCGGCTCCGGCAATGAACAGGAAATTGATGAAGGTCATGCCGCGCCCGACCAGATGCGGGGGGAAGAACTCGCGCGCATGCGCCATCAGGATCGCATAGGTGAAGCCGGTCGCCCCGACGAGCGCGAACAGCGCGACGGCGCCGAGCATGGACCGATCGCCGACGAGCGCGAGCAGGCCAAAACCTATTCCGGTCACGACCGTCCCCCAGGCGACCAGCGCCTTGCTGCGCCCCGCCCGCTTCTGCAGGCCGCCATAGACGAAGGCTCCGACGATCATGGTCGTCGCCATGCCGAGCGTCGCATGGCCGGCCGCGATGCCGTCGAGGCCGTGAACCTGCGTCATGTAAGGAGCGATCCACAGGCCCCGCGCCGTCGCGATGATCGCGTAGCCGACGAGGGTGATCGGCGCGAGCAGCCAGAGCGGCCCGATCGCGGCGATGCTCTTCAGCCCCTGCAGCAGCCCCTCATGCTTGCCCGAGGCGTCGGTGACCGGCGGGGGATCACGCACCAGCATCGCGGCGAGCACCGTCGCGAGCAGGAAGGCTACGGCGAAGGCGAGCATGGTCGGGCGCCAGCCATAGGCCTGCGCCGCCAGCGCCAGCGGCGCCGCGCCGGCGAGATTGCCGAGCGAGCCGAGGCCGATGAAGATTGATGTCAGCAGGCCGAAGCGTGCCGGCGCCTGCGTCCGAGCGAACAGGTAGAGCGAGGCCATGAAGATCGGCGAGCAGCCGATCCCGACCAGCGCCATCGCCGCCGTGGCGATGTTGGCATTGCCCGCCTGCGCGAACAGGAAAGCGCCGACGCTGCCGACCGCCATCGTCGCCGCCACCGTCCGGCGCGGCCCGATCCGGTCGAGCGCCCAGCCGACCGGGAACTGCGCCAACGCGAAGGCGATGAACCAGGCCGCCCCGAGCAGGCCGAACTCGGCCGGCCCGATGCCGAGGTCGCCCATTACCGGCGCCGCGATCACGCTCAGGAATGAGCGGTAGAAGATCGACAGCACATAGGCCGGCAGCAGCGCGAAGAAGATGATCACGCCGCCCCTCCGGTCAGTAACGTCGACGCATCAGGTCGCTGGTCCGACGCTCCCGCTTGCACTCGGAACCGCAACCTGTCCTCTCCCCCCTTGTGGGGGAGAGTTAGAGAGGGGGATATGCCACCCTCGACATATCTCAAACCAAGCGCGGAGAGGACTGCGGGTGCGATACCCCCCTCCCAACCCTCCCCCACAAGGGGGGAGGGCTTGCGCCCCATGGCCAAGGCAAAGCAACTGTTCAGGCGATACCCTCGCCTCACTTCACCCGCTCGAGCACCGAGACGTAGTTCGCGACCGCAGCGCCGCCCATGTTGAAGATGCCGCCGAGACGGGCATCCTGCACCTGCATGCCTTCCGGCGCTTCGCCGACGAGCTGCATGGCAGAGAGCACATGCATCGAGACGCCGGTCGCGCCGATCGGGTGCCCCTTCGCCTTGAGGCCGCCGGAGACGTTGACCGGCAGCTTGCCGTCCTTCTGCGTCCAGCCTTCCTTGATGGCGCGGGCGCCGTCGCCTTCCTTGGTCAGGCCCATCGCCTCGTATTCGAGCAGCTCGGCGATGGTGAAGCAGTCATGCGTCTCGACGAAGGAGAGATCGTCAAGCGCGACGCCGGCATTGGCCAGCGCCTGCTGCCAGGCGAGCGCGCCGGCCTCGAACTTCAGGATGTCGCGGCGGGACAGAGGCAGGAAGTCCTGGACATGGGCCATGCCGCGGAAACCGACGGCGCGGCGCATGATCTTGGCAGTCTCTTCATCGGCGAGCACGAGCGCGGCGGCGCCATCCGAGACCAGCGAGCAGTCGGTGCGCTTCAGCGGGCCGGCGACGTAAGGGTTCTTCTCGCTTTCCTCGCGGCAGAAGGCGTAGCCGAGATCCTTGCGCATCTGGGCGTAGGGGTTGTCGACGCCATTCTTGTGGTTCTTCGCCGCGATCATCGCGAGCGCGTCCGACTGGTCGCCATGACGCTGGAAATAGGACGAAGCGATCTTGCCGAAGACGCCGGCGAAGCCGCCCTGAACGTCGCTCTCCTGCGCGAGATAGGAGGCTTTCAGCAGGTTCTTGCCGATCTCGGGTCCGGGCGTCGTGGTCATCTGCTCGACGCCGACGACCAGCACGACCTTGGCGGCGCCCGCCTTGATGGCGCGCACGCCCTGATGCACCGCGGCCGAGCCGGTGGCGCAGGCATTCTCCACGCGGGTCGCCGGCTTGAAGCGCAGCGCCGGGTCGGCCTGCAGCACGAGCGAGGCGGTGAAGTCCTGGGCCGAGAAACCGGCGTTGAAATGGCCGAGCACGATCTCGTCCACCTGGTCGGCAGTGATGCCGGCATCGACCAGCGCGTCGGTCGCGACGCGCACGATCAGGCTCTCGACCGTCTCGGTATCCTGCTTGCCGAAGGGGGTATGTGCCCAGCCGACGATTGCAGCGCTCATGGCCATCTCCTGGTTGATGTGCAGATACACTATATCTGCCTCCGCGCACTTGTGGCCACAAGCCGGCAAGCGCGCATTCCTCCTGTGCGAGGAAAGGCCAACGAAACCGTATCAAGTCAAGCCGGACCCGGCCTTCCTCGAGTGAACGGAGGCTAGCTCTGCAATCAGGACATGGCGAGCCCTGCGGCTCAGCGAGGCTGGCGTCTCAACGCAACTGCTTCTCGACCGCCGACAGCGCCTTGTCCTTCCGGCAGGCCGAAAGCGGCCGAGCCTTGGCGGAGACGATCTCGAGGACGTTCTTCTCCTCGGCATCGACCTTCACGGTCATGCAGGCGCAGCCATAGCCATAGCTGCCATTCCCGCTCTTGCGCCATTCGCCGGCCTTGTAGGGCGGCGGCCAGTCGCCCTTCGCCTGGTGCCCGCCCTGCACGGCGATCGTCCATTCACCGTCCTTGTCGTAGAGCGAGGCATTGCCCGGGGTCGGATTGTCGAGCCAGCCGCAGCGTTGCTCGCTGCCGGGCTGCTGAGCCATCGCGATGTCGGCGCCAAAGATCAGGACAGCCACAGCCGCGGCGAAAGACCTGCGGATCATTGGAAGAACCTCGACTGGCTGGTGAAGCGGGCGCCCGGCAGCGGCATGCCGGCGAGGCTGGAATCGATCGGCGGCGCGAAGATGATCGGCCGTTGCGGCCCGGCCGCCAACAGCACCGCCTCGAACACCTCGGCGACCGCGGCGATGTCCTTGGCGTGGTCGGAGCCGTTCACCATGGCGCGCGCGCCGACATAGTTGCGCGCCTTGCCGCTGAAATAGGTCGAGAACTTCCGGCCATTGGCAAAGCCGTCGCCGGTGAGCATGCCATGCGACATCACCGCATAGGCGATGGCGGGCGTCTTAACGAGTTCCGGGTCGAGCAGCAGATTGAGCCCCTGGCCGATGGCGGCGCCGGTCGTCGCATAGTTCGACCACCAGGTCAGCTGGACATAGCCGCGTCCGAAATAGGCAAGCTCGGTACCGGTGTCGTCATTGTAGACCTTGGCAGCGGCACCGCCATCGACCGTGCCCATCTTGGCGCCCTTGGTCAGCTTCGAGATCGCGCCGGCGGCCGTGATCTTGAACTGGTCGCCGTCCTGCTCGGTGATGCGGACGCTGCCATCGGCAAGCTTCGCGACCTTGACCGGCTCGTGATATTTGCGGCCCTTGCCGTGGCCGACCTCGTCGACCGGCGCCATCGTCATCAGCCAGGCCCGGCGCTTCAGCATCACAGCCTTGCCGGCCTTGTCGACCAGCGGCTTGCCCTTCTTGTTCTTGGCCTGGACAAAGCTGGTAACCGGGCTCGTCGTCTCCCAGGCGACGGTCGCCAGCATATAGGCGGCCCAGCGGATGTCGGTGATGTTGGCGTCCCGGCTGATCAGGCGCAACAGCACCAGCAGATCCGGAATCGCGTTGGCGTTGTAGCGCGGCTTCTTGCCGAAACGGTCCCTGAATTCCTGCTCGAAGATGCGCTCGTCGTAGGTTCCGACATAGTGATAGTTCGCCGCCATCATCCATCTCCCTAGGCCCGTCACCTCGGGCCTAGGGAGCGACTGCGACAAATCCGTGTCTCGGTTTTTAAATCGCCAGCAGAAGCAGAGCACCGACGCCGGCGACGATCATCGCCATGCCGGCGAGTTCGCGCCAGCTGGTGCCTTCCGAGAAGATCCGGCGCGAGGCGATCTGCGCCAGCGGCACCTCGACCAGCGCCAGCGTGCGCACATTGGCCGCCGTCGTCAGCGAGAAGCCGAGGAACCAGCATTGCGAGGCCGCGGCGCCGAGGAAGCCGGCGGTGAGCGAGCGGCGCCAGTTGCGCAGGCTGAGCACCAAGGCCTTGCGATTGGCGACGAGCATGTAGAGCGTCAGGATCAGGGTCTGGAGCGCGAGCCCCAGCGCCAGGATGGTGGTCGCCCGCATCAGGAAATGGCCGTCCGGCAGGGCCTGGATCGCGCCGCGAAAGCCGATCGCCGACAGCGCGAAGGCGGCGCCGGCGCCGATTCCGAGCGCAGCCGGGCGCAGGCCCGCCGCGCTGAGCTTGTCGCCCGGCTTCCACGACATCAGCACCACGCCGGCGGTGGCGACGACGATCGCCGCGAATTTCGCCCAACCCAAGGCATCACCGAGCAGGACCGCGCCGAAGATCGCGACCTGCACCGGCTCGGTCTTGGTATAGGCGGTCGCCACCGCGAAGGAGCGCTCGCGCATCGCCGCCAGCATCAGCGCCGTCGCGAGGATTTGGGTCAGCGCGCCGAACACGGCGAAGGCGAAGGAACGCAGATCCGGCATCGGCGGCAGGACGCCACTGGCAAGGCAGACCAGGACGAGGAAGAGGAGCGCGAAGGGCAGACCGAACAGGAAGCGCACCTGCGTCGCGCCAACGACGCCGATCACCTCGGTCAGCGAGCGCTGGGTCAGATTGCGCGCGGTCTGCAGCAGCGAGGCGGCGAGCGTCACCGGTATCCACAGAAGGCTGAAGCTCACGCGCCGAGATCCCGAAGAAAGACTACCGCGATGCTTTGGACCGGCACGCCGCGCTAGGCAAATCACCCGATGAAGGGTAGGTATGCGTTATGAGCGAGGCAGGATTGTCGCCCGCCGTCTCGAAAATGCCTCAAGCGTCGCGTTGAAGCCCCAGGCCATCCCGCCAAGACAGGTTCAAGTCCTCAGCCGATGATCGCACCTCGCCTCGCCGCCGGCGCAATGCTCGCCTCGCTCCTCGCTGTCGCCGCGCCGGCCCAGGCCGGCACGAGCGTGGTCGTCGACGCCTCGAGCGGCGCCGTCTTGTCGAGCGAGAACCCGACGCAAGCCTGGCATCCGGCCTCCACCACCAAGATGATGACGCTCTACCTCGCGCTCAAGGCCGTGCGCGCGGGCAAGCTCGGGCTCGAGACCGCGATCCCCGCCTCGAAGCGGGCCGCCAGCCAGCCGCGCGTCAAGGTCTACATCAAGGCCGGGCAGGAGATCACGCTCGACAACGCCATGCGCATCATGATGGTGAAGTCGGCCAACGACATCGCCTATGTCATCGCCGAGGGCGTCGGCGGCGATGTCGAGACCTTCGTCTCGATGATGAACGCCGAGGCCCGGCGGCTCGGCATGAACGACACGCATTTCGTCAACCCGAACGGCTGGCACCATCCCGACCAGCAGACCAGCGCCCGTGATCTCGCCGTCCTCGCCATGGCGCTGATGAGCGAGTTCGGCGAGTACTCCGACTACTGGAACACCGGCGCAGTCCAGCTCGGCAAGCAGGTGCTCAACAACACGAACGGTCTCGTCGGCCGCTATTACGGCATCAGCGGCATGAAGACCGGCTTCGTCTGCGCCTCCGGCTTCAATGTCGTCACCACCGCGACGCGCAATGGCCGCACCCTGATCGCCGTCGTCCTCGGCGCCAATTCCGGTGCGGAACGGACCGTCAAGGCGGCGCAGTTGCTCGATGACGGCTTCGGCAAATGGGGCGGCTTCGGCGGCAGTATCGCCAGCATGCCGTCGGGCAATGGCGGGCGCGCCTACAGCATCTGCGACAGCGTCCGCCGCGGCGGGCATGCGCTCGGTGACGATGTCGACTCGGCCGGCCCCATCAGCTTCATCTCGACGAATGGCGGCGTCGGCGGCAATGCCGAAGGCACCTCCGACCGCTTCGCCGTGGCCGTGCCCCAGGCCAGCGCCTCCGGCTCGGTGCTGACCCGCTCCCCCTCCGGCCGCATCACGCTTGGCCCGCGCGCCCAGTTCGTGCCGGTCCAGGTTTCCTTCGGCCGCACGCCCGGCTCGGCCTCCGCCCCGCTCGCCGCCAACGCGGTGGCCAGGCCCGACACCCAGGTCGCGCGCGAGACGATCCAGCCCGGCGCGCCGGTCGCGGCCGGCCTCACGGCCGGCAACCGCACCTTCTCGAGCAACGGCGCGATCCCGCCCTCCTCCTCCGCCTTCGCGCCGGTCGCGCCGACGCCGGAGGAGCGCCCCGCGGCCACCGCGCTTGGCTCCGGCCCCAAGCGCCTGCAGGGCGCGATCCAGCCCGGCGCCGCGACGCCCGCCAGCCTGCGCCCCGGCGCGGCCGCGGGCATCAAGGCCGCGAACAAGCCGGCCGCCAAGCCGCTCCTGACCAAGTCGAAACAGGAGAAGGCCGCTCCGGCCAAGGCCAAGCCGAGCCAGGCCCAGGCCAAGCCGCTGGCGAAGCCGCCGGCGCGGCCGGGCGCGAAGCCGGCCGTCAAGCCCGAGGCCTGATCTCGATACCCGAACCGAGGGCTGCAACGTGCAGGAGCGCAGTGCGTCCTCGGTCCAGCAAGGCCTTGCGCTGGCGCTCGCTTCGGCCGCGGCCTTCGGTACCAACATCGTCAGCGCGCAGCTCGCCGGCCATGCCGGGCTGAGCGGCCCGCTCATCGTCTTCTATCGCGTCTTTCTGATGCTGGCGCTGGTCACGGGCGCCGCTCTCCTCTGGCGAGCCAGCCTCATGGTACCGCGCCATCGCTGGTCGGCACTCGCATTGTTCGGCGTCAGCACAGCGCTGACCGCCTGCGCCTATCTCTCCTCGGTCGCCTTCCTGCCGATCACGGTGGCGGCCGTGGTCTTCTACACCTTTCCCATCCTGATCGTGCTCACCGAGCCGCTCTTCACCCCGGCCCGCTTCAGCCTCGATCGGGTCGTGATCGCGCTCGGCGCCTTCCTCGGCGTCGCCATGGTGGTCGGGCCGGACTGGCACGGGCTCGATCCTCGCGGTCTGGCTCTCGCCTTCGGCGCGAGCATCTTCGCCGCGGCGCAATTCTTCTCGGCGGCGCGCTGCGGCGATACCGGGACCTTGCCGAAGCTGTTCTGGTCGCATCTCGTCATCCTGCCGGTGACGCTGGCGATTCTCGCCCTCACCGGCCTGTTCCAGCCGCCTTCAGCCCTGCTGCTCGCGCCGGTCGCGGTCGCGATCACCATCGGCGGCTATCTGATCGGCTTCCTGTTCCAGGTGATGGCGCTCGCCCGCGTCGCGCCCGGCCCGGCCGCGCTCGCCTTCTGCGCCGAGCCGGTCTTCGCCGTGGCGATCGCCGCGATCTTCCTCGGCGAGCGCGTCGGCTCGCTGCAATATGCCGGCGGCGCCCTTGTCGTCGCCGCGATCATCGCCAATGTAATATTGGAACAAAAGCGAGCCCGCCGATTGCCGGCGGTGGCCGCACCCGGAACCTGATCCCCGATGTCCGAGCAGCCCGCACGCCCCGAGCCGATCCCGCTGACGCTGCTGACCGGCTTCCTCGGCGCCGGTAAGACCACCCTGCTCAACCGCCTGCTCAAGGACCCGGCGCTCGCCGGCACGGTCGTGCTGGTCAACGAATTCGGCGAGATCGGCCTCGACCATCTCTTCGTCGAGGGCATCGAGGACGGCATGATCCTGCTCGCCTCGGGCTGCCTGTGCTGCACCATCCGCGACGATTTGATCGTCACGCTGGAGGACCTGCTGCGCCGGCTCGACAATGGTCGCATCGCGCCGTTCCGGCGGCTGGTGATCGAGACCACCGGCCTTGCCGATCCCGCACCGATCCTCAACGTACTGATCAACCACCCCTATCTCGCTTTGCGCTACGAGCTCGACGGCGTCGTCACGCTGGTCGACGCGGTCAATGGCATGGCGACGCTCGACACTCACCCGGAGGCGCTCAGACAGGTCGTCGCCGCCGACCGGCTGGTGCTGACCAAGGCCGACATCGCGACGGACAGCCAAGCCGTCACAGCCCTGCGCAAGCGGCTCGGCGAGCTCAATCCCGGCATCGCGATCCTGCCGCCCGATGCGCCGGCCGAAGCGATCATCGGCGCCGGCCTCTACGACATCGCCGCGCGCCCGGACGAACTGCGCCGCTGGCTCGCGACCGAAGCGTTGGACGATCATCACCACGATCATGGCGAGACCCACGACCATCACCATCGCGGCGGCCACGGCCATCATCATCACCACGACGTCAACCGCCACGACGCCAGCATCCGCGCCTTCACGCTGACGGCGGAGACGCCGATCCGCGAGGCGACCTTCGACCTGTTCTGGACCCTGCTGCGCTCGACCCATGGCGCCCGGCTGCTACGACTGAAGGGACTGGTCGCGCTCGCCGAGCATCCCGAAGGCCCGCTGCTCGTCCACGCTGTCCAGCAGATCCTGCATCCGCCCGTGCTGCTGCCGACATGGCCCGATGCCGACAGGCGCTCCCGCCTCGTCTTGATCGTAAGGGATCTGGAGGAGGAGACGGTCGCGCGGCTCTGGTCGGCCTTCCTCGGCCGGCCCGCCCCGGCTCAGGCCGAGGCTCATCACCACCATCACGGCTGACCCGTTCCGATCGGCCCGCTTCTTGGTTCATCCGGGGCAGACCCCTGCCCCGCCTTGTGCTGACGTGCCGATCCGGCACGGAAGCGCACCGAAGCGGGGCGAGCCGCGAAAGGGCTGCGCCATGCCGAACCTCGCCGCCTCCCCGGTTGCGCCGGCGAAGACGACGCTCGAGCAGAGCGTCATCGCCTCCGGCCCGGCCGGCCTCTCGATCGAGCGCCGCCCGCTCGCCGCCTGCGCCGCCATCGAGGCCGAATGGCGCGACCTCGCCGGCCGCGCCATCGAGCCGAACCCGTTCTTCGAACCCGACTTTGCCCTCCCCGCCGCCCAGCACCTCGTCGACTTCCGTGACGCGCCGGTGCTGCTGCTCTGGGACGGTCCGGCCGCGTCGCGACGCCTGCTCGGCCTCGTCCCCGCCCGCCTCCGGCACAGGTTGCTCGGCCATGACGAACTGATCGGCTGGAGCAATCCGCGCCTGCGCATCGCCACGCCGCTGATCGACGCGGACGAGGCCGTGCGCGTCATCGCCGCCCTGCTCCACGCGCCAGGCCGCTGGGGTCTCGCCAATACGCAGAACCTGCAGCTCAACCGCCTCGATCTCGACGGCCCTCTCCTGCGTAATATCCTGCACATGGCCGAGCATACCGGCCACGCCGCCGCGATCGAGCCATTGCCGGCGCTGCCAGCCATTGCCACCGCTCCCGACCTCGCTGGCCTGCGCCAGGGTCTGTCACGACAGGGCAAGCTCTCCTTCGCCGAATCCGGCTCGCGCCAGGAACTTCGTGACATGGTCGAGCTTCATCTCGCGCTCGAGGCCTCCGGCTCGCTCGCCCGAGCCGGCGTCGCTGCGCTTCAGGACACCCGCGAAAGCGCTTTCCTGCGCGCGATGACCCGCAATCTGGCCCGCAGCCATCGCTGCCGGGTCGGCCTGCTCAGCCTCGACGACAAGCCGGTCGCCGGCGCGATCCTGATCGGCAAGGTGCCGCGCCTCTGGCTCTATTCGGGTGTAGAGGACGAGCGCTTCGCCAGCTTCGCCCCGCTGGCGCAGCTTCTCTCCTGGCTCGGCCGAGCCAGCCGCCGGCGCGAGATCGTCGGTGGCGTGCCTGCCACGACGCCGCTACGGCTCGGCGATGTAAGGCTCTCGGTCACGGCAAGAGCTGCTCGCCGTGCACCGCTCCTCAGCCGGCGTCGCGCAGCAGCCGCCTGATGATCTTGCCGGTGGTGGTCATCGGCAATTCCTGGCGAAACTCGATCTCGCGCGGATATTCGTGCGCCGCCAGCCGCTCTCGCACGAAGCCCTGGATTTCCGCGACGAGCGCAGGTGAGGCCTCGTAGCCCGCCTTCGGCACGATGAAGGCCTTGACGATCTCGGTTCTGAGCGCATCGGGCTTGCCGACCACCGCTGCGAGCGCCACCGCCGGGTGGCGCAGCAGGCAATCCTCGATCTCCCCCGGCCCGATCCGGTAGCCGGACGAGGTGATGACGTCGTCATCGCGACCGACGAAGCGGATATAGCCCTCGCTGTCCTGCGAGCCCTGGTCGCCCGTCGTCATCCAGTCGCCGATGAACTTGGCCTGCGTGGCCTCGGGCTTGCGCCAGTAATGAAGGAACATCACCGGATCGGGCCGGCGTACCGCGATCTGACCTTCCTCCTCCGGCTCGCAGATGCTGCCATCGGGTCGGATCACCGCAACCTCATGGCCCGGCACCGCCTTGCCGATGAAGCCCGGCTTGACCACGCCGATCGCGGCGCAGGAGGCGAGCACGAGATTGCACTCGGTCTGGCCGTAGAACTCGTTGATGGTCAGGCCGAGTGCCTCACGCCCCCAGGCCAGCGTCTCGGCCCCGAGCGACTCTCCGCCGGAGGCGACCGTGCGCAGCTTGAGATCGTACCGTCCGCGCGGATTCTCCACCGCCCGCAGCATGCGCAGCGCCGTCGGCGGGATGAAGCAGTTGCGCACGCCGACATCCGCCATCAGCCGGAAGGCCTCGTCGGGGTCGAACTTCGCGGTCGGCCGCGCCACGATCGGGACGCCGTGATGCAGCGCCGGCAGCAAATTGTTGAGCAGGCCGCCGGCCCAGGCCCAGTCCGCCGGCGTCCAGATCAGGTCGCCCGGCTGCGGCAGGAACTCGTGCGGCATCTCCACACCCGGCAGATGGCCGAGCATCACCCGGTGGCCGTGCAGCGCGCCCTTGGCGTTGCCCGTGGTACCGGAGGTGTAGATCATCAGCGCCGGATCGTCCGGCCCGCTGTCGACCGGCGTGAACGCCTCGCTTTCCGCTTCGAGCAGGCGCGCAAGCCCCTCGGCTTGTCCGTCCGGGCCATCGGCCGAGACCACCAGTTCGAGATCGGGCAGCTTCTCCTCGATCTGACCGAGCTTGGCGAGGCCGGCGGCGTTGGTCAGCAGCGCCTTCGCCCCGCAATCACGCAGGCGGTAGGACAGCGCATCGGCACCGAACAACGCCGCCAGCGGCACAGCGATGGCGCCGAGCTTGTAGGCCGCGATATGCGCGACCGGCACCAGCCGACCCTGCGGCAGCAGGATCGCGACCCGGTCTCCCTTGCCGACGCCGCGCTTGCCCAGCGCATTCGCCAGACGGTTCGACTGGGCCCGCAACTCGCCATAGCTGACCGGCACGACAGACCAGTCCGGCTGGACTTCGAGGATCGCGACCTTGCCGGGATCGACCGCCGCCCAGCGGTCGCAGCAATCGACGCCGATATTGTAGCGCTCCGGAATCCGCCAGCGGAAGGCCGCGCGCAGGCGCGAGAAGTCACGGATGTCAGGAAGCATGCGGCAAGTCTCTGGCGAAAAGCGGCGCACGATAGGCGAAGCCCGAAGCCGCTGTCACCATGGCCTAAAGTAAGCGGGCGCGCCGTTCAGAACGCCCGCTCGGACTCCGCCGGCAGGAAGCCCTCGGCGAAGGCGTTGCCAGCCTTCGCCTTGTCCTTGAAGGAGACGGTCAGCCCGATCTGGTCAAGCCCCTTCTGCCAGCGCACCTTGTCGATCCCGCCAAAACCGTGCGCCTTGACGCTCGGCGTCATCACATAGTGATCGAGCGCCATCTTCAGGCGCTCCAGCTCGATCTCGGGACGGGCGCCCTCATTGCGCTGCAGCACGCCGGCGATCGCCGCCTCCGGATCGGCGACGACATCGCGGACGCTGCGGGTGATCCCCCGCAGCAGGCCGCGCACCGCCTGCGGCTTCTCCGCCAGCAGCTTCGGCGAGACGATGACGGCATTGCCGTAGAGCTCGACGCCGTGATCGGCCATCAGCAGCATGACGATGTCCTCGGCCGGCACGCCGCGCGCCTTCAGATTGATCAGGGAGGTGTGGGCGAAGCCGAAGATCGCGTCGAGTTCGCCCGACGCCAGCATCGGCTCGCGCACCGGAAAGCCGATGTTCTCCAGCTTGATCTTGGCATCGTCGATGCCGTTGACCTTCTTGAAAACCGGCCATTGCGCGAAGGCTCCGTCGGCGGCGGGAGCGCCGAGCTTCTTGCCCTCGAGACTCCTGGGATCCTTGCTGATGCCCCGGCTCTTGCGCCCGACGATCGCAAAGGGCGGCCGGTCATAGACCATCATCGCCGCCTTGAGATCGACATTCGGGTTCTCGTCGCGGAAACGGATCAGCGTGTTCACATCACCGAAACCGGCATCGAAACCGCCGGTCGCGACCCGCGGGATCGCTTCGCGCGACCCGGTCCCCGCCTCAATGGTGACGTCGAGCCCCTCGTCGCGGAAATAGCCCTTGTCCAGGGCGGTGAGGAACAGCGCCGCCGGCCCCTCGAAGCGCCAGTCGAGCGTGAAGCGCAACGGGATCGAAGCGGCTGCAACAGGCGCATTGTGCAGCCCGGCCCAGGCGGCAAGACCGGTTCCTGCGAGGAAACGCCCGAACCCGCGCCGGGAGATCGGCGCGCCAAGCAGGGGCATGGCAACGGACATGGCAAACTCCGGAGCGACCATAGCCGACACGGACGCAAATGCCTCTCCGACAGGGCTCACGGAGCACCATACCGGAGACGCAACGCAACCAAGACCTCCCTAGTGCGCAGGTCAAGCGCCAACAGGGCGAGATCGCGGCGAAATCGCGGAAATGGTTACGTTTTTCTGCGGCAGTGCCGCGGGAGTCACAACGGCAGCGCTCCGTCGGTCTTGACCTCCTCCATCACCGCATAGGTTCGCGTCTCGCGCACCGCCGGCAGCGCCAGCAGGACCTCGCCGAGGAAGCGGCGATAGGCGTTCATGTCGGCGACGCGGGTCTTGACCAGGTAGTCAAAGCCGCCGGCGACCATATGGCATTCCAGCACCTCCGGCGCCCGCTTCACCGCCGCGGCGAAACGCTCGAAGGCGTCCGGCGTCGTCTTGTCGAGATAGACCTCGACGAAGACCAGCAGATGTAGGCCGAGTTTCACCGGATCGAGCGTGGCGCGGTAACCGGTGATGAAGCCCTCGCGCGCAAGGCGCTTCAGCCGTTCGCCGGTCGCGGTCGGCGACAGGCCGACCTTTTCCGCCAGCTCGACACCGGCGGCGCGGCCATCGTTCTGGAGCAAGGCGAGCAGGCGCCGGTCGGTTCGGTCAAGAACCGGATTATTCTCTGCCATCTGAAAACCTTACAGGATTAATCACGGCATAATTGCTGAAATCTCCATTGATATCCAGCCTACTTGCGATGATCCTGCAGATCATCCCGCCGTCGAGACCCGGAGCCGTTTCATGGCCGCCCCTGCGCCCGTCTTCCACGCCCCCTATGCCGAGGACGACGCCGCGATCGCCGGTCGCCTGCTTGCCGGCGGCCGTCGCGATCCTCTGGCCAAGGCGAGGATCGACGCCCGCGCCACCGCGCTGGTCGACGCGATCCGCACCCGCAAGGTCGGCCTCGGCGGCATCGAGGAATTGCTGCGCGAATACTCGCTCTCGACCAAGGAGGGCCTCGCGTTGATGGTGCTGGCCGAGGCGCTGCTGCGCGTGCCCGACGCCGCCACCGCCGACCGGCTGATCGAGGACAAGCTCGGCCAGGGTGATTTCGCCCATCACGAATCCAAGTCCGACGCCTTCCTGATCTCGGCCTCGTCCTGGGCGCTCGGCATCACCGCCCGCATCATCCAGCCGGGCGAGACCCCGACCAGCATCATCGGCAACCTCTCCAAGCGCCTCGGCCTGCCCGCCGTGCGCACCGCGACGCGCCAGGCCATGCGCGTCATGGGCAATCATTTCGTCCTCGGCCAGACCATCGAGGAGGCGCTGAAGCGCGCCCGTTCCGGCTCGGGCAAGCTCTACCGCTACTCCTTCGACATGCTCGGCGAGGGCGCCCGCACGCAAGCCGACGCCGACCGCTACTACGCCTCCTACGCCGATGCGATCGACGCCATCGGCCGCTCCGCCGGCAACGACAAGCTGCCGAACCGCCCGGGCATCTCGGTCAAGCTCTCGGCGCTGCATCCGCGCCACGAGGCGACCAATCGCGAGCGCGTGCTGGCCGAGCTAACGCCGAAGGTGATCGAGCTCGCCCGCCAGGCCAAGACATACGACCTCAACTTCACCGTCGATGCCGAAGAGGCCGACCGGCTCGAGCTCTCGCTCGACGTCATCGCCGCCGTGATGGCCGATGCCTCGCTCGCCGGCTGGGACGGCTTCGGCCTCGCCATCCAGGCCTATCAGAAGCGCGCTAGCGCCGTGATCGCCCACATCGCTGCGCTGGCCGAAACCTATGACCGCCGGCTGATGGTCCGCCTTGTCAAGGGCGCCTATTGGGACACCGAGCTGAAGCGTGCCCAGGAGCGCGGCCTGCCCGACTATCCGGTCTTCACCCGCAAGGCGATGACCGACCTCAACTACGAGGCCTGCGCCAAGCAGCTGCTCGCCTTGCGCCCGCGCATCATCCCGCAATTCGCCACCCATAACGCGCTGACTGTCGCGACCGTCGCCGAGCTTGCCGGCGATGCCGAGAATTTCGAATTCCAGCGCCTGCATGGCATGGGCGAGGCGCTGTATGAACGCCTGCTGCAGTCGGATTCCGGCTTCGCCTGCCGGACCTATGCGCCGGTCGGCGGCCACCAGGACCTGCTCGCCTATCTCGTCCGCCGCCTGCTCGAGAACGGCGCCAACTCCTCCTTCGTCTCGGTCTCCGGCGATCCCGACGTGCCGGTCGCGACGCTGCTGGTGCCGCCGGCGGACATTATCGGCTCGCCGAGCGCCGCTCGCCATCGCCGCATCCCGCTGCCGGCCGAGCTCTTCGGGCCGTCCCGCCGCAACTCCGCCGGCGTCGAGCTCGGCGATGCCGCCAGCCTTGCCACCCTGCTCGCCGAGATCCACGCCGCCGCGGCCAAGCCTATCCCCGAGGCCGTGCCGCTGATCGACGGCAAACCCGGCACCGGCACCGCCCGCGACGTGCTCTCGCCGATCGACGGCAAGCCGGTCGGCCGCGTCACCGAGGGCGATGCCGCCAGCGCCGAGAAGGCGATGGCGGCTGCCAGGGCCGGCTTCCACGCCTGGAACGCGACGCCTGCCCGCAACCGCGCTGCCTCGCTCCGCCAGGCCGCCGATTTGATGGAAGCGCGCCGCGGCCCGATCCTGGCGCTGCTGCAGTCGGAGGCCGGCAAGACGCTGGACGACGCCATCGCGGAACTCCGCGAAGCCGTCGATTTCCTGCGCTATTACGCCGCCGAAGCCGAAGCGAAGTTCGCCGTGCCGAGCGCGCTTCCCGGCCCGACCGGCGAGGACAACCGCCTGATCCTGCGCGGCCGCGGGCCCTTCGTCTGCATCGCGCCCTGGAACTTCCCGCTCGCGATCTTCGTGGGCCAGGTCGCCGCCGCGCTGGTCGCCGGCAACAGCGTCGTCGCCAAGCCCGCGCCGCAGACCCCGCTGATCGCCGCGCTCGCCGTGCGCCTCCTGCATGAGGCCGGCATCCCCAAGAGCGCGCTGCACTTCGCCCCCGGCGACGGCAAGCTCGGCGCAGCCCTGGTCGCGCATAGGGACGTCGCCGGCGTCGCCTTCACCGGCTCGACCGCGACTGCCCGCGCCATCAACCGCGCGCTCGCCGCCAAGGACGGCCCGATCGTCCCGCTGATCGCCGAGACCGGCGGCCTCAACGCCATGATCGTCGACGCGACCGCGCTGGCCGAGCAGGTCGCCGACGACGTCGTCCTCTCCGCCTTCCGCTCGGCCGGCCAGCGCTGCTCGGCTTTGCGCCTGCTCGTCGTGCAGGAGGACGTCGCCGACAAGATGGTCGAGATGATCGAGGGCGCCGCCAGCGAGCTCACCCTCGGCGATCCCCGCGCGATCGAGACCCATGTCGGCCCGGTGATCGACGCCGCCGCCAAGGAGCGCCTCGACGCCCATATCGCCGCGATGCGCTCCGCCGGCCGCGTCACCTATGCCGGCAGGACGCCGTCTCTGCCCGGCACCTTCGTCGCCCCGCACATCATCCGGCTCGACAAGGTCGCCGACCTCACGGCTGAGCATTTCGGCCCTGTGCTGCATGTCGTGCGCTGGAAGGCGGGCCAGCTCGACAAGGTGCTCGCCGAGATCGAGGCGACCGGCTACGGCCTGACCTTCGGCCTGCATTCGCGCATCGAGGCCACCGTCGAGCGGGTCGTCGACCGGCTCTCGACCGGCAACATCTATGTCAACCGCAACATGATCGGCGCGGTCGTCGGCGTGCAGCCCTTCGGCGGCCACGGGCTGTCAGGCACCGGCCCCAAGGCCGGCGGCCCGAACTACCTCCCCCGCTTCGCCACCGAGCAGACGGTGACGATCAACACCGCGGCGGCGGGTGGCAATGCCTCGCTGATCGCGATGGGGGAATAGAGGCGCGACGATAGAACCCCTCTCCTGTAAGGAGAGGGGCAGGGGTGAGGTGTGCACTCTCGCCGGAGATGCCGCCATGGTCAGTGAGCGCGACCGCTTCGCCAGAAAGCTCCGTCAACAATCGACCAAGCCGGAAGACATCCTCTGGACGCTTCTGCGCGGCCGAAAACTCGGCGGCGTGAAGTTTCGACGCCAGATCGCCATACTCGGATACACCGTCGACTTCCTCAGCTTCGAGCGCAGGCTGATCATCGAGCTCGACGGTCGCCAACATGACTGGGATCGCGACTACGATGCGGCTCGCACGGAGGAGATCGAGCGTCACGGCTTCATGCTCCTCCGCTTCCGCAATCACGAGGTGCTGAACGATCCCGATGCCGTCGTTGCGCGCATTGGGAGGGCTTGCACAACAGAAAGCCCTCTCCTGGAAGGAGAGGGTTTGGGTGAGGTGTAGGAGCGCAGACCAGTTCCGCGAGCGCCGACCGCGGCTTTATCGCAGCCAATGATCTCCCTCCCGCACACCTCACCCCTGCCCCTCTCCTTCCAGGAG
Source organism: Allobosea sp. NPDC003192 (assembly GCF_050275675.1). NCBI lineage: Bacteria > Pseudomonadati > Pseudomonadota > Alphaproteobacteria > Hyphomicrobiales > Alloboseaceae > Allobosea > Allobosea sp. NPDC003192. The sequence continues at coordinate 57,229 of NZ_JBNNPK010000030.1, forward strand.
AGGGGTTCCCGCGCTTCCCGCGCCCTACCCCGCCGCCCTTGCCGCGGCCTGCTTCAGCCGCGCCAGCGCTTCCTCGGCCCCGGCCTTGACCGCCGGGTCAGCCACCTGCCCCTCGGCCGCAACCCGTTCGGCCAGCGCCGCGACGCTGAACTCAGCGCCGCCGGCCGCGAGCTTCAGCACGGCATTGGCGAGCACGTTCGGCCAATAGGCCGCGCCGCCCTTGGCCAGCCCCTTGGCCTTGCGGCCCTCGAATTCCTTGGTGAGCTGCTCGGGGGTCTTCCTGGCCATGGCGTCGGGCTTTTCCGTGAATCGCTGTTGGCGGGGAGTTTAGCGCAACCCGTCCCGAAAAACCGCGGGGAACCCTCTCCTGTAAGGAGAGGGCAGGGTGAGGTGTAGGTGGCCACACCAGTTCCGCGAGCGCTGACCGCGCGGTCAGGTTCAAGCCAACGTTTGCAGTCCGAACACCTCACCCCTGCCCCTCTCCTTCCAGGAGAGGGGTTCCCCACGCTTCCCTCGCCTACCTTTCGCCCCGCAGCGGAACCACCTCGATCCGCCCCTCATGCCACGCGACCCGCCGCTCAGCCTCCTCCCAGGCCGCGTCGGCGGAGAGGCCGGCAAGGCGCAGGCCGAGCGCTTCCTTCAGGGTGGCGCGCTCCTTGTCGCTGAAGCAGGTCCGCAGGAAAGTGGGGGCGCAATGCTCGCCGCCCGGCCCGACGCAGGCCTGCGCCCGCCGGCAGTCCGGCAGGGTGCAGAGATAGCGCCAGCATTCCAGCTGCGTCGCCACGCTGCGCAGCGCGATCGGCCGCTCGCGCTCAAAGCGCTCGAACTCCTCTTTGATCGCGCCGCGATGGTCGGGATTGCGGGGCATGGGAGGTCCTTTCCAGAGGGTTTCATCCGGGAAGAAGGACGCGGGAACCCTCTCCTGGAAGGAGAGGGTAGGGTGAGGTGTGGGAGATCGGACCAGCTCCGCGAGCGCCCACCGCGCGGTCGGGATCAGGCCAGCGTTTCCAGTCCGAACACCTCACCCCTGCCCCTCTCCTTCCAGGAGAGGGGCTCCCCGCGCCCAAGCGTCGTCCCCGCCCGCAGGCTCTCCCTGCGGGCGTTGTCGCAT
>NZ_JBNNPK010000031.1:0-56101 GCF_050275675.1 Allobosea sp. NPDC003192
CGGCGCCGGGCTGATCTCGGGCGGCCGGCTGAAGCGCCTGCTGGAGCGCGACCTTCTTTTTCAATCCCGGCAGGCCGCGCGCCTACTGCTTCTGCAGCCAGTCGATAACTTCGGCCACCGCGACGCGTGGTGTCGTCTGATGGTCGGCCTCGACGACGAGGCGCGTGCCGGAATAGGCGGCGCGATCGTTCATCGCGGGGCGATCGCCCGTGCCGATCACCCAGAGCGTCGGAACGCGGACCCCGCTCGCCTGCGCGGCCTGGGCTGCCGGGCCAGAGGGATCGAAGAAGTTGAGATAGGCTTCGGCCGTCGTGGTGATGGGAAAGGTCCGGCCCTGGTTGAAGTCGAGGAACTTCGCCTTCTGCGCCCCCTGCCCCGCGGCGACCATCGCCTTGGCCTGCCCCAAGCTCTCTCCGGTCTGGCTCGCGATGAAATCCGGGCGATGCCCTGGCGCCAGTGCCACCACCGCATCGACCCCACCGACGCGCGCGGCATAGCCCATGGAGATGTTCGCTCCGAGACTATGCCCGGCGAGCACGATCCGGGATGCCCCGCCGGCCTTCAGGCGCGAAACCGCCGCCTGCACTTCTCCCAAAGTCTGCTCATAGGTCCGGTAGCCGGATGTCCAGGACATGCGCGGCAGCACGACGGTCGCACCGCGCGCCTTCAGTGCCTGCGCCAATGGCTGAAGCGGACCCTGCCCACCGGCCTTGCCGTGAATGAGCACGACGCCGGCCCCGCGCAATTCGAACGCTCCGGCCGACGTCATTGCTCCGAGAACGACTGCGACCGAGAGCAATGGAACAAGCGTGCGGCGCCGACGTCCTCGCAATGCACGGCAGCTTTCCAGCATGATCATCCTTCCCCTTCCTGGAGCGAACCATCGCGGCGACAGGCAGTGGTCCGCACTCTGACCGAGACCGCGGGAACACGAGAAAAACGCTGCCGGGGGCTGTTCGACCTCACCCCCGGCAGCGCTAGCTGCCGTGCCCTGGCACGGCAGCCTCAGTCCCTGAGACGCCCGTTCGGGCTCGGAAACCTGATCACTTGCGCGGAGGTCGGTTTCGGCATGATGGCCGGGGCATCAGACACCCCTTCGCCGCGAACGGTGATATCGCGCCCGTCCTGAGCCGGTCGCTCGATATTCACCCCGGCGCGCTCGCGCTCAAACCTGCGCCGGCTGCGCGCAAGACGCGCGCCCAACGTGTCAAATCCCGGCATCGAATCGCCCCCGCTCTCCAGCCGCCACGATCAGCTATGAGCGCAAGCGAATGCGGCGGCATCCCCCATTTGGGGGGTACCGCCGCAATTTCTCCAAGGGGAGCCTAGCTCGCCCGAGGGCCGCGATTGTGAACGGCTGTCAACCTTGGGGCAAGCCGAGCATGAGCCGGATGTTCTGGACGGCGGCGCCCGACGCGCCCTTGCCGAGATTGTCGAGTCGGGCGACGAGCACGGCCTGGCCGAGATCGGCATTGCCGAAGACACGCAGTTCGAGCTTGTTGGTGTCGTTCAGCGCCTGCGGCTCGAGCTTGCCGCTCGCGTCCGCCGGCAGGACGCTGACATAGGTCGAGCCGGCATAGCGCTCGGCCAGCGCCGCCTCGAGATCAGCGGGCTTGGGCTTCCCCGGCAGCGTGTCGAGGTGCAGCGGCACCGAGACCAGCATGCCCTGCCGGAAATTGCCGACCGAGGGCACGAAGATCGGGCGCCGCTCCAGCCGCGAATAGACCTGTAGCTCAGGCAGATGCTTGTGCTTGAGGCCGAGGCCGTAGAGCTCGAAATCGGGCGCGGTGCCGGCCTCATAGGCCTCGATCATGCTCTTGCCGCCACCGGAATAACCGGAGACTGCGTTGACGGTGATCGGATAGTCGACCGGCAGCAGACCGGCATCGACGAGCGGGCGCAGCAGCGCGATGCCGCCGGTCGGATAGCAGCCGGGATTGGCAACCCGGTTGGCATTGGCGACCTTCGTGGCAAAACCCGGCTCCAGCTCGGCGAAGCCATAGATCCAGTCGGCTGCGACGCGATGGGCGGTCGACGCGTCGACGATCTTGGGGGCGTCATTGCCGAGCTCGTCGGCGAGCGCGACCGATTCCTTGGCGGCATCATCGGGCAGGCAGAGCACGACGAGATCGACGCCCGCCATCATCTCCTTGCGGGCGGCGGGATCCTTGCGCTTGTCGGGATCGATGCTCCTGACCACGACCTCCGGCACATCGGCGAGGCGTTCGCGGATGCCGAGCCCGGTGGTGCCGGCTTCGCCGTCGATGAAGATGGATTTCAGGTTCTGGCTCATCGGACCCTCGCAAGGCGTCTGGTGGAAGCGGACGGAACTGGTTGGCTGGCTCTGGAACTTGGCCTTGTCGCAAGACCGGACATCATTTTTGCGACGGGCATAAAAAAACCGCGCTCGGGGCGCGGTCGCGGGCGTTCGGGCTAGAAGCCGAGCGTCATCGCGGGCGCGCCGGGGCGGCCTGTTCTGTACGACGTCGGGTCGGGTTCGTGGTCATGTGGCGCTATATGTTCGGTGCTGGGGCGGCTGTCAATGATGGGAGCGTGGGAACCGCGAGCGAAACCCCTCCCCTGGAAGGAGAGGAGAGGGGTGAGGTGTTCGGACTGAAAACGTGAGCTTGAACCCGACTGCGCGGTGAGCGCGCGAGGAACTGGTCAAACGGCCTACACCTCACCCTGCCCTCTCCTTCCAGGAGAGGATTCCCCGCGCCTCAATACCGCAATGCTTGGAATCACATGGCAGCCGAAGCTGCCATCCCGATTCAACCTGCCCTCTTCAGCGCCAGCGCCTGCAGATAGTGCTGCGCTACAGCGGCCCCGGCGATCGCGGTCGCATCGGCATGATCGTAGGGCGGCGAGACCTCGACGATGTCCATGCCGCGGAAGTCGAGATCACGGATCGCCCAGACCAGGCGCAGCGCCTCAGCCGACGAGAAGCCGCCGGAGACAGGCGTGCCGGTGCCAGGCGCGAAGGCGGGATCGAGCGCGTCGATGTCGAAGGTGAGATAGGCCGGCCCCTGCCCCACGCGCTCCCTGATCGCGGCAGCGACGCCGTCGACGCCGAGCGCATGCGCCGCATAGGCGTCGAGCACCTTAATGCCGCAATCGCGGGGCGCGACCGTGCGGATGCCAACCTGGATCGAGCGCTCGGTGTCGATCAGCCCCTCGCGCACCGCCTCGAGCACGAAAGTGCCGTGGCTGATCGCGCCGACGCCGTCATCCCAGGTGTCCTGATGTGCGTCGAACTGGACGATGGCGAGCTTGCCGTGACGGGCGACATGGGCACGCAGCAGCGGCAGGGTGATGAAATGGTCGCCGCCGAGGGTGACGAGCTGGGCGCCGCTGGCGATGATCCCAGCCGCCTCGCTTTCGATCGCCCGGGCGCAGCCCTGCAGGTCGCTGCGCGGCAAGAGGCAATCGCCATAGTCGACCACGGCGAGCGTCTCGAACGGATCGATGCGCGAAGGATATTGCGCATCGCCGTCAAAGATCGCGCTGACGCGGCGCATCGCCTGCGGCCCGAAACGAGTGCCGGGCCGGTTCGAGACGGCGAGGTCGAAGGGCACGCCCCAGACCACGGCATCGCAGCCGGAGACATCCTTGCTGTAGCGGCGGCGCATGAAGGAGAGCGCGCCGGCATAGGTCGGGTCGTGGGCCGGGCCCTTGCGGTCGCCGGTGAAGGCGTGGTCGATCGTCGGGGTTTCAGCAGGTTCGGTCATGTCGAAAATCCGTCGGAAATCAGCGCCGGCCGTTGAGCCAGACATAGAGGCACCAGGGCAGGATCAAAGCGAGGCCGGTCAGGACGAGCCGTAGCGTCGTCCAGGCGACCGGGTATTGCAGCGCCCTGCCGTCGAGCTCCGGCACGCCATGGATCAGGCCGAGCGCGAAAGCCGGGGCCAGAAAGACGATCAGCGCGTTGACGATCCGCCGGCCGCGCGGCAGGTCGCTGCGCGCCAGCGCGAGCAAGGCCGGCACCGCGACCATGCCGAAGGCGATCAGGACGAGCAGGACGCGCATGGCGGCTTCCGTTGGCGGCTTCCGATTGAACAGGACGGCAGCCGATTTAGCACGGACGCAGTGCGGCTCCAGCCGTCTGCGGCTGTTCCTGCAGCCGATTCTGTCGTTTGAACCACCGGCGTTGCCTCACCGCCTCGTGAGTGTCGCGGCACGGCTTCGTGATTAGGGCCTCACAGCAAGGCCACAGCTTGGTCGATTTGGAGGCGGCAGAGTCAGTTGCCCCGCCCACCAGGCGCGGCCAATGGCCTTGATCACTTGCTATCGCGACTTTGGAGGCTGTCATGAACAAGACACTGATCGCAGCACTCACTTTGGCCGGCTCCCTCGGGAGCTTCGCGCTTCAATCGCCGGCATCGGCCGCCGTAAGCGACACAGGCACGCATGGCCTGATCACCACGGTCGCGAGCAACCGGACCATGCAGAACCAGCACATGACGCAACCGCAACCGGACCCGCAGACGCAGGCATATCCGGTCTATCACGACTCGCCGACGGCGACCTGGTACTCCCAGCCGATGAACCGCATGCCCTGCCATTTCACGCAGGCCTTCGTCGAAGGGCGCATGAGGCAGGTCGAAGTCTGCAACTGAGCCTAAGCCACTCAGCGGCCGCCGCCGACCCGGATGATCGAGCCGACCATGTAGGACGCGGCCTCGGAGAGCGCGAACAGCACGGCTTCGGCGATCTCCTCCGGTTCGGCGACGCGCCGCAGCGGGATAGTCGGCGCGATGCGGTCGACGCGGCCGGCATCGCCGGTCGAGAGCGCGTGGATATCGGTCTGCGTCATGCCGGGCGCCACCGCATTGACGCGGATGCCGGCGGGCGCGAGCTCGATCGCCAGGCCGATCGTCATGGAATCGACTGCCGCCTTCGAGGCCGCGTACCAGACATATTCGTTGGGCGAGCCGAGCCCGGCGGCGATCGACGAGATGTTGACGATGGCGCGATTCCTGGCGCCCTCGTTGGCGAGGAGGGCCTGCGCCGCCTCGCGCGCCACCAGGATCGCGCCGGTGACGTTGAGGTCGATGCAGGCACGGATGACCTGCGGGTCCGATTTGGCGAGCGGGCTGCTCTTGCCGGTGATGGCGGCGTTGTTGACGACCGCGGTGAGCGGCCCGAGCGCCGCCTTGGCCTCCGCGAAGACGCGGATGATATCGGCGAGGTTGCCCATGTCGCCCTGGATAGCGACCGCTCTAGCCCCAGCCCGGCCGCAAGCCGCCACGACATCAGCCGCGGCCTGCGCATTGCCCTGGTAGTTGACGGCGACGTCATAGCCGCGCTCGGCGGCGAAGCGGCAGATCGCAGCGCCGATGCCGCGGCTGCCGCCGGTGACGAGAAGGACGGGACGGTCTGACATGCGGACGGAGCTCCTGTGCAGTCGATACGATGTTGGATGTAGGCGAGCCGCTCAGGCGCCGCGGGCGATCGCCTCGATCTTCTCGATCCCGCCGAGCTTGGGCGCGAAGGAGGCCCAGACCTTCCGGGCGCCGGCTTCCCAGCCGGGCCGATCCTCCGGCTGGACGATCTTGCCGCCCTCGGCCTTCGCCTTGGCCATGGAAGCGTCCTCGTCGGCGACGATGAGCTCGTCGAAATAGCCTGTACCCTCGCCGGCCGCAGCGGCGAAGGCCGCCTTGTCCTCGGCCGAAAGGCTCTTCCAGAAGCTGGCCGAGACAGCGACGACGCCAGTCGCCCAGATATGGCCGGTCTCGATCAGATAGGGCACGACCTCGTGCAGCTTGAAGCCGACATAGGCCGACTTGGTCAGGTCCATGCAGTCGACCACGCCGGTCTTGAGCGCATTGTAGGTTTCGGGGATCGGGATCGGCGTCGGATAGGCGCCGAAGCCGGACCAGAGCTCGGTGTGGAGCGGGCTCTGGATGACGCGGATGCGCTTGCCCTTGACGCTGGCCGGCGTGGTCAGCGGCTCCTTGGCGAGGAGATGACGGGCGCCGTAATTGATGAAGCCGAGCACGACGAAGCCCTGCGCCTCGTATTTGCGCTTGAGCTCCTCGCCGAGCGGCCCGGCTAGCACGCGCTTCAGATGGGCGCGGTCGCGGAACAGGAAGGGCAGATCGAGGAGCTGCCCATCCGGCACCCAGGATGAGAGCGCCGAGATCGTGAACAGCGAGGCCTGGACCGAGCCGAGGCGCAAGCCCTCGGCAACCTCCTTCTCGCCGCCGAGTGCGGCATTGGGCACGACGCGCAGGTCGAAGCGACCGGGTGCACTCTGCGCGAGCTTCTCCGTGACGCGGCGCCAGATCTTCGTCTCCGGCTTGTCCTCGCCGAGCAGCGAGGCGACCGTGACCGGCCGGCTGGCGGCGAAGGCGCGACCCGGCAGAATGGCCGGTGCGGCGAGCGCGGCAGCGGCGAAGGCGCGGCGAGTCAAAGCCATCGGAACAACTCCTTGAAGGACAGAGGTAGCGACGGCCAGGCCGCCACCGCAAGGCAGAGGGCGAAGAGCGCGACGAGAAGGCTCGCCAACAAAGGCAGCACTGCGCGGAACACCGCGGCCGGCGACAAGCGCATGATGCCGCTGACGACATAGACGAGGATGCCGAGCGGCGGCGTCAACCCGTGGATCATCAGGTTGACGACCAGGACGACGCCGAACTGAATCGGGTCGAGCCCGGCGGCGATGGCGGCCGGCAGCAGCAGCGGCGCCAGCAGCAGGATCGCCGCACCGATGTCGAGGAAGAGGCCGGCGACCAGCAGGACGAGGTTGGAGAGCAGCATCACCGCGAGCGGGCCGCCGCCGAGCGCGGTCACCAGCCCGGCCATCTGCTCGGAGACGCGATCGACCGCTAGCAGGAAGGCGAAGGGCGCGGAGGCCCCGATCAGCAGACCGACCGCCGCCGCCTCGCCCGCGGCCTTGCGCAGGGATGCCAGTACGGTCACGCCATTCAGGCTGCGCAGCAGCAGGCAGGCGACGAGGGCATAAGCGACGGCGAGCGCCGAGGCCTCCGTCACCGTGACCACGCCGAAGCGGATGCCGACCACGACGACGATGCCGAGTCCGATCGCCGGCAACGCTCCGACGAAAGAGCGCGCCCGCTCCGCGCTGCTCGCGCGCGGGGCGGAATCGACGACGCCGCAGACACTGAGATGAATGCCGATGGCGAGCGCCGCCGTCAGCACCGCACCCGCGACGAAGCCACCGACCAGCAGCGAGCCGACCGAGAGATTGGTCGCTGCCGCGAGGATCAGGAAGGCGATCGAGGGCGGGATGATGTTGTCGAGCATCGAGACGCCGGCGACGATCGCGGCGGCATTGGCCGGTGGATAGCCGCGGGCGACCAGCGTCGGCGCCATCACCTTGGCGCCGAAGGCGGCGTTGGCAACCGAAGAGCCGGAAGCCCCGGAGAACAGCACGCTGGCGACCAGCGCAGTCTGTGCCAGCCCGGCCCGGACATGCCCGACCAGCGCCGCGGCGAAGCGCACCAGCCGCTCGGCGAGCCCGCCGGCGGTCAAGAGCTCACCGGCAAGCAGGAAAAACGGGATCGCCAGCAGCAGGAATTTCGAGACGCCCGCGACCGTGTTCTGGACGATGGCCGGCTCCGGCAGCAAGCCGCCGAAGGCGCCCGACAGCGAGACACCGGCGAGCAGCGTGAAGGGCAAAGGCGCGCCGAGCAGGAGCCCTGCCCCGGCAGCCAGCCCGGCGACCAGGCTCGGTGTCGCAACGAAGAGGCCTGTCGTGCTGTTCGCCAGTACATAGAGGCCCGCCCCGAGCACGAGCGCGGCGAGCGCCGCCAGCCTGGACTGCGCCAGCGCCGCACGCCAGAGCACGACGACGAGCGTCAGCCCGCCGCCGATGGCGAAGGTCGCAAAGCGCAGGCTTTCGGGGAGGCCGAGCACAGTCGAGGTGCCGCCGACAAGCGCCGCGACGCTGGCGCCACCGAGCGCCAGCACCAATGCGCCATGGACGGCGATCGCTTCCGCCAGGATGGCGGCGATCCGTCGGGCCGGCGCCGGCAGCAGGTTGACGACGACGTCGAGCCGCATGGCGAGAGCGCTCGTGGCCGCCAGCGGCGCACCGACCGCGACCAGAGCGACATTCAGCCAGATCGCGAGTTCGTCCGACCAGACCAGGCCGTCGCCGAAGAGGTAGCGGCGGGAGACAGCGGCCATGACGACGAAGAAGAGGACGGCAAGGATCGCAGCGCCCAGCCATTCGAGGCTGGCCTCGAGCAGAGCGAGCCCACGTCCGCGCAGTGGCCGGACGGACGGGCTGGTCGGCGCAGCGGCCATGGCGGCGCCCGGCACCAGCTCAGCGCAGCGGCGAGAAATGCGTCGGCCGCAGGATCCGGCTGCGCATTTCCAGGACGTAGGGGGCCGCCTTGGCGCGGAACACCTGCCAGCGCGGATCGGCTTCCATCGCGGCACGGCGACGCTCGCGGTCGCCGGCATCCTCGAAGCGCCACATATGCACGACCTCGTTGACAACGCCGCTATCGGTGGTGAACCAGCCGATCAGATGGCCGAGATGCGAGATCTGCAGCTCCATGCCCTCGGCGACATAAAGGTCGAGATAGTCGCGCACATGTGCGGGCTTGATGGCGTAAGTGCGCTCGTCGAGGATCATCGTCCTGCCGGTCCCTGATGGCGAAGCGGCCCAGCGGCCGAGCGATCAGTAGCCGCCTTCGTTGCAAAGCCCAACCGATGGCGCTCCAGTCGAACCTGCGATTGGCGCATGGCGACAGCATTTCACGGCCGCCGAGCACCCGCCAGCGAAGGGAGTTCGCGCAGGAACCGCGTGACAGAGAAGAATGAACCGCGATCCGGCAGAGTCGGAGCAACATCTTGCTTTTTTGGCTGATCAGTACGCTCAGCCGACATGCAGATAGAGGTCGGCCTTGGCATCGCCGCGATAGCTCGGCTCGGCGAGCGCGAATCCCGCCCACCGCAAGAGATGCACCGAGGCGCAATTATCCGGATCGACCGTCGCCCTCACCGGCGTGATGCCGCGTTCCGCGGCAAAGGCGACAAGACCAGCGAGCAGTTCCTTGCCAAATCCCTTGCCCCAGCTCGCTCGGCGCAAGCCGTAGATCACCTCCTCGGAGCCGTCGCCCGGCCGGGCAAAGCCGGCCCAGCCGATCAGCTCGCCGCCGACGCGCTCGACCACGGCGCCGGTGCCGTAGCCGAAGCGTTCGAGATTGGCGGCCGAGCGCTCGATCCAGAGCGCCGCGACATCGGGCGCCAGCGGCTGCCCGTCGTCGACGAAGCGATGGACCGCCGGGTCGGCGAAAAGGGCGGCCAGCAGCGACGCGTCGGCCAGCACGAAAGGCCTGACAACGAGCCGGGCCGTCTCAAGCTGCGAAGCATGGATCATGGGTCTGACTGAACAGTCTCAGGCTACCGGAAACGGACAGGAGCGGAAACCCGCGACCGTGCAAGCCGGATAGGAAACCCGAGACCGACGGCTACTCTTCGCCGGAGCCGTAAGATCGCTCGGCGCGATAGGAGCGTCGCTCGCCCTGGCGCTCATAGCGCCGCTCGCGATCGCGATCTTGCGTCATGACGCAGTTGGCATAGGCGTCGGTTCCGCGCTGGAAGCCATAGGCGTCGCAGCGTGAGCGGTCTTCGACGATCGGGTCCGGCGTGGTGGCGCAAGCGCCGAGAGCCAGGGCGAGAGCAGATGCGGCGATGATCCTCATGGCGCGAGGATGAAAGCGTCGCATGGCCGCTTTGCGGCGATAATCCGGCAGCGATGGGGAGACGACTGCGCCGGCTCAGCGCTTCAGCGTTCGGCGCCTCCGGCGGCGCTTTCGAGAATCCTGACAGTCTCTTCCAGGCTTTCCTTCACGCCGAGCTGGAAGTCCTTACGGAAGGCGATGATCGTGTCGGGCGGCTGGCCCTTGAAGGTGTAGACGACGCTGACCTGGTCGGGATTGACGTAGACGGGCTTGCCGTCGCTGGGCGAGGTGAATTTGCAGAGCTTGGGCACGGGTTCTCTCCGGGGCGACCGAGCGATTCACCGAAGCCTATGGCATCGGACCGAAAAGTGGAATCCACTTTTCGGAAGAATCCGATGCAATAACAATATGCTAGATCATCGTGATCGCGCCCGTTCGGACGCGCGATGATCTAGCAAAAAACGGAGGCCCCGCCTCCATCATGGAAGCGGGGCCTGCGGTATCAGCGCGCGATACGGGGACGCCCGCCGCAGAACTGCTGCTCGACCGCGCGCTCGTAGCCGAGCTCGCGGTCATAGACCATGACGGTGCGCGTCAGGCAGTCGCCGTCCTGCACCAGTCCGGTGTTGATGAGACGGCCATTGGGATCGGCGACGACGGTCGGGCCACAGGCCGCGGCGGCGGAAGCAAGCCCGAGGCCGACGATGAACTTCGCGATACGGTTCATGACCGCTCCCTCACATATAGAGGCCGCGGCCACAGCGGCGCACGCGCCGGTTCTCGTAGTAGCCGGTATAGCGGTTGAAGACGCGAACCGTCTTGTAGAGGCAGTATTTGCCGTCGTTGCGACCGTCGTAATAGGTCCGGCCGGTGTCGAGATCGACGCCGAGGAACTCGTCCTTGCCCTTCTTGCCGCCCTGGGCGAAGGCCGGGGCGGCGGCAAGGCTGAGAACAGCGAACCCCGCTGCGGCGATGGCTATCTTGAGCATGGCATTTCTCCTGTCTTGCGGCGGAAATATGTCCAGCACCGCGTGGCGGGCTTTGCGTCCGTCAGTCCGATTTTCGCGCGCTTCCGCGAGATTATCCATGGTGACCGGCCAGATCGGCAGGCAGATCACCGCTATTCCCCCCGCAAACCCATAGCAGATCAGCTTGTGCCTTTGCTACCCGATAGTGCCGCAATCTGGCCACGATTGTGACGAGAGCAAGAATCGACGCCCGGGCTCGCCCGATGCCGGACACGAACCGGAGCTGTTCTCCGACTCGTGGAGATGCCAATGACGGGCCAGGGAAGGATGCTTCGCGTTACGACAGTCGTGAGGCGATTGGAGCGGGTGAAGGGAATCGAACCCTCGTATTCAGCTTGGAAGGCTGCTGCTCTACCATTGAGCTACACCCGCGCCGGGCCGCCAAATTCCGCATCGGACCGGCCAGTGTCAACCCATCCCGGCAAAGAAGATCGCCTCATCCACCCGAGGTGTGTGGGCGCGAGCTCATATGTCGCTCAAGGCACGCTGGCCGAGCCAGATCGCCGCGCCGGTGAACAGGCCGAGCGCAGCCCCCCCGGCGATCGTGCCGAAGGCCAAGGCGCCGGCAGCAGCCACTGCCATGCTGAAAAGCGCGATCCCCATGATCCCTCTCCCCGGCAGCAAATCTAGCGAGGCGGCGCCGGTCGACTGCCCCCATTTGGGGGCGAAAGAACAAATTTCGAGTCATTGAGCTCCAAGCCCCCCAAATGGGGGGCGATTGCCCCCCTCAGCGCTGATACGGATTTGCTGGGGGAAATGACATGTCCGAACTCAGCGAGCTCTACTGTCCATTCAGGGCCGAGATCATCTCGGCCATTCCGATGCGGCTGGCGTTGCTGATTCACAGCGCCGGTATGCTAGCCCTGCTTTTGCTCGAGCCCTGATCAGATCTGTCGCCCGAATCGCGCCAACAACGGCGCATGCCCGCCGGTTTCGCACCGACGAGGCGATGACCACCTCCACCAGGTTCGGGAACTGAACAGCTAGCGCTTGGCCATCTCGATATCGGGAATCGTCGGCCCGGTGGCGCCGCGCTCGCTCTCGACCAATGGCGGCGATGGGTTTCGCGATATCCGCAGTGCTATGTAGATGGCGACGCCGACCGAAAGCGCGACGAGATAGATCAGCATGCCCTGCGGGCCCCGGAGCTGCATCAGCAAGGTCGCGGCCAGAGGCCCGATCGCCGACCCTGTTCCCCAGAGGAACAGCAATTGCGCCGAGAGCCCGACGGCCTGGTCGCGGCCCATGCGGAAATAGGCATGCGTGACGGCAACCGTATAGAGCGGGATGCTGCAGCCGCCGATCAGGGCGAACAGGCCAAAGAGCCAGATCCGGCCATGGGCGGCATCGACCTCCAGGAGCATCATCAGCCCGGCTGCAACCACCGCGACGATACTGGTGGCGACGAGCATGATCAGGCGGCTGGCGACGCGGTCCGCCAGCATGCTCATCGGCCATTGCAGCAGGAGGGCGCCGATCTGGATGCCGGCGGTGAGCAGGATCGTCGCCCGCTGGTCGAGACCCGAGAGGATGCCGTAAGCGGGGGCGACGCTGGTCAGCGGGCCGCCCACCATGCCGACATAGAGGCAGCCGACGACGGCGGCCGGCGCCTGTCGCCATAGCGTCCGCAGCCCGACCGAGACGATTTCGCTCGATTCGGGGCCCCTCGCCCGCGTCAGCGCGACCGGGATCAGCGCGATGGAGAAAGCCATGCTGGCGAAGAGGAAGATGTCCTGCGACTGGATCGCGACATAGCCGACCCCGATCTGCGAGCCGATCAGCGCGACGCGGTTGAGGATCTGGTAGATGCCGAAGATGCGGCCACGCTGGGCCCGGTTGGCCTGCCCGCTGATCCAGCTCTCGATGCAGATGCCGTGGCCGGCAGCCGCCAAGCCCATGACCAGCCGCGCCAGGCCCCACCAGGCCTCCGGCAACAGCGGAAAACTCAGCGTCGAGACGGCCTGAAGCGCGGCGAACACGGCAAAGCCGCGGATATGGCCGACCCGCCTGACAAGCGAGGGGTTGACGAAGCAGCCGATCAGGAAGCCGAGCGAATAGGCCGAGGCGACGAGGCCGATCAGCAGCGGCGGCTGGTTCGCGACCGCCATCTGCAGCGGTACGACCGTGTTCACGATCGTACCGGCGACCTGCAGGATCAAAGCGCCTGCAACGATGGCGCCGAGCGCGGCGACAGAACCGCCATGGGTCTTTGCTGTCACGGCGCTGTCATGCCCGAATAGCCATTTTTATGAAGCTAGCAGCTCGCACAGCCTCGGGAAAGGCAAAGCGTTCCATCGTCCGCGCCCATTTCCGCGCCGCGTCGCAGGCGCGGGCAACGAACCGGATCATCGTGGAAAAACAGCGCTCGAAGAGCAAGGTGGTGGGGGAAGCAGGACTCGAACCTGCGAAGGCATAGCCAGCGGATTTACAGTCCGCCCCCTTTGCCGCTCGGGACATTCCCCCGCCTTGCCGCAAGCCGCCCCGAAGGGCCGGCCGCAACCGCCTGTTTCACTTTTGTGAAGGGCGGCAGGCGCGGGCGGACTTATGAGGAGAGGGCCGCCGCCTGTCAACGCCTAAAAGCCAACTAGCGACAAGCAATCTTGCCGGCGGTCCGTTCAACCCTTCGACCAGGTGGCGGGGTGACGCTTGCGCCAGACCAATGCAGCAGGAACGAAAGCCTGGAACGGCGTCTCGTGCGGCCGCTCGATCGCGTCTGCCAGGTCGGGCGGGGGATGAATCAGGCTGCGCACCCCATGGCGATGGATCCAGACCGGCAGCTCCTCCTGCCTGGCGAACATGTCGACGACCCGCCTGACCAGCCCGCTGCGCAGCGCCCGCGAGCTCCCGACCGGCCGCGCCACCACGCAGAAGCGCGCGAACGGATTCGGATGGCCCTCCTCGCCCTCCAGGCAGAAGATCACGCCGCTCCGGTCTGGCCGCGCCTCGTCCGGCATGGCGTCGATGCGCCGCCACAGGCAGAACCAGCGCCGGCAGATATCCGGCCGCGTCGCATGAATGCCGCAGCCCTTGCCGGTGTTGTGGCGGCACATGATGCCGGCCGGCTTGCCGACCTCGGGATCGATGATGCGCAGCACCTCGCAGCAGGCGACGCAGTCGCCGCAATCGCGGCCAGGCACGAGATGGTTCAGCGTCCGGCCCGAACGCATCGTGCCGGTGTCGGAGCTGTCCGCCATGACGCGCCTCCCGGGGCTGCGGCGAAGCCTCAGGCTAGCGCGAATCCTTACCCATCGGAAGCGAGGCCCCGCACGCGCTCCAGCACGAAGGCGACCCGCGTCTCGACATCCGCACGCGGGAGCTCGACCAGTTCGTAGCCTTGATCGCAATAGGCCGCAGTGACCGCCTCATAGGTGCGCTCCGCCTCGGCGAAGTCCTGCTTGCGCTCGGCATCCTGCGCGTAGATCTCGCGCCAGGGTGGCGCAGCGAAGACAAGGGGAGAATAGCGGAAAGCGCGGGCCGCCCGGTCGAGATGCGCCGGCACCGGCAACCCGCAGAGCCGCAGATAACCGATGCTGTCGGGCACGCCGCGGTCGAAGAAGACCGGAGTCGAGCCCGTTTGTGCTTCACCGTGCGAGCGCAGATCGAAATTCAGCATCAGTTCGGCGAAGAGCGCCTGGTCGCGCCAGGGCAAGGCCGCCCCGTCGATCGCGAGCTGGTCGCGGATGATCGCCCGCCCCGCCTCGGGCATGACGGCATGGCCCAAAGCCGCCAGTGCGGCCAGCAGGGTCGTCTTGCCGGCGCCCGGCCCGCCCGTCACCACGAACAGGCATTCGTCTTTCTTCGTCATCTGCATTGCTCTCCTTGCGATGAATGAGGTGAAAATCTCGCTTCCGCGCCTTCGGGCTGGCCAAGCCGGCCGCGCCATGGCAGGGCATGGCGTCACCTTTCCGGAGCCATGATGTCCGCCCCGCCCCGCCCCCGTCCCCAGAGCCGCCACGGTCGCCCGCATCGGGACGGCCCGCCGCCACACCGGCCCGGCGAGATCGACGAGGCGATCCTCTATGGCGCTCATCCGGTGATCGAGGCGCTGCGCAATCCGCGCCGGCGCTTCCGCAAGCTGCTCGCCACCGAAAACGCGCTGAAGCGCCTGGCCGAGGAGGTCGGCGAATTGCCGCTCGTGCCGGAGATGGTGCGGCCCTCGCAGATCGACCGGCTGCTGACGCCCGATGCGGTGCATCAGGGGCTCTATCTGGTCTGCGATCCCCTGCCCTCGCCCGATCTCGACAGCCTTCCGGACGACGCGATCGTGCTGGCGCTCGACCAGATTACCGATCCGCACAATGTCGGGGCGATCCTGCGCTCGGCCGCGGCCTTCGCCGTCGCTGCCGTGATCGTCACCATCCGTCATTCACCGGCGGCGACCGGCGTGCTGGCGAAATCGGCTTCCGGCGCACTCGAGCACGTGCCGCTGGTCGCGGTAAAGAATCTGGGGGATGCGCTGGATAAGCTCGGCGAGCGCGGCTTCCTGCGTCTCGGCTTCGATTCGGAAGGGGACGTCTCGCTCGACGAGGTTCCGTTGCGCAAGCCGCTGGTCCTGGTGATGGGGGCCGAGGGCAAGGGCCTGCGCCAGCGTTCGCGTGAACTCTGCGACCATCTCGCCCGGCTCGACATGCCCGGCGCGATCAAGAGCCTCAATGTCTCCAACGCGACGGCGATCGCACTCTACGCCGCGACCCGGCGCCGATAAGGCTCAGCGTCGCGCCACCCGGCCGTCGCTGCCGAAGCGCATGACCCGCACCACCGGGCGACCCCTGTGCGTCTCGATCCGGTACAGGACGGGATCGGCCGCAGGCGGCCGCGGAATGCCGATCGCGACAGGGATCGAGGGCTCCTTCACCGAAGGCGGCTCGCTCGCCTCCGGCAGCACGACCACGACCCGCTGGTCGCCCGGCCAGCCATAGAGACCGGAATAGCCGCCGCCATAGAAGCCGCCCCGGCCATGGCGGACATGACCGGGCCGCGCGCCCGGCCGCATCGCGGCGAAACCCGGAGCCGAAGCGGAGAGGCCGGGCCGGGGCGCCGCGCCGAAACCCGCCGCCGCGGCCGGAAACGCCAGGAGCCCCGCAAGCGCGGCGAGAAGAGGCATTCCGGAGCGAACTTTCATGCGATCGTCCCCTTCCTCGACAGCCTGCCGGCCCGAGGACGGCATGGTTGGCGAAAGGTTAACAATTCGGATCGGGCAAGGCGAGTCACGCCGAGATGTCGAGGCCGCTCGGCTTCGAAAAAGCGCTCAGCCCTTCGTCTTACGCCTTTCGGTGCAAGACCAAGTGCTCGGTTGAAGATCGCCGGGTGTGGAAGCATTCCTAGCCCATCAAACTTGGCTTTTCAAAGGCCTTTGCCCTGAGTCGGTCTAGCGCCGGCTCCAAGCGAAGAACCGCCGACAAGGCGGCGTGAGGGCGCAGCGGATGGTCCGCAGCGCCCGGGGGAACGCAAAAGCGGGAGCGCTTCATGAGCATGGCACAAGCATCCGGGGTGGCTCAGCCACGCCCGATGACCAGGGAGGAAAGGAAGGTCATTCTGGCCTCCTCCCTGGGCACGGTCTTCGAATGGTACGATTTCTATCTCTATGGCGCGCTCGCCACGATGATCGGCGCGCATTTCTTCTCGGCCTTCGACGCCAATACGCGCGCCATCTTCGCCCTGCTCGCCTTCGCCGCGGGCTTCCTCGTGCGCCCGTTCGGCGCGCTGTTCTTCGGCCGCCTCGGTGACCTGATCGGCCGCAAGTACACCTTCCTCGTCACAATCCTGATCATGGGCGCATCGACCTTCCTGGTCGGCCTGCTGCCGAGCTACAACAGCATCGGCTGGATCGCCCCGGTGATCCTGATCGCGCTGCGCATGCTCCAGGGCCTGGCGCTCGGCGGCGAGTATGGCGGCGCGGCGGTCTATGTCGCAGAGCACGCTCCCCCGGGACGGCGCGGCTTCTACACCTCGTGGATTCAGACCACGGCGACGCTCGGCCTCCTGCTCTCGCTGATCGTCATCCTCGGCATCCGCACCACCATGGGCGAGGCCGACTTCGCCGCCTGGGGCTGGCGCATCCCGTTCCTGGCCTCGATCATCCTGCTCGCCATCTCGGTCTGGATTCGCCTCCAGATGCAGGAATCGCCGGCCTTCCAGAAGATGAAGGCGGAGGGCACGGGCTCGAAGGCGCCGCTGTCGGAAGCCTTCGGCCAGTGGAAGAATGCCAAGATCGCGCTGCTGGCGCTGTTCGGCCTTACCGCCGGCCAAGCCGTCGTCTGGTACACCGGCCAGTTCTACGCGCTGTTCTTCATCCAGAGCATCCTCAAGGTCGACCTCTACACCTCGAACGTGCTGATCGCCTGGTCGCTCATCATCGGCACCGGTGGCTTCATCGTCTTCGGCTCGCTGTCCGACAAGATCGGCCGCAAGCCGATCATTCTGGCTGGCTGCCTGATCGCGGCGCTGACCTATTTCCCGCTGTTCGGCGCGCTCACCAAGGCTGCAAACCCCGGCCTCGCCGCGGCGCATGAGAACGTCAAGGTCCAGGTCGTCGCCGATCCCGCCACCTGCGGCTCGGTGTTCGATCCGGTCGGCGTGCGCACCTTCACCCAGCCTTGCGACATCGCTCGCCGGACGTTGGCTGCGCAGGCGATCCAGTACACCCAGGCCCCGGCCCCGGCCGGCACGCCTGCCAAGGTCACGGTCAACGGCAAGGATGTCGCGATCGATGCCAGCTTCGCCGCGAACATCGGCAAGGAAGCGGTCGCGGCCGGCTATCCGGCGGCGGGCGATGCGCGCATCGTCAAGACCGGCTTCCTCGGTGCATTGTTCAGCGCGCAGTCGCTGACGATCATCGCGATCCTGACCGTGCTCGTGATCTACGTGACCATGGTCTACGGCCCGATCGCCGCCGCGCTGGTCGAACTCTTCCCGACCCGCATCCGCTACACCGGCATGTCGCTGCCCTACCATATCGGCAACGGCTGGTTCGGCGGCCTGCTCCCGGCGACCTCGTTCGCCATGGTGGCCGGCACCGGCGACATCTTCTACGGCCTCTGGTACCCGATCGTGATCGCGATGATGACCTTCGTCATCGGCATGCTCTTCGTGCCCGAGACCAAGGATCGCGACATCCTGACCCACGACAACGGCTGATCCGTCAGCCAGGACCGGCCAAGGCCGAGTCGAGAGCCCCGCCCGAAAGGGCGGGGCTTTTTTGTCGAGTAGCGCGAGCCGAGGGATATCGTCACGAAGCGGGCACAAGCGGAATATTGGCAGATCCATTGACCTGATACTTAGAACTGCCGCAACTGGAGGAGATCGACATCGAGATAGCAATTCATGAAGTCGAGTCCCGTTCTTCCTATTCTTCAAAAACTGGCGCAGAGCATAGCCGCCAATATTGATTCGATAGACCTTGACGATGGACCGCTTTGGTCCCTGTGCTGCCTGCAAAGACTGCTCGTCACAAGCAGATATTAACTCATCTTGGCTAGTTTTCACTGCAGCCGGGCAAGCTGGGAGCGCTTGATCATGCCTGACGCCGAACGCAGCTACCGCTGACAACGATCGCGATGGACCTTGCAACCCTCTGGTATCTCACGATCGGAACGCTGCTCGTCGCCGCGGCCATGACCCTTTGGGAGCGGCAGGCGCACGCCCAGCGATCGCGGGAACTCGGCCTCTGGGCCGCCGCCTATGGCGTGTTCGCCCTGGGCTGCATCCTCGCGATGAACCGGAACCTGCTTCCTGGCGTGTCCGGTCCCGCCCTCACCAATGTCGTGATGGTGCTCGGCTACTTCCTGGTCCTGCAAGGGGTCATGGCGCTGGACGGCCGGCCCTTGCGTCCCGCCTTCATCGCGGGACTCCTCGTTGGGATCGGCACCGCCTGGTTCGTCTTGGGCACCGGCTGGGCGAGCCTGCTCTGGAACCACGCGAGCGCGTTTCCAATTGCAGCCATCTGCGCGTTGACCGTTTTCGCGCTGTTCCGCAGCCGCACAGCGAAAGGTTCGCGCTCTCGCTCGATCGCGATCGCTGTCTTCGCCTGCCACAGCCTGACCTATGCCGTCCGCACATTCGTCGTGCCGATGGTCGTCTCGGCCTATGGCGAGAGCGTCTTGCCAGTTGTCGCCAAGCTGACGATGTACGAAGCCGTGCTGTTCACGGTCGCGATGCCGATGTCCCTGATCGCTCTGGTGCGCGAGGAGGATCGGGCGCGACTGCTGGCGAGCGCGCGCACCGACTTCCTGACCGGCCTCAACAATCGCCAGGGCTTCTTCGAGCTCAGTCCCGAACGACTGCGGCAAAGCGGAAAAAATGCTTCGCATGCACTGCTCGCCTGCGACCTCGATCACTTCAAGGCGATCAACGACACCTATGGCCACGAAGCGGGCGACAGCGTCCTGAAGCTCTTCGCGCAGGTCGCCGGGAATGTGGTGGGTCCGAGCGCCCTGAGCGCGCGCCTCGGCGGCGAGGAGTTCGCGATCCTGCTGCCGGGCATGGGCGCGCAGGAAGCGCGCAAGGTCGGCGAGGATATCGCCCGGCACTTCACCGAGGCGGCGGCCCGCGGCAACGGCCTCGCCATCGTGGCTACCGTCAGCATCGGCCTGGCGGTGGAGGATGGCAGCAAGTCCGACCTGGCCGAGTTGCTGGCCGCAGCCGATGGCGCGCTTTATCGAGCGAAGCTGCTCGGACGCAATCGTATCGAGGTCGCTGAATCGCGTGGCATCGCCGCTGCGGCTTGAGCCTTCGGCGCGCCCTCGGCCCGCTACCCCGACATCACAGCGCCTCAGACCGGCAGCACGGTCACCGGCGTGCCCAGCGCGACTCGTGCGTAGAGGTGGATGATGTCCTGGTTGATCATCCGGATGCAGCCCGAGGAGACGTTGGTGCCGACGGTATAAGGCTCGGTCGTGCCGTGGATTCGGTAGCCGAGATCGCGTCCCTCGCCGAAAAGATAGAGGGTACGGGCGCCCAGTGGGCTCTTCGGCCCGCCGCGCACGCCGGGGCCACGCGGCGTCGGCTCGAGCTGAGCCCTGATCTGCGGATCGCGCTCGATCATCTCCTGCGGGGGCACCCAGTCGGGCCAGTCGCGCTTCATGTTGATCTTCGCCTGGCCCGTCCAGCCGAAGCCCTCGCGACCGACGCCGACGCCGTAGCGCGTCGCGACGCCCTGCGATTCGACGAAATAGAGATGATAGGAGCCGGGATCGACCACGATGGAGCCCGGCGGCTCGACGCCGCGAAACTCGACCGTCTGGCGCAGATAGCGCGGCTCGATACTCTGGTACTCGATCGCCGGCACCGCAAAGCGCTCGCCCGGATACTCGATGTAGACCTGCGCATAATTCGGGCGCGTCAGCGTGCGTGTCAGGCTGCGCCCGCTGGGCGCGGCGATCTCCGGCAGCGCCACGATGCTGCCGCCCCCGCCGCAACCGGCAAGGCCGGGGGCGAGGAGCGAGAGGGAGGACATGGTAAAGGAACGACGGCTCAGCATGGACACATCTCAGGCAAGGCTTTCGCAAAAGCATCGACTTAGATGGTTACGGCCAGGTGAATGCCGCCGCCTCCCCTTTCATTTGGTCAGCTCGATAAGCACGTCCGCCGTCAGACCTGCCGCTCCCAGACCTCCTGCTGCTCCTTCCTGACCATCTCCTCGGCGCTGACGGGCCTGACGGTGCGATAGCGCGGCGCCTCGGCTTCGATGACCTCGATGATCGCCGCGATCATCTCCGCCGGATCGTGCTGACGGTTGAGCTCACGCACGGGCCAATGCGCGACGACGCGCTCCTCCTGCCCCCACCACTGATCCATGCTCTCCATGCCGGTGTCGTTGAAGCCCGTCCGGAAGGCACCGGGATTCACCGTCACGACCTCGACCCCATAGGACCTGAGTTCCTCGTGCATTGCCGAACAGATGGCTTCGACCGCATGCTTGGAGGCCGCATAGGCGCCGTCGAAGGGAACCTTGACCAGCCCCGCCACCGAGGACGTCCAGACGACCCGGCCCGAGCCGCGCTTCACCATGATGCGCGCGAAGCCCTGGGCGAGTTCCAGGGCCGCGAAGACGTTCGTCTCGAAGACCGAACGGAACACCGACATCGGAATCTCGACCATCGGCCCCGATTCCATGATGCCGGCATTGTTGAACAGGACATCGATCTCGATGCCGAGCGCATGCTTGCGATCGATCTCGTTGAGCACGTCGAGCTTGATCACACGGAGGTCGATACCCTCGGCCTTGGCCGCGTTGCGCAACTCCCATACCTGCGGCCAGATCTGGCAACCGGCGATCACGGCATGGCCGCGGGCGGCGAGCCCGAAGGCGACACCGCGGCCGAAGCCGGATGCCGCTCCCGTTACGAGAACCGTCTTGCTCATGCTGCTCGTCCTTCCGGTTGCTATCACCCCTCGATGTCGCCGGTGCGGATCGCGGCACGGACGGCCTGCGCCGTCGTCGCGACCCCGAGGCGCCGGCGTGCCCGGCGCAGATGATTCTCGACCGTGCGCTCCGACAGGCCGAGCGTCGCGGCGATCTCGGCCTGCCGCCGGCCGGCCGCCGTCCAGGCGAGAACCTCGCGCTCGCGTGCCGAGAGCGTGCTGGCCGTCTCGCCGGCCGGAGCCTCCAGCAATCTGCGCGCGGCCGTGAAGGCAGCAGCGGCAACGACCGACGCTGCCAGGCGCGCCAAGAGCGATGCGTCGATGCGTTCGCCGCCCAGGCTCATCGCTCCCTCGAGACCGAGCGGACCGAACACCGGCACCTGCAGGCCATGAAGGCCGTGGCCGCGAGGCACACGGACGATGCGATAGAATTCCCCGGCCTTGCTATGCGTCTTGGTCCAGAAGAACGGCTCGCGTGCCTGCAGGACGTGGCGCGTCATCGGGCAGCGCCGGACATAGGTCTCGGCATCGACGCCTTCTCCAGTGCCGAACCAGTCGCCTTCGACCCAGTAGATGCGCTCGACCTGTTCATCCTGCACCGCCGACGCCGAAAACAGCACGAAGCGATCATAACCAAGCGGCCGCGCAAAAGCGCGGACCGCATCCTGGATCGCCGGCAAGGCGACACTCCCTTCGATCGCCAGAGCGGCGCGAAAGGCCGTCTCGGCCTGCACCGCGCTCACCCGGCGCCGACCGCGTCAAGCAAGGTGGAAGCCGCGAGCTTGCCCAGCGCATTGCCGGCAAGCGGGCTGTCCCCGGTCAGCAGCTTGCGGTCGCGATGGACCATCCCGGAAATGTCCATGTTCAGGATCTCGATCCCGAGCCCCTTCAGCCTCTCGCCAAAGGCCCAGGTCAGATGGCCGGGCATATAGCCGATATCGGGAGTCTTGGCATCGAGCGCGTCGGGGAAGGCGCAGATCTTGTAGCCGTCATAGATGCTGGCGCCTTTCGCTCCTTCGATTCCAACTGCCAGCAGAGCCGCCGGCCCGTGGCAAAGCGTAATCACGAACTTGTCCTTGGCCGCCGCCCATTCGAGCACGGTCTTCACATCCCGGCTCTCGGGCAGCCCGATCAGGGCGCCATGCCCGCCGGGAATGAACACGCCGATATAATCGGAGTCCTCGCCGAGAGCCTTCTCGATCACGTCCGAGAGCTTGAGCGGCTGCTTGAACTGGTCGCGATACCTGTCGAACAGGCCTTTCACCTCCGCGTCCTCCCGCGGCATCGCCCAGTACTCGAACTTGACCGGGTTGCCCGACAGCGTCGCGACGTCGAAGGTGAAGCCGGCCTTGTCGAGATGATACATCGGCAACAGGGTCTCGACCGGATGGTTCCCGGTCGAGAACATCGTGCCGTTGTCGGTCAGGAGATAGCGCTCGTCGGCGCCGATCATCAGGATCTTCCAGCGTCCGCCCTTATAGGCGTTGGGATAGTCGGCGCCGCTCAGATTCGATTTCGGCGCAGTGAACTGGCTGAGCGAATAGGGCGAGGGAAAGAACGCATTGTCTTCGGCGTGGTCGGGAGCCGGGCGCTTGTCGTCGGATTTCGGATCGGCCATCGCATCCTCCGTCGTTGGGTGACAGTCAGCCTCAGCCTAAGGAGCCAGGATCGCGCGGCAATGAGGGATTCCCCTCAAGCGAGCCATCATAGCCGAGACGAACGGCTCGGCCATTGCGCTCCTTCCGGCGACCCGAAGCAGCCGCCATCGGCCTTGCCCTCGCCGCAGCAGCCTGATACCGCAGCGCACAGGGCCGGCGTAGCACAGCGGTAGTGCAGCGGTTTTGTAAACCGAAGGTCGGGAGTTCGATCCTCTCCGCCGGCACCACTCGACCTCGGCGGCCTGTCGCTTGCATGCCAGACCGCCGCGACGACGGAGACGAGCGGAGCCGACCGAGCGATGACCTCTGCCGACCAACGCGACCAACTGCTCGCCCTCGCGGAGCGCTGCGAGCGCACCGGCCGCCCCGACCGCAATCTCGACGCCGACATCTACGAGGCGCTTGGCTTCACCGTCCGGCGCAAGCCGACCACCCTGCTCGCGCCGCGCACGCCGCCGGGCGGCATCTATCAGCAGGGCTCGCTCTGGAAGGCGATCGGCCGGATCAGCGCCGAGATCGACGTCGCGGTCAACGTCATCCGCGAGAAGGCGCCCGACTGGAACTGGAGCTTGCAATCGGTCGCTACCGAGCAGCAGACCTATGAGGCGCTGGTCGCCGGCTGCTCCGGCCAGGGCGCGCTCGCCTCGCTGGCACTCTGCGCCGCCCTGCTCAAAGCCTTCGCCAGGCGCCGCACCGATCAGCCACCGGCACAGGCCGAGCGCTAAAACGGTTTCCATTTCAACAGCGAAGCCGATTCACCGGACAAATTGATTCAGCCGGCGTCGATCGGCGCGGCGCGGTATCGTCGCCTCACGGACAATTGACCCAAGGCAACCAAACGGCGGTTGAAGGCGTTGTTCGCCCAGCTAGTTTGGCGCTCGGGCTGAACCAATGCCCAGGTTGCGATTCTGGCTGGCGGGGCGCCATTCGGGAGAGGTCGTGCCCTTCTCGTTGTTGGAGCCTGATCGATGGCCCATGTCGAACCCTCACGCCGCACCATGATGGCAGGCGCCGGTGTGCTCGCTGCCGCAGCCGCGCTCGACCTGCCTACCGGTATCGCGCCGGCCCATGCGCAAGGAGCTTCCGTGAACCAGAACCCGGGTTTCTATCGCTACAAGGTCGGCGACATCACCGTCACGGCCCTGAACGACGGCTTCGCCAAGCGCCCGCTCGAAGGCTTCGTGCGCAATGCCGAGCTCGCCGACGTCAAGAAGGCGATGGAGCAGGCCTATCTGCCGAGCGATGCGCTCTCGATCACCTTCACCACGCTGGCGCTGCAGGTCGGCGACAAGCTGACCCTGATCGACACAGGCAACGGCGATTCCGGCGCGCCGACCTCGGGCGCCTGGATGAAGAACTTCCAGGCCGCCGGGCTCGACCCGAAGAACGTCACGAGCGTGATCTTCAGCCATTTCCACGGCGACCACATCAACGGTTTCCGACTCAAGGACGGCACCGCCGTCTTCCCGAACGCCGAGGTGATGGTGCCGGCGGCCGAATGGGCGTTCTGGATGGACGACGCCAAGATGAACGCCGCACCCGAGGCGATGAAGGGGGCTTTCGGCGGCGTGCGCCGCGTCTTCGGCCCGGTCGCCAAGGACGTGAAACAATATGAGGCCGGCAAGGAGATCGTGCCGGGCGTGACTGCCATCGCGGCGCCCGGCCATACGCCCGGCCATACCGTCTTCGCCGTCTCCTCCGGCAGCGGCAAGCTGCTGGTGCTGTCGGACACGACCAACCATCCGGCGCTGTTCGTGCGCAACCCCGACTGGTCGGCGGTGTTCGACATGGACGGACCGCAGGCCGCCGCCACCCGCCGCAAGCTGCTCGACATGGCCGCCACGGAAAAGATGCAGGTCTGCTTCTATCATGCGCCCTTCCCGGCGACCGGCCATATCGCCAAGGCCGGCAGCGGTTTCGAGCTCGTCCCGGTGCAGTGGAGCAGCGCGATCTGAGACCCTCGCGCACTCCGCTGGAGAAAGGCCGGGGCAAGCGCCTCGGCCTTTCTTTTTCCAGCCCTTGCGCAAGCGGCTCGCGATCCCGTCGGCGACCGTGCTAGACCGGCGGAAGTTACCGCCGACCGGATACCAGCGATGACCGAGCGCTTCGCCGCCATCTCCTTCGTCGCCAGCGACACGCCCGAGGCCCAGGCCGCGCGGGTCAAGCTGGTCGAGCGCTATGGCGACGCCGACCCGGCGCAAGCCGAGGTGATCGTCGCGCTCGGCGGTGACGGGCTGATGCTGCAGACGCTGCACCGCTTCATGGGGACCGCCAAGCCGATCTACGGGATGAACCGCGGCTCGGTCGGCTTCCTGATGAACGAGTTCCGTGAGCGCGGCCTGCGCCAGCGACTCGAGGCGGCGCAACGCAGCGTCGTCCACCCGCTGGTGATGACGGCGGTCGACTGCAATGGCAAGCGCGTTGAGGCACGCGCGATCAACGAGGTTTCACTGCTGCGTCGCTCCTATCAGGCTGCAAAGCTGCGCATCTCGGTGGATGGCCAGGTGCGCCTGTCCGAGCTCGTCGCCGATGGCGTGCTACTGGCGACCCCGGCCGGCTCGACCGCCTACAACCTCTCGGCCAATGGCCCGATCCTGCCGCTCGATGCGCCGCTGCTGGCCCTGACCCCGCTCTCACCTTTCCGGCCGCGGCGCTGGCGCGGCGCGCTCCTGCCCGACCATGCCAGGGTGACGATCGCCGTGCTGGAAGCCGAGAAGCGCCCGGTCAGCGCCGTCGCCGACCATACCCAGATCGACAAAGTCATCTCGGTCCAGATCGCGATCGACCGCTCGCTCGACCTCGTGATGCTGCACGATCCCGGCCACAGCCTGGACGAACGCATCCTGCGCGAGCAGTTCGGCTATTGAACAGACGATGCGCGGCGCCTTGCCGGAGCAGCGGGCCGAATCGCGGCGCCCGCTGACCGATTAGCTCTCGTCCGGCAGCCGCTTGGCCGATCAGCTTGCGCTGCAAGCCGATCGAATGAGGCCTAGAACGGGATGTCGTCGTCGAGATGGCTCGACGAGCGCGAGCCGCCGCCACTCGCCATGGCCGGCTGGCGCGAGCCGCCGCCCACCGGGCTCGAACGGCCGAAGGAGCCGCCGCCCGACGACCCCTCGTCGCCATAGCCGCCGCCGCTGCCGCCACCGAACTCGTCGCCGCCCTGGCCGCGACTGTCGAGAATGGTGAGCTCGCCACGGAAACGCTGCAGCACGATCTCGGTCGTGTACTTCTCGACGCCCTGCTGGTCCTGCCATTTGCGGGTCTGCAGCTGGCCTTCGATGTAAACCTTCGAGCCCTTCTTCAGATACTGCTCGGCGACCTTGGCGAGGTTCTCGTTGAAGATCACCACGGAGTGCCACTCGGTGCGCTCCTTGCGCTCGCCCGACTGCTTGTCGCGCCAGGTCTCCGACGTGGCGATCCTGAGATTGACCACCGGCTCACCGCTGCCCAGGCGCCGCACCTCGGGATCGCGCCCGAGATTGCCGACCAGAATGACCTTGTTGACGCTACCAGCCATGACAGGCTCCACTTCCTGCGCACTTCACCACAAATCCGGCCGGACGACCGGAGCCGGACCCTAGCGGGCCATGCCGGCACTATCAACGATGTTCCTGTTTTGTTCAAGAGCGTTTCGAGGCTTGTCCCCGACAAAAAATGCGCGCCGCCCGAAGGCCGCGAAGCAGCGAGCCTCGCAGTGCGGCGCGGCCGTCGTGTCATGGCCTGAAACACCGAACTGCGCGTGCAGGATGCGTTCGCTCAGGCGGTAGCCGGCGTCGTGCAGCATCACGAGGTCTAGCGCGGTCTGGACCGAAATGACATCGTCGACCTGGGTATGGTCGGCGACGGCGCTGGCCTCAGGCCCGGGCGGCGGCGCGCTCCAGGGCGGCGGCTTCTCCGCCGAAAGCGCGCGTCGCACGCGCTGCCGCGGCCAGCAGAGGCTGCCTCATCCGTCCGATGAAGACCTCGTCGATCCGCATCCGCGGCCCTGCGAGCGTGATCGCGCCGACCAGGGTGGCGCCAGGGCCGAACACCGGTGCCGACAGGCCGGCCGTGTCCGGATCGCGATCACCGAGCGAGACATAGTGATAGCTCCGCCGGATCGTCTCATAGGGCTCGCCCGACTCGCCGGCAAATGCAGCCAACACTCGCCCGCCGGAGCCCAGATGCAGGGGCAGCACGTCGCCCTCACGGACATGATAGCGGATGGGGTGCCTGGACTCGATGCGGTAGAGGCAGGTCCGCAGATTCCCCGCAGGGGCGTAGAACGCCACGCTCTCGCCGCTCTCCTCGGCGAGGTCGCGCATGATCGGCAGCAGGATGTCGGCGGCAGCGACCGAGCGCTGATAGATCGCGCCGAGCCGAAACGCTCCCGAGCCGATCCGGTAGAGGCCGTCGGGCAGGCGTTCGAGCAGGTGCCCGCGGATCAATGAGCCTGCCAACCGCATGATCGTGCTCTTGTAGAGCCCCGTCCTAGCCGCGATCTCGGCCAGCGACAGCGTCCGGTCCTGCGGCGTGAAGGCATTGAGGATCGCGATGGCACGGTCGAGGGCCGCGACCCCGTCCGACGATGCCGGCAGGGCCGCCGTTCCGTCCTGTTTCGCCTTGCCCGCCACGTCGACCATCCTCGCCATGCCGGATCGATATCGGATCGAGCGGGCCTCGTCCAGATCGTTCTGTTAGACAGAATAATATTCTGATTGACAGAACGACCATGCGCTGGCAAAAGCGCACTCGGTCAGGCCGCACGATGAGAACGAGCGATCAGCTCGCCGGCCCGAACCTCGAAGATGCCGGCAACGCGGCATCGAGCCATGGAGGAAACCGATGCTGACTCGCCGTCATGCCCTGCTGGGCTCGTTCGCCGCCGGAGCTGCCGTCCAAGCGCAATGGTCGATCGGTGCCGCGCTCGCGCAGAGCCCCACCCAGCTCCAGATGTTCGTGCCGGCCGCGCCCGGCGGCGGCTGGGATCAGACCGCCCGCACGATGGAGCAGGTGCTCCGGACGGAGAAGCTGATCTCCGGGGCCCAGATCACCAATGTCGGCGGCGCCGGCGGCACGGTCGGCCTGCCGCAGTTCACCAATCAGTGGAAGGGCCGGCCCAATGCCCTGATGGTCTCCGGCATGGTCATGGTCGGCGCCATCATCGCCAACAAGGCGCCGGTGAAGCTCTCCCAGACCACGCCGATCGCCCGCCTGACTGGCGAGTTCCTTGCTCTCGTCGTGCCGGCAAGCTCGCCGTTCAGGACGGCGAAGGATTTCGTCGCGGCACTCAAGGCCGATCCGGCCAAGGTCCCGGTCTGCGGCGGCTCGGCCGGCGGCTCCGACCACATCCTGCTCGGGCTGATGGCGAAGTCGGTCGGCGTCGCGCCGGCCAAGCTCGCCTATGTCCCCTATGCCGGCGGCGGCCAGGCGGTGGCGTCGCTGCTCGGCAACCAGGTCGCGGCCGGCATCTCCGGCTATGGCGAGTTCTCGGAGCAGGTGAAGGCCGGCAAGCTGCGCCTGCTCGCCATCTCGGCCGACAAGCGCCAGCCCGGCATCGATGCGCCGACGCTGAAGGAACAGGGCATCGACGTCGAGCTCTTCAACTGGCGCGGCGTCTTCGCCCCGCCGAACGTCAGCGCCGACCAGCGGGCGGCGATGATCACGCTGATCGAGAAGATGGCCGGCAGCCCGGCCTGGCTCGACGAGGTCAGGAAGCGCGACTGGACCCCGATCCTGCTCACCGGCGAAGCCTATGCCGGCTTCCTCCAGGAAGAGACGGCGCGCATCGAGGCGATCCTCAGAGATCTCGGCCTGGCCGCCTGATCGCGCCGGGGCCCACCTCCCCGACAATCTCACTCAAGGACATCCGTGATGACTGACGCTTATTCGCGGCAGCCCCCGCACGCGCGCCTTGCCCCGGCAGAAGCCCTGATCGGGCTCGGGCTGCTGCTCTTTTCCGGGCTCACCCTCTGGCAGACGCTCTCGATCCCGGTCTCGCCGATGTATGCCCAGGTCGGCCCGCGGGTCTTCCCCTACATCACCAGCGCGGGCCTTGCGGTCTTCGCTGTCCTGCTCCTGGTGCAGGCGGCCCGTGGCGGCTGGCAGCCGGCCGATGAGAAGGAGGTCGAGCTCGACTGGAAGGCGGTCGCCTTCGTCGCCGCGGGGCTCGTCGCCAATGTCGCGCTGATTGGCCCGCTCGGCTTCTCGGCCGCCTCAATAGTGATGTTCGTGCTCGTCGCCCATGGCTTCGGCAGCCGGCGGCCGCTGCGGGATGCAGTGATCGGGCTCGTCCTCGCGCTCGCCGCCTATTTCGGCTTCGCCAGGGCACTCGGCGTCAATATCGGCGCCGGCCTCATCGAAAACCTGCTGGGGGGCTGAGATGGACACGCTCGCCCAGCTCGGACACGGCTTTGCGGTCGCCTTCTCGCCGAACAACCTGCTCTGGTGCCTCGTCGGCACCACGCTCGGCACCGCCATCGGCGTGCTGCCGGGCCTAGGACCGGCGCTGACCATCGCGCTGCTGCTGCCGATCACCTTCCAGGTTGCCCCGGAGGCGGCCTTCATCCTCTTCGCCGGCATCTATTACGGCGCGATGTATGGCGGCTCGACCACCTCGATCCTGCTCAACACGCCGGGCGAGAGCGCGACGATCGTCACTGCCCTCGAAGGCAACAAGATGGCTCGCTCCGGCCGGGCCGGCGCGGCGCTCGCGACCTCGGCGATCGGCTCCTTCGTCGCCGGCACGATCGGCACCATGGGCGTCACCTTCCTGGCGCCGGTCGTTGTCAGCCTGGCCCTGCTGTTCGGCCCGGCCGAATATTTTTCGCTGATGGTGCTCGCCTTCGTCACGGTCTCTGCCGTGCTCGGCTCCTCCGCCGTCCGCGGCCTCGCCAGCCTGTTCCTCGGCTTCTATCTCGGCATGATCGGCATCGACCTGCAGACCGGGCAGCCGCGCTTCACCTTCGGCCTGACCGAACTGCTGGACGGCACCAATGTCATCGTCGTCGCAGTCGGCCTGTTCGCGGTCGGCGAGACGCTCTACGTCGCCGCCCGCCGCCATGCCGGCAAGGACGAGATCGTGCCCCTGCGCGGCTCGCTCTACATGACCCGCGAGGAATGGTCGCGCTCCTGGAAGCCCTGGCTGCGCGGCACCGCGATCGGCTTCCCGATCGGGGCCATGCCGGCCGGCGGGGCGGAAATCCCGACCTTCCTGTCCTATGTCCTGGAGAGGCGGCTGTCGAAGAAGCCGGAGGAGTTCGGCACGGTCGGCGCCATCGAGGGCGTCGCCGGCCCCGAAGCCGCCAACAACGCCTCCGCCGCCGGCGTCCTCGTGCCGATGCTGACGCTCGGCCTGCCGACCTCGGCGACCGCCGCGATCATGCTCTCGGCCTTCCAGAGCTACGGCATCCAGCCCGGCCCGCTGCTGCTCGACACCCAGCCGGCGCTGGTCTGGGGCCTGATCGCCAGCCTCTACGTCGCCAATGTCCTGCTCGTCGTCCTCAACCTGCCGCTGGTCGGGCTCTGGGTCCGCATCCTGAAGATCCCGGCGCCGCTGCTCTATGCCGGCATCCTGGTCTTCGCGACGGTCGGCACCTACGGCATCTCGCAATCGCCGATCGACCTCATCCTGCTCTACGTCCTCGGCGGCGTCGGCTTCCTGATGCGCCGCTTCGACTTCCCGACTGCGCCGGTCGTGATCGGGATGATCCTCGGGCCGATGGCCGAGACCGAATTCCGCCGGGCGATGACGATCTCGGGCGGCGACTGGACGGTGCTGTTCACCCAGCCGCTCTCCGCTGCGCTGCTGGCGCTCGCCTTCGCGGCGCTGTTCGGCCCGCGCCTCTACCAGCTGATCCAGGCCTGGCGCGGGCCGCGTCCCGAGCATGTCCCCGGCGACGCCTGACAAGCGAGACAGAAGATGACCCAACTCCTTCAAGGCCTGCGTATCCTCGATCTCACCAATGTGCTGGCCGGCCCCTACTGCGGCTATCAGCTCGCTCTGCTCGGGGCCGACGTGATCAAGGTCGAGGCGCCCAATGGCGGCGACCTCGCCCGCCAGCTCGGCGGCTCGCCGGAACTCAACAAGGCAGCGATGGGTGCCTCCTTCCTGGCCCAGAACGCCGGCAAGCGCTCCGTCGTCGTCGACCTCAAGAGCGAGGACGGCCGGGCACAGTTCCGCGATCTCCTCGCCACGGCCGACGCGCTCGTCGAGAACTTCCGGCCGGGCGTGATGGATCGCCTCGGGCTCGGCTACGAGAGCCTGCGCTCCATCCGGCCGGGCCTGGTCTATTGCGCCATCTCAGGCTTCGGCCAGACCGGGCCGATGCGGGACAACCCCGCCTATGACCAGATCATCCAGGGCCTTTCCGGGGTGATGAGCATTACCGGCACGCCCGAGACCGCCCCCTTGCGGGTCGGCTACCCCGTCTGCGACACGCTCGGCGGCCTGTTCGGCGCCTTCGCGGTGGTCTCCGCGCTGCTGCGCCGCGCCAGCACCGGCGAAGGCGCCTTCCTCGACGTCTCCATGCTCGAATGCACGCTCAGCGCCCTCGGCTGGCCGGTGTCGAACTATCTGACGGCCGGCGTCGAGCCGAAGGCGATGGGCAACGAGAACATGACGGCGGCCCCCTCCGGCGCCTTTGAGACCGGCGAAGGGCTGCTCAACATCGCCGCCAACAAGCAGGAACAGTTCGTCACGCTCTGCGGCGTCATCGGGCGGCCCGAGCTCGCGGGCGATGCGCGCTTCAGCGAGCGCGAGGCCCGCAAGCGCCATCGCAGCGAGCTGAAGGGGCTGATCGAGGCGGCGCTCGCCGCGGCGCCGGCCGCGGACTGGGAGGATCGCCTCAACCGGGCCGGCGTGCCGGCCGGGCGTGTCCTGACGATCCCCCAGGTCCTGCAGGAGACGCAGGTGACCTCCCGCAACATGACCACCCGCTTCGAGACCGGCGCGGGAACCGGCCCGCTGACGGTGATCCGCGGCGGCTTCCTGGTCGACGGCGAAGCGCCTCGGCCGACGCAGCCGCCGCCCAAGCTGGGCGAGCACAGCGAAGAAATCCTGGCGGAAGCGCGCCGGCAGCGCGGCACGAGGAGGCAGGCATGAGCGAGGGCGAGCGCAAGCAGGGCCGCGAGCGCGGCGAGGAGTGGTGGTCGACCGGGATCATCGAGATGCGGCCCGGCCTGATCCGCCTGCGCGGGTACCCGATCGAGGACCTGATCGGCCGGATCAGCTTCCCGGCGATGATCTGGCTGATGCTGCGTGGCGAACTGCCGAGCGAAGCCCAGGCCGAGCTGCTCGGCGCGGCGCTCGGAGCGGCGGTCGATCACGGCCCGCAGGCGCCCTCGATCGCGATCGCCCGCATGGCCGCCACCTGCGGCGTCGGCATCAACAGCGCCATGGCCTCGGCCATCAACGTGCTCGGCGATGTTCATGGCGGCGCCGGCGAGCAGGCGGTGGAATTTTTCGGCGACATCGCCGCAGCGATGGATGCGGGCCAATCGCTCGAAGAGGCTGTCGAGGACCGCGTCACTCGATTCTTCGCCGAGAGCGGCTATGTGCCGGGCCTCGGCCACCGCTTCCACCCGCTCGACCCGCGCGCGCCGCGACTGCTGGCGCTGGTG
This sequence comes from Allobosea sp. NPDC003192, assembly GCF_050275675.1. Taxonomy (NCBI): domain Bacteria; kingdom Pseudomonadati; phylum Pseudomonadota; class Alphaproteobacteria; order Hyphomicrobiales; family Alloboseaceae; genus Allobosea; species Allobosea sp. NPDC003192. The sequence goes on from NZ_JBNNPK010000031.1 coordinate 32,308, forward strand.
CGCGAAGCGGCCCGTGCGGGCACCGTGGGAGGACGGTTTGCGGATATCGCCGAGGCGGTCGAGGCCGCCGTTGCGCGAGCCAAGGGCAAGCGCATCCCGCTCAACATCGATGGCGCCACTGCCGTCATCTATGGCGAGCTCGGCTTCCCGCCGCCGCTGACGCGCGGCCTGTTCGTGCTCTCGCGCTCGGTCGGCATCCTCGCTCATGCCTGGGAGCAGTTGCAGCAGCCCGACCGCAACAAGGGGCCGCTGCCGCGCGAATGGCTCTGGGCCTATCGCGGCGCGCCGGAGCGCCGGCTGCCCGAAGCGCAAGCCGCGCAATCATCACCATCAGACCAATAGCCAAGATCGATCTCGGGGGAGACAATCATGACGCATCTCGATCGCCGCTCGTTCCTGTACGTTTCGCTCGGGGCTTCCGCCGCCTCGCTCGGGCTCGGCCGGCTGTCCGGCCCGGCGCTGGCACAGACCTATCCGTCGGCCAATATCCGGATGGTGGTGCCCTACGCTGCTGGCGGCACCACCGATTTCGTCGGGAGGCTTATCGCCGAGGCGATGGGCGAGCAGACTGGCGGCCATCGCTTCTTCGTCGAGAACAAGACCGGCGCGGCGGGCGGCATCGGCATGAAGGACGTCGCGGCGGCCAAGCCCGACGGCTACACGGTGCTGCTCGGCGATTCCACCATGGCGGTGACGCCGACGCTGACGCCAGCGGCCGGGATCGATCCCCTCAGGATGTTCAGGCCGGTCTGCCTGATCGCGACCTTCCCCTCGGTCCTCGTCGTGCATCCGAGCGTACCGGCCAAGACCGTCGCCGAACTGATCGCCTATGCCAAGGGCAACCCCGGCAAGCTGAATTTCGGCTCGGGCGGCGTCGGCACCGTCCCGCATCTCCAGGGCGAGCAGTTCCGGCTGAAGACCGGCGCGAGCCTGCAGCATGTGCCCTATCGCGGCGCCGCCGCCGCACTCCAGGACGTCGTCGCCGGGCAGATCCAGATGCTGTTCACGGCCGCGCCGACCGCGCTCTCCTTCATCGAGGGCGGGCAGCTCAGGCTGATCGCGACAACGGGGGCCGAGCGCCTGCCGATCGCGGCGCAGGTGCCGACCCTGATCGAGGCCGGCGTCAAGGACTTCGTCTCCTCGCAATGGTTCGGCCTGCTCGCCCCGGCCGGGACTCCCGAGCCGATCGTCGCCCGGCTCAACGAGCTCGCCGTCCAGGCGACGCGCAACCCCGCCGTCGCCAAGCGCATCACCGAGCAGGGCGGCTTCCTGCAGCCGGGCTCGCCCGATGATTTCACCCGGTTCATCGCGAGCGAACTCAAGAGCTGGGGCGATGTCGTCCGCGCGGCGCAGGTGCAATAGCTCTCTGATGCCTCGCCGATTTCCAGGGAGTTGACCGATGAGCTGGTTCGCACCGCCGCAGCCGATCGAGACGGAGGTCTTTACCAGTCTGCCCGAGGCGTTCCGGGATCGGCGCGCGAGCGCCTGGAGCATCGCCAACAAGGGCGGGCAAGCGATCGATTCCTTCCTGGAGGGGCCGTGCCTGGGTCCCGACGGCACGCTCCATGTCGTCGATATCCCGTTCGGGCGGATCTTCGCGATCGACCCGGCCGGGCAATGGCGTCTGGTCGTCACCTATGACGGCTGGCCGAACGGCATGAAGGTCGCGCCGCACGGGCGGCTGATCGTGGCCGATTACCGCCGCGGCCTGCTCTCGATCGATCCCGTGAGCGGCGCGGTCGAGACCATCCTCGGGGCGGTCAACAGCGAAGGCTTCAAGGGACTGAACGACCTCCAGCTCCTGCCCGATGGCTCGATCCTGTTCACCGACCAGGGCCAGACCGGCATGCAGGACCCCAGCGGCCGGCTGTACCGGCTCTGGCCGGATGGCCGGCTCGACCGGATCATCGGCAACGCAGCGAGCCCGAACGGCGTCGCCGTTTCGCGGGAGGGAACCCACGCCTTCCTGGCGCTGACCCGCGCCGCCCAGATCTGGCGGGTGCCGCTCGACCCCAACGCCCAGGCCGGCAAGACCCAGGTCTTCGCCCAACTACCCGGCGGTCTGTCCGGACCTGACGGGCTAGTCGTCGATGGCCAGGGCCGCCTGATCGTCTGCGATCCCGGCCATGGCTGCGCCTGGATCCTATCGCCGCTCGGCGTGCCGCTCTACCGCGTGCTCTCCTGCGCCGGGCGGACGGTGACGAATGCGGTGCTCCTGCCCGATGATAAGACTCTGCTGCTGACCGAATCCGAGACCGGACAGGTCCTCAGGGCGCGCCTCCCGCAAACCTAGCGGCGGCCCTCAGATCGCTATGCCGGCAGCACGACCACCTTCGTCTTGACCGGCGTATTGTTGTACAGGTGGATCATATCCTGCGTGAGCAGGCCGATGCAGCCGCTGGTGATGCCGTTTCCGATCGATTCCGCGTCGAGCGAGGCGTAGATCGTGTAGAGCGTGTAGGCGCCGTTCTGATAGAGATGGAGCGTGCGCGCGCCGAGCGGATTGTCGAGACCGCCGGGCATGCCGCGGGCGTATTTGGCCGCCTCGGGCTGGCGCTTGATCATCTCCTTGGGCGGCGTCCAGGTCGCCCATTCGGACTTGCGCCCGACATAGGCGTCGCCATTCCAGCGGAAGCCGTCGCGGCCGACATTGGCGCCGTAGCGTGTCGCGCTCCCGTCCCCTTCGACGCGGTAGACATAGTAATTGCCGGGATCGACGATGATCGTGCCCGCTGCTTCCTTGGTGTTGTAGGCGACCGTCTTGCGGAAATATTTCGGATCGACATGGGTGACGTCGATCGCCGGGATCGGGAACTTCTCCTCCGGCACCGGGCCGTAGAGCTTCTGCGCCTCGGCGAGGCTCATGCCGTCAGTGGTGCAACCGCCGAGCGCGAGCGCGCCCAGACCGGCGGCCGAGCCGGCCAGAAAGGAGCGGCGGTTGAGAAGGCCCGCCGGGCGCCCGAGCAGGGCGATCTCGTGCTTCTTGCGGGCATCGGCATTGCTGTCGTCGATGATCATGTTCCTGGACTTCCCATGTCCTGCTGCCCGACGAGTGATGGCTCCGGCATACATCTGCTGAACGTCTTGGCTGGGCGGAGATTGCCGTCACAGGGCTCGCCTGGCAAGCTCGGGCCTTCGCTGCAAGCCGCACCATATACCAGAACCGGCAACGGCCACGTAGCCCTGTTGCTATGAGCCGGCTTCGACAGCCCGGCATCACCGGCGCCGCAACAATGGGGATGGGTTTGTCGGTCCTTCTGCTCCCGGTCGCGAATCTGCTCTCGCGCCGGTCCAAGTGCTTGGCGGGGCAGTTGCAAGACTAGGCCAACTGGCATTCTCTTGCTCGCTCGACACTCGTCGATCAGCCACTTGAGCCCTCAGGGATGTCCATGCCTGAAGCCTTCTCCTTCGAGGCCCTGAAGACCGCGGTGGCGGCCGGGGAGATCGATACCGTGATCATCGCCATGGTCGACATGGCCGGGCAATTGATCGGCAAGCGCTTCCATGCCGAGCATTTCGTCGCGACCGCCCATGACGAAACCCATGCCTGCAATTATTTGCTGGCAAACGACATCGATATGGAACCGGTGCCCGGTTACGCCGCCGCCAACTGGTCGAAGGGCTATGGCGATTTCGTCCTGAAGCCGGACATGGCGACGCTGCGGCGGATCTCCTGGTTGCCCGGCACGGCGCTGGTCATCGCCGATGTGCTCGACCATCACAGCCATGAGGACGTGCCGCACGCGCCGCGCGGCTTGCTGAAGAAGCAGCTAGCCCGCCTGCAGGCCATGGGCATGAAGGCCTATTTCGCCACGGAGCTCGAATTCTATCTGTTCGACGAGAGCTATGAGGCGATCCACGCCAAGGGCTATCGCGAGCCGAAAACGGCCGGCTACTACATCGAGGACTACCACATCTTCCAGACCACCAAGGAAGAGCCGGTGATGCGGGCGATCCGCAACGGGCTGCACGACAGCGGCATACCGGTCGAGAACTCCAAGGGCGAATGGGGGCCGGGCCAGGCCGAGATCAATGTCCGCTATGCCGACGCGCTCGACATGGCCGACCGCCATGTCGTGATCAAGAACGGCATCAAGGAGATCGCCCATGCCCAGGGCAAGGCCGTCACCTTCATGTCGAAATGGCGCTACGACCTTGCCGGCTCCTCCAGCCATGTCCACGCCTCGCTCTGGGACGCGCAGGGAGAGAGATCGCTCTTCGCCGACCCGAATGGCGAGCGCGGCATGTCGGAGCTGATGCGCCAGTACGTGGCCGGACAGCTCGCCCATGCGCGCGAGATCACCTATTTCCTCGCGCCCTACATCAACTCCTACAAGCGCTTCCAGCAGGTCGGCACCTTCGCGCCGACGCGCGCCGTCTGGAGCGACGATAACCGCACCGCGGGCTTCCGCCTCTGCGGCGCCGGCAGCAAGGCCATCCGCATCGAGTGCCGGATCGGCGGCTCCGACCTCAACCCCTATCTCGCCTTTGCCGCGCTGATCGCCGCCGGCCTCTCCGGCATCGAGCAGAAGCTGGAGCTGGAGCCGGCCTTCGTCGGCGACGCCTATGGCGGGGCGGAATTGCGCCAGATTCCGAACACCCTGCGCGAGGCGACGGAAACCCTCAACGGCTCAGCGATGCTGCGGGCTGCTCTGGGCGATCACGTGGTCGACCACTACGTCCACACCGCACGCTGGGAGCAGCTCGAATACGACCGCCGCATCACCGACTGGGAACTGAAGCGCGGCTTCGAACGCTACTGAGACGGATAGCCCGACAATGACTGACGTATTGCGCTGCGTGTCGCCCGTGGATGGGCGTGTCTATGCCGAGAGGGAGGTCGCGAGCGAAGCCGCGATCACAGCGGCGCTGGCAGCGGCCCGCGACGCCCAGCGCGCTTGGCGCCGGCTCGACATCGCCCGCCGCGCCGAATTTTGCTCCGCCTTCGTCGATGCGATGCTGGCGATGAAGGACGAGATCGTTCCCGAGCTCGCCTGGCAGATGGGCCGGCCGGTGCGTTACGGCGCCGGCGAGTTGCGCGGCTTCGAGGAGCGCGCCCGCCATATGATCGGGATCGCCGAGAGCGCGCTCGCGCCATTGCGGCCCGAGCCCAAGGACAAGTTCGAGCGCTGGATCGCGCGCGAGCCGCTCGGCGTGGTCATGGTCGTCGCGCCCTGGAACTACCCTTACCTCACCGCGGTCAACACGGTCGTACCGGCGCTGATGGCGGGCAATGCCGTCATCCTCAAGCACGCCGCCCAGACGCTGCTCGTCGGCGAGCGCTTCCAGAAGGCTGCTGCCGCCGCCGGGCTCCCGGCCGGGCTGTTCCAGAACCTCGGGCTCAGCCATGCGCAAACCGGCCGGATCATTGCCGGCCGCCATGTCGACCAAGTCAACTTCACCGGCTCGGTCGCCGGCGGCAAGGCGATGGAGGCGGCGGCGAGCGGCACGTTCGTCGGCCTCGGGCTCGAGCTTGGCGGCAAGGACCCCGCCTATGTCCGGGCCGATGCCGACCTCGCGCAGACGGTCGAGAACCTCGTCGACGGCGCCTTCTTCAACTCCGGCCAGTCCTGCTGCGGCATCGAGCGCATCTATGTCCATCGCGACCTCTACCCGAAATTCGTCGAGGGCTTCGTCGAATTGACGAAGAGCTATGTCCTCGGCGACCCGCTCGACGAAGCCACGACCTTGGGCCCGATGGTGAAGGCGGAGGCTGCCGCGTTCGCCCGAGGCCAGGTCGCGGAGGCCGTACGCGCCGGCGCCAAAGCGCTGGTCGACCCCGGCCTGTTCCCGCGCGATCGCTCGGGCACGCCCTATATGGCGCCGCAGGTCGTGGTCGACGTGAATCACCAGATGGGCCTGATGCGCGAGGAAAGCTTCGCGCCGACCGTCGGCATCATGGCGATCGCCGACGATGCTGAAGCCGTCGCGCTGATGAACGACAGCCCCTATGGGCTGACCGCCTCGCTCTGGACGCAAGATCCGGCCGCAGCCGCGCGCCTCGGCGCCGAGATCGAGACCGGCACGGTCTTCATGAACCGCTGCGACTATCTCGACCCAGCCTTGGCCTGGACCGGCGTCAAGGATACCGGCCGCGGCGCGAGCCTCTCCCGCATCGGCTACGAGACGCTGACCCGTCCGAAATCCTTCCATCTCCGCACTGCATTCTGAACGAGGCGACCCGTGACGCTGAAGGCCAACTGGAATTATCCCACCGCGGTCCGCTTCGGCCCCGGGCGCATCGGCGAGCTCGCTCAGGCCTGCGCCGCCGCCGGCATCGAGCGTCCGCTGCTCGTCACCGATTCCGGCCTGTCCGGCTTGCCGATGATCAAAGACGCCATGGCGCTCCTCAACGCCGCAGGGCTGAAGGTCACGTTGTTCGACCGCGTCCGGGCCAATCCGGTCGCCGCGAATGTCGAGGACGGGCTGAAGGTGTTCCGGGACAGCGACAGCGACGGCGTCATCGCCTTCGGCGGCGGCTCGGCGCTGGATTGCGGCAAGGTCGTCGCCTTCATGGCCGGGCAAAGCCGGCCGATGTGGGATTTCGAGGATATCGGCGACTGGTGGACGCGGGCCGACCCGGCCGGCATCGCTCCGATCATCGCCGTCCCGACCACGGCCGGCACCGGCTCCGAGGTCGGTCGCGCCGGCGTCATCACCGACGAGACGACGCAGACCAAGAAGGTGATCTTCCACCCCAGGATGATGCCGCAGATCGTGATCTGCGATCCCGAGCTTACCGTCGGGCTGCCGGCCAAGGTCACGGTCGGCGCCGGCATGGATGCGCTGGCGCATTGCCTCGAAGCCTATTGCGCGCCGGGCTTCCACCCCCTGGCGGACGGGATCGCGGTCGAAGGCATCCGGCTCTGCAAGGTCTTCCTGCCCCGCGCGGTCGCCGACGGCGCCGATATCGAAGCGCGGGCCCAGATGATGGCCGCCGCCGCCATGGGCGCGACCGCCTTCCAGAAGGGGCTCGGCGCTATCCACGCGCTGTCGCACCCGATCGGCTCGGTGCACCACACCCATCACGGCATGACCAACGCCGTGTTCATGCCCTATGTCCTCGCCTTCAACCGTCCGGCGATCGAGGAAAAGATCGCAAGGCTCGCCGCCTATCTCGGGCTGGAGCCGAGCTTCGACTCCTTCTTCGACTGGATCATTGCCTTGCGCCGCGATCTCGGCGTGCCGGATACGCTCGCAGCCTTCGGCGTAAGCGGGCTCGACTATGGCAGGCTGGCGAAGATGGCGATCGTCGATCCGACCGCTGGCGGCAATCCAGTCCCCCTCACCGAGGCGGCGGCCGATGCCTTGTTCCGGGAAGCTACGGGGTGACGCCGGACGCGATAGCCGGCGTGGCGAGGATGGCTCTCAGGCCTGTCGACCTCGACCCAGGGTTCTGTAACGAGCGCTTCACGCGCCGCCAGAACCATGCTGTTGCTGAAGGAGCAGCAGGCACGAGGGACGAGGCATGTGTGTCTTTCCGGGCTGCCGTCGACGCGATACCGGCAACGATGCGTGTAAGGCGGGCGCAACTCGCAATGATGATCGCACGCCCGTCGCGCCACAACCCACAGGCGAAACATACACGTAATTTTACTTGTATTCCCCAACGGCATGATCAATTCTTCCTCGCTATGCCCTTGCGTAATGCGAGAGATTGCCATGAACACTCCCTGGATGGCGGTCGCCGAATATTTCGTAGCCGAGCGCCTTGCCGAGGTTCCTGGCGCTGCCAGCGATCCGCGCATCAGCGAAATGTACCGCCTCGTCACCGGGACGGCCCGTAGCGACGATGTGCCCTGGTGCGCCGCCTTCGTCGGAGCCTGCCTCGAATTATCGGGCTATGCGCCGACCAGCAGTCTGCTCGCCTCCAGCTACAAGACCTTCGGGGAAAAGCTGTCCACGCCCACCCCGGGCTGCGTCATCGTGCTGAAGCCGCAGACGGCGGGTGCGTCGGGGCATGTCGGCTTCTTCGTCTCCATGGCGAACGGCCGCGTCCGTCTCCTCGGCGGCAATCAGGACGATGCCGCAAAGGAGCAGAACTACGCGGCGGGCGACATCGTCGCCATCCGCTGGCCGGTCAAGACCGCGCCGCTGCCCAGCTCCACCTCCCTGCCGACGATCCTCGACATCGCGCCCGATCAGGCGCCACTCCATCTCTCCGGCGGCTTGCCGGACAGCTTCGATCCGCTGGACTGGCCCGAACCCGAGCCCATGCCCGCCGACGCCATGATCGGGATGGGCGCGCGCGGCGCCAATGTCGAGGCGCTCCAGACCCAACTCACGAAGCTGAACTACCATTTGGGCGCGACCGACGGCATCTTCGGGCCGCTGACCTTCGCTGCCGTCCTGGCCTTCCAGGCCGAGAATGGCCTGCCCGCGACAGGTCAGGTCGGCAGCGCGGAATGGGCGAAGCTCTCGACGGCCACGGCCAGGCCGCTCGGGCCGCAACGCAATGGCGCGGATCTCGACAAGCTGCGCGAAACCGGCTCGCGAACCGTCGCCACGGCCGACTGGCTGCGGAAAGTGGGCATCGGGACCGGCCTGCTCGGTGCGCTCGGCTTCACCGACAGGCAGACCGACATCGTCGAACGCATGGTCGGCGGGCTGAAGGTCGCCACCGGCGTCGCCTCTCCGTCCCAGTTCGTCGACAACGCGATCAGATTGCAGCGAGAGGTCGAGGCCACGCTCCAGGAGGGATTGAAGGGTGTGAACAACATCGCACCCAATGTCCTGAACCTGACATCGGAGAAGCTCGTCGCCCTCGTCCAGAAAACCGTCCTGCCGCTGCAGACCGGCGACGCCAACCTGGCCCCGACCAGGCTCTTCGAGTTGCAGAACGAGGTCCGCGCTCTGCTGGGCAGGGACCTGCCTGCCGCCGCGACCCAGATCCCGAAGCTCACATTCGATCTGATGGACAAGCTGACGCCGCTGGCGAAGCCGATTTCGATGGTGCCGGGTCCGGCGGGCACTGCGCCCTCGCCCGGCCTCGTCGGCCCGCTGCTTGACCTGATCCCGGCGCTGATCGGCGGCCAGGGTTCCGCGACCTGGCTGCTGGTCGCGCTGGGCGGCTTGCTCGCCTATCGCAGCGGCGGCCAGATCAACGAGTATCGCCTGCAGGACTACCGTAACGCCGCCAATCTGGGCCGGTGAGCAGCCGCCACCGGTCATCCGTTCCACGATGCCCCCGCCTGCCGCGTCCGGAGGAGACTTCGTCATGCTGGATCGCAGCATTTTTCTGGCCGAAGCGCGCCGGGCGCCGTTCGGCGGACGCCTGCAGACGAGCCAGGAACGGGGCCTGCGCGCCATCCTCGACGAGTGGGAACAGCGCATGCCGACCGGCGATCCGCGCTGGCTCGCCTATATGCTGGCGACGGCCTATCACGAGACGGCCTTCACCATGCAGCCGATCCGCGAATTCGGGCGTGGCCGCGGCCGCAGCTATGGCAGCCCCGATCCCCAGTCCGGCCAGACCTATTACGGTCGCGGCTATGTCCAGCTCACCTGGAAGAACAATTACGCCAAGGCGACGCAACTGTTCGGCCGCGATTTCGTCAACCAGCCCGATCTCGCATTGGATCCCGGGCTCGCGGCGGCGATCATGTTCAGCGGCATGAGCGGAGGCTGGTTCACCGGCAAGAAGCTCGGCGATTATTTCGGACCGGGCGTCGAGGACTGGTTCAATGCGCGGCGCATCGTCAACGGCACCGATCGCGCCAACCAGATCGCGGCCTATGGCCGCCAGTTCCTGGCTGCGATCCGCGCCGCTTCGCAGGCGGTCGCCAGCACCGGCGCGGCGATGACCGGTCCGATCTCGACCGGCGCCCTGTTCCGTGGTGGCCCCCAGGGCGCCGCTGTCCTGGCGCTGCAGGAGGCGCTGGCGCAGAAGGGCTATCCCCCCGGCCCGCTCGATGGCGAGTTCGGGCCGCTGACGGAACAGGCGTTGCTGGCCTTCCAGAAGGATGCGGGCCTGCTTCCCACCGGCGTATTCGATGCCGCCCAGTGGCCGACGCTGACGGCCGCGGCGCCACGAGCGCTGCCGGTCGAGCGGATCACCGCCACCCAGCAGACGCTTCGCGAGCTTGGCTCGGTCACCATCGGCGAGACCGATCGCTCGAAGCGCGTCGCGATCGGCAGCGGCATACTGGCGGCACTCGGTCTCGGCGAGAGCCAGATGGAGGTGCTGCCGAAGCTGCTGGCCAAGCTCCCCGAGATGCTCGGGACGAGCCCCGGCGCGGCGACGGGCCCTGCCGTCATCGACCCGCTGATCCGCCTGGCTCTCGGCGTGATCAGCCCGGGCGGCGCCGGCATCTGGCTCGGCCTTGCCGGCGCAGCCGCCTATCTCTGGCGTTCGGCCGATGCCGTCGCCGAGCGACGCGTCGCGGACCATCGCAGCGGAGCCAATATCAAGGACCTCCACCGCTGATCGGCAGCCGGTGAAGGCCGTTACGGAACCTCGCCTTCGAAGCGCACGCCGAGCGAGCCGAGCGCACGCCAGTAGTCGGGATAGGTCTTCGCTACGCAGGCGGGATCGAGGATGGTGACGCCGCCGATCTTCAAGCCCGCCAGCGCGAAGCTCATGGCGATGCGGTGATCGGCGAAGGTGTCGATCTCGGCCGCCAACGTCTGGCCGGCCAGCGCCGGATCGGAGGCAACCAGCAGATCGTCGCCCTCCTCCACGCCGAGCCCCGGCCTGATCCGCGACAGGCCCTGCGACAGCGCCGCGACACGGTCGCATTCCTTGACGCGCAGATTGGCGATGCCGGTGAAGCGCACCGGCGTCCGGTTGAAGGCGGCGAGCAGGGCGAGCGTCGGCACCGCGTCCTGCATCTGCGAGCCGTCGATCTCAGCCGGAAGGTTCGGGAATGCGGCGATCAGCTCATGTGCCTTGGCGTCAGGCTGGGTGAAGGCGGACGCCGGCACGCCGAGATCGATCGCGCCGCCGGTCAGCACCTCCGCCGCCCAGAGATAGGTCGCGGCAGAGGCGTCCGGCTCGATCAGGTAGTCGGTCGCGACATAGCCAGTCGGCGCGATCCGCCAGCCGCCGCTCGCCGGCTCGGAGACCTCGGCGCCGAAGGCGCGCATCGTCGCCAGCGTCAGGTCGACATAGCCACGCGCGCCGATCTCCTGGCCGGTCAATACAACATCGACCGGATTGCGTGCGCAGGCGCCGGCCATGAGCAGGGCCGAGACGTACTGACTGGAGAGCCCGCCATCGACTTCGACCAGCCCGCCCTCGAAACCGCCCTGCCCCTGGATGATCACCGGCGGGCAGCCGCTCGGCGCGTTGATCGCAACGCCGAGCCGGGTGAGCGCCTCGACCAGCGGCAGGATCGGCCGCTTGCGCATGTGCTCGTCGCCGTCGACGACGACCGTGCCGTCGACCAGCGCTGCCGCCGCAGTCAGGAAGCGGGTCGCGGTACCGGCATTGCCGAGGAAAAGCGGCTTGGCCGGCGCCTTGAGCCGGCCATCGCTGGTGACGATGAAGCTGGTCGCGTCGGGCTCTTCGATCGCGACGCCCATGTCGCGCAACGCCTGCGCCATATAGCGGGTGTCGTCGCTCTTCAGGGCGCCGCTGAGCCGGCTGGTGCCCTTCGCCAGCGCCGCGACCAGCAGCGCCCGGTTGGTGATCGACTTCGAGCCGGGCGGCATCACCCGGCCGGTCAGGGCCGCCGTCGTCGGCAGGATGGTGAGTTTGCTCAGGGCGGATTGGGTCATGGCAGGCTCGCGGCTCGGTCGCGAGGGTCTTAGACGCTAGGCCCCGGGAGCGAAAGGCATACCGTCATTGCGAACGCAAGCCGTCATGCTCGCCCTTGTGGCGAGCATTCGCGTCTTGAACACCAAGCCCGACCATGACGGGAATAGTTCAGCCCTTCGCCAACCCAAACCCGCCAACCGGCTGCGTGACGACGTGGCTGTCGAAGCCGGCGATGATCGGCCTGGCCTTGGCTATCGCCGCCTGCACCGCCGGCAGAGCGAGCGAGGCCTTGTGGCTCTCCTCCTTGTCCCAGACCTCGGTCACCCAGATCGCGTCGGCATCGTCGGGATCACGGGCGACGATGTAGCTCAGGCAGCCCGGCATCTCGCCGCTGCTCCCGAGGATATAGCCGATCAGTGCCTCGCGCTCGCCGGGCTTGGCCCGCATTTTCCCGATCAGTCCGTACATGGCAGGCCCTCCATCGATGTCGGGCGGCACCCTGCCCAAGCGGCGGATGCGGCGCAACCGACCGCCCTGACCGAATCCGTCAGCAGCTCATTCCGGCGGCCGCCGCTGCCTGAGGATCGCCTGGGCCATGCGGTCGAGCAGGATCGCCAGCGCCACGACCGCGAGCCCGCCGACAAAGCCGAGGCCCGGATCAGCGCGCTGCAAGCCGAGCAGTACGACCTCGCCCAAGCCCTTCGCGCCGATCATGGAGGCGACGACGACCATGGCGAGCGAGAGCATGATCGCCTGGTTGAGGCCCTGCAGGATCACCGGACGCGCCAGCGGCAACTCGATGAGCCGGAGCGTCTGCCACGGCCCGAGCCCAAGCGCTCGGGCAGCGTGGACCATGCCGATATCGATGCCGCGCAGGCCGAGCTCGGTCAGCCGAGCAAAGGGCGGCAGGGCGTAGATCAGGGTCGCGAGCAGCGCCGGCGCGCGCCCGAGCCCGAGCAGCATCGCCACCGGGATCAGGTAGACGAAGTTGGGAATGGTCTGCATCAGGTCGTAGATCGGCGCGAGCACCCGCCCCAGCCGCGGCAGGCGTGCGGCTGCGATGCCAAGCGGCAGGCCGATAATCACGACCAGCACCACCGCGACGATGACGAGCGCCAGCGTCTGCATCGCCTCGGTCCAGACGCCAAGGCCGGCGAGCACCAGCGGCAGCACCGCCATGGCGAGCGCAAAGCCGACACTGCGCCGCGCCAGCCAAGCACTCGCAGCGACCGCCAGGACGAAGGCCGGCACGGGGATGAGCAGCAGCGCAGCCTCGACGCCGCGCACCGGCGCGGTCAGCGACCTGCTGAAACCGTCGAGATCGTTGCCATAGCCGGTGACGACGGCATCGACGCCCTGGTTGACCAGCTTCTGCAGAGCCTTGCCGAAATCCGGCAATCCATCGAGTGTCACAGGCCGGACGCGACCTTGCTGGCGATCTCGGCCGGCAGCCAGGCCTTCCAGACGTCAGGCTGCGTCTTCAGGAAGACCAGCGCCTGCTGCTCGGGCGAGACGCCCTTCTCGCGGGCTTCGGCCAGCATCTTCGAGGTCAGCTCGCTCGTCGTGGTGTACTTCCTGAAGAAGCCGGCGAGCTGCGGCGCCTTCTTCGCCAGTTCGACATTGGCGCCGATGACGACCCGGCTGACCGGATAGGCGCTGGCGCGCTTGGGCGCATCGCTCGCCTTGAGCTCGTCCCAGATCGCCTGGTCGAAGGCCGGCTCCTCGAGCTTGACCAGATCATAGGCGCCGAGCAGCCAGCTCGGCCCCCAATAATAGAACACGACCGGCCGCTTGCGCTTCAGGGCGGATTCGATGGCAGCGACGATCGCCTCGCCGGAGCCGCCGCGCAGATTGGTGAAATCCCCGGACAGCCCATAGGCGACGAGCTTCTTGCTGTTGATACCCTCGCAGACCCAGCCGGCGACGCAATTGTAGAAGCGCCCCTTGCCCGGCTCGTCCGGGTCGGTGAACAGCTCCTTGTAGCGCTTGAGATCCTGCACCGATTTCAGCTCGGGCGCCTTGGCGTCGGCGCCGGAGACCAGATAGCGCGGCACGAACCAGCCTTCGGTCGCATCGGGGAAGGTCGTGCCCAGCGGCTCGACCTTGCCGGCAGCCGACTCCTTGAGCCAAGCCTCGACCGGATTGGCCAGCCAGATCTCCATGACGATGTCGACATCGCCGCGGCCGAGGCCGGTGACCAGCGGCGCGATCACGCCCGGCACGCGCTCGACCTTGCAGCCGAAGCCCTTCTCGGCAATGGCGCTGGCGACGGCGCCGTGGAAGGCGGCGGAGTCATAATCGAGCCCCGCCATCTTCAGCGGCCGGTCCAGCTCGCAGGCGAAGCCGGGAGCGGTGAGACCGAGGCCGAGCAGCAGCGCGGCTCCTCGCAGAACGGCTTTCATCATGACGATCCCCCGCTGATGGCAGTGCCCGATCATGGCACCTGACGACCCGGCATCTCCACGAAGCGCGACAGCAGGCGAAATGTTCCGCCGCGACAGGCGAAAAGCTTAGCGCCGCTCGCAGATCATGGACACTGCGCGAACGGCGGATGGGATGGACCGCGCGCCTGACCGGACCTGTCAGCAGTGCAGGCTCAGCCGAGCGTTCCCAGCGACCGCAACGCCTTCAGCGTCTCGCGCAGGCCGCGATGCAGCGGCTTGTCCTTGCGCAGGACGAGGCCGAGCGTGCGATGCACCCGCGGCGACAAAGAGCGGACAACCAATCCATCGCTCTCGCCGCGCACCGCCATGCCGGGCAATACAGCGCAGCCGAGGCCGGCGCCGACCAGCCGCTTGATCGCCTCGACACTGCCGAGCGACATAACCGGTTTCAGCGTCACGCCGGCGCGGGCGAACCATTCATCGGCGATGCGTCTGGTGATGCCGCCCGGTTCGAACAGCAGCACCGGCAGGCGCGCCAGCGCTTCCGGCGTCAATCGCGCCGGCAGATCCATGCCCGGCGGGGCGATCACGGCGAATTCGTCTTCCAGCAGCGGCGTCACATCGAGGCTGCGGCCAGCGGCCGGCAGCGAGACCAGGCCGATATCAATCTGGTTGTCCTCGATCGCCTTGACGATGTCGGAGGTGTTGCCGGTGCTGACAGTGATCTCCAGCGTCGGATGGCGCTGGCGCAAATCGCGCAGCAGCGGCGGCAGCAGGAAGATGCAGGCAGTGGCGCCGGTGCCGATCCGCACGCGGCCCATCGCACCGGTGGCATGGCGCGCCATCGCCTCTTGCGCCGCCGCGGCCGCCGCCTCGATCCGGCCGGCATGATCGAGCAGCTCGGTGCCCGCTGCGGTCGGCTGCGCCCGACGCCCCACACGTTCGATCAGAACCACGCCGAGCCGGCGTTCGAGCTCGCGGATCTGCAGGCTGACCGCCGGCTGGCTCAGGCCCAGCCGCTCGGCCGCCGCCGAGAAGCTGCCGAGCGCGATCACCTGGCGGAAGCTGTCGAGCTGGTCGAGGCGAAGGTCGCGCATCTCAAAGAATTTCTCATGCTCTGCATAACTTCGAGAAGCTTCATTTATGAGACGGCAAAGCGCAAGGTGCCTTGGCGGTTCGGGAAGAGCCTGGCCGTGACAGGGCGCGAGCGATGAACGGGATCTGGGATGCGGGACGACAGCTGCTGCGCGAGGCGGCAAACTATCTCGGCGCCTCCCAGCATTCGCGCTATCAGCAATCGCGGACCCTGCGCGAACTCGACGAGCACCGTCTCGCCGACATCGGTGTAACGCGGCAGGAGGCGCTGACCGGGCGCCCCGACAGGACGGAAAGGCGGCCCGGCCGGGCCGGAACGATAGTGATGACGACTTCCGTGACCGCCGGCAACGCGGCATCCCCCATCCTCGTCCGCGATGCGCAGGAGGCGGACATGGCCGCGATCCAGGCGATCTATACCCATCATGTCCTGCACGGCCTCGCCAGCTTCGAGGAGACGCCGCCGAGCGTCGAGGAGATGCTGGCGCGCCGGCAGGCGGTGCTCGGCCTCGGCCTGCCCTATCTCGCCGCCGAGTTGGGCGGCCAAATCGTCGGCTACAGCTATGCCAGCAGCTATCGCCCCCGCCCGGCCTATCGCCACACGATCGAGGATTCGGTCTATGTCGCGCAGGGCCAGGCCGGCCGCGGCATCGGCGGGGCGCTGCTCTCGGGCTTGATCGGCCGCTGCGAGGCGGGGCCCTGGCGACAGATGCTGGCGGTGATCGGCGATAGCGGCAATACCGGTTCGATCGGCCTGCATCGCCGCTTCGGCTTCGAGCCGGTCGGCACTCTGCGCTCGGCCGGCTTCAAGCTCGGCCGCTGGGTCGACACCGTGCTGATGCAGCGCAGCCTCGGTCCGGGCGACCAGACGTTGCCACAGCCATGGACGGCCGGATCGGCAAGGTGATCTCCCGCAGCACCGTCTTCTGCCTCGGGTTGGCGCAGCTCATCTCCTGGGGCATCTCCTATTATCTGGTCGGCGCCTTCGGTGAGCTGATCGCGGGCGAGCTCGGCTGGTCGCAGGCGATCATCCATGGCGGGCTCTCGGCCGGGCTCCTGGTTATGGGGCTGACCTCGGGAGCTGTCGGCCGGCTGATCGACCGCCATGGCGGCCGCGCCGTGATGTGCGTGGGCTCGCTGCTGACGGCCGCCGGCTGCCTTGGCCTCGCCTTCGCCCACACGATCGCGGCCTATTACGCCGCCTGGCTTTGCCTCGGCCTCGCCATGCGGCTCAGTCTATACGACGCCGCCTTCGCGGCCCTGGCCCGCATCGGCGGCAGCGCCGCGCGCCGGCCGATCGCCCAGATCACTCTGCTCGGCGGCCTGGCCTCGACCGTGTTCTGGCCGCTCGGCCATGCCCTCGCCGAGCAGTTCGGCTGGCGCGGTGCGCTCATCGCCTATGCCGGCTTCGCGCTGCTCACCTTGCCGCTGCATCTGACTCTGCCAGCCGTCTTGGCGCGGCCCCCGTCCGACGCGGCTGCGGCGAAACCCGTCGTCACTCTCAGCCCGGCCGATACGCGCTTCGCCGGTCTGCTCTATGCGCTGATCGTCACCTTTGCCGGCGTTCTCAATGCCGGCATGTCCGCCCATATGATCGGCATCCTCGCCGGGCTCGGCCTGCCCGCTGCGGTCGCGGTCTGGATCGGCTCGACCCGCGGCATCGGCCAGTCGCTGGCGCGGCTCGGCGAAGTCTTGTTCGGCGCGAAGACCAGCCCGTTCGATCTCAACCTGATCGCCTGCCTGGTGCTGCCGTTCTGCTTCGCGGTCGGCCTCTTTGGTGGCGCGAGCGCCATGGCAGCGCTGGCCTTCGCCTTCTGCTACGGCGCCGGCAATGGCGTGCTGACGATCACGCGCGGCACGCTGCCGCTGATGCTGTTCGATCCGCGGACCTACGGCGCCTATGTCGGCCGGCTGCTGGCGCCGGGCTTCTTCCTCTCGGCCGCCTCGCCGCTCGTCTATGCCCTGCTGATCGAGCGCTACGGCGCGTCGGCAGCGTTGATCCTGTCCGGGACGCTGGCGCTGGCCATGCTGGTCTCGGCGATCCTGCTCCGGCGCCGCTTCCGCGGCCTGCCACGCTCCTGACAATCGCTGTCAGCACACCCCACAAGAACAATGCGGCAACATCCGCGGCTGCGTGTTACTCATGCCCGCCTCTCGCCCGGCCGCACTGGCACGGCCCGGCGATTGCCCTATCTGTACGGCTTAAGCTCAATTCGGACACCACCATGGCCCGCAAGACCACGCTCGCCGAACAGGCCGCGACGCTGGAAGACATGTTCGACCGCAACCGTGCGGCCGATCCGAATGCCCGCGTCATCTCGGTGCGCGGCGCGCGCGAGCACAATCTCAAGAACGTCGACCTCGCCATTCCGCGCGACAAGCTCGTGGTGTTCACCGGGCTGTCCGGCTCGGGCAAGTCCTCGCTCGCCTTCGACACGATCTATGCGGAGGGCCAGCGCCGCTATGTCGAGTCGCTCTCGGCCTATGCCCGCCAGTTCCTCGAGATGATGCAGAAGCCCGATGTCGACCAGATCGACGGGCTCTCGCCGGCGATCTCGATCGAGCAGAAGACGACCTCGAAGAACCCGCGCTCGACGGTCGGCACCGTCACCGAGATCCACGACTATATGCGCCTGCTCTGGGCGCGCGCCGGCATCCCCTATTCGCCGGCGACCGGCCTGCCGATCGAGAGCCAGACCGTGCAGCAGATGGTCGATCGCCTGGTCGAGCTGCCGGAGAAGACGCGCGGCTATCTGCTCGCGCCGGTGGTGCGCGGCCGCAAGGGCGAGTTCCGCAAGGAGATGGCCGACTGGCTGAAGCGCGGCTTCCAGCGCGTCAAGGTCAATGGCGAGTTCTACGAGATCCCCGACGCCCCGGCGCTCGACAAGAAGTTCAAGCACGACATCGACGTGGTGGTCGACCGCATCGTGATCCGGCCCGATCTCGGCGCCCGCCTCGCCGACTCGCTGGAGCAGGCGCTCGACCTCGCCGAGGGCATCGCTGTCTTCGAATATGCCGACGAGAAGGAGGAGAACGGCGAAGCCAAGCGCGTCACCTTCTCCTCGAAATTCGCCTGCCCGGTCTCCGGCTTCACCATCCCCGAGATCGAGCCGCGGCTGTTCTCGTTCAACAACCCGTTCGGCGCCTGCCCGGCCTGCGACGGCCTCGGCCACGAGATGCGGATCGATCCGGAGATGATCGTCCCGGATCATTCGCTCTCGCTGAAGAAGGGCGCGATCGCGCCCTGGGCCAAGTCGACCTCGCCCTATTACGGCCAGACGCTCGATGCGCTCGCCAAGCATTTCGGCTTCTCGACCACCAAGCCCTGGAGCGAGCTGCCAACGAGCGCCCGCGACGCCATCCTGTTCGGCACCGGTACGGAAGCCGTGCGCATGGCCTATAATGACGGCCTGCGCGCCTATGAGGTGAAGAAGCCCTTCGAGGGTGTGATCACCAATATGGAGCGGCGCTGGAAGGAGACCGAGAGCGACTGGGCCCGCGAGGAGATCGGCCGCTTCATGTCGGAGACGCCCTGCGCCGCCTGCAACGGCTTCCGGCTCAAGCCCGAGGCGCTGGCGGTCAAGATCGACATGCGCCATATCGGCGAGATCTCGCAGCTCTCGGTCAAGGACGCGCTCGCCTGGGTCAGCGCCCTGCCCTCGCGCCTGTCGCAGAAGCAGAACGAGATCGCCCCGCGCATCCTCAAGGAGATCCGCGACCGCCTGACCTTCCTGCTCGATGTGGGCCTCGAATACCTGACGCTGGCCCGCGGCTCGCGCACGCTCTCGGGCGGCGAGAGCCAGCGCATCCGCCTCGCCAGCCAGATCGGTTCGGGCCTCACCGGCGTGCTCTATGTGCTGGACGAGCCCTCGATCGGCCTGCACCAGCGCGACAATGAGCGCCTGCTCGGCACGCTGCGCCGCCTGCGCGACCTCGGCAACACCGTGATCGTGGTCGAGCATGACGAGGACGCGATCCTGACCGCCGACTATGTCGTCGATGTCGGCCCCGGCGCCGGCATCCATGGCGGCGAGATCGTCTCGAAGGGCACGCCGCAGGACATTCTGGCCGACCCGAACTCGCTCACCGGCAAATACCTCACCGGCGAGATGAGCGTGCCGGTGCCGTTGAAGCGCCGCAAGCCGCAGAAGGGCCGGAGCCTGAAGATCGTCGGCGCCCGCGGCAACAACCTCAAGGACGTCACGGTCGACATTCCGCTCGGCCTGTTCACCTGCATCACCGGCGTCTCCGGCGGCGGCAAGTCGACGCTGATCATCGACACGCTCTACAAGGCGATCGCGCGCAAGCTCAACGGCTCGATCGAGCACCCTGCCCCGCATGAGCGCATCGAGGGCATGGAGCATCTCGACAAGGTCATCGACATCGACCAGTCGCCGATCGGCCGCACCCCGCGCTCGAACCCGGCGACCTATACCGGCGCCTTCACGCCGATCCGCGAATGGTTCGCCGGCCTGCCCGAGGCCAAGGCGCGCGGCTATCAGGCAGGCAGGTTCAGCTTCAACGTCAAAGGGGGCCGCTGCGAGGCCTGCCAGGGCGACGGCGTCATCAAGATCGAGATGCACTTCCTGCCCGACGTCTACGTCACCTGCGACGTCTGCAAGGGCAAGCGCTATGACCGCGAGACGCTCGAGGTGAAATACCGCGAGCGCTCGATCGCCGACGTGCTCGACATGACGGTCGAGGAGGCCAAGGACCTGTTCAAGGCCGTGCCCTCGATCCGCGACAAGATGGTGACGCTCGCCCGCGTCGGGCTCGACTATGTCAAGGTCGGCCAGCAGGCGACGACGCTCTCGGGCGGCGAGGCGCAGCGCGTCAAGCTCTCCAAGGAGCTCAGCAAGCGCGCCACCGGCCGCACCCTCTACATCCTGGACGAGCCGACCACCGGCCTGCATTTCCACGACGTCGCCAAGCTGATGGAGGTGCTGCACGAGCTGGTCGAGCAGGGCAATTCCGTGGTGGTGATCGAGCATAATCTCGAAGTGATCAAGACCGCCGACTGGATCATCGACATGGGCCCCGAAGGCGGCGACGGCGGCGGCGAGGTCGTGGCGCAGGGCACGCCGGAGGATGTCGTCCGCATCGGCAAGGGCCACACCGCGCGCTTCCTCAAGGAGGTGCTGGAGCGGCGGCCGTTGAAGGGCAAGGGGGCGAGGGAAGCGGCGGAGTAGAGGGTGTCAGCTCACGCCCCGGACCACCGAGAGCTTGCTGTAGAGTGCGTGCACTAGCTCAGCTCTACTAGTAAAAATCTCAGTACAGCTTGCTACGATCATTGGGTTATCACCCGAAGCAAGCAAAGCTCGATCGTCCGTCTTAAGCCCCAAACAGAGCTTGTCGAGCGCCCGCGCAAAGCCAATTTCGAAGGCAACGCCTTCGTCAACAGTTCGGCCGTCCAGCACCGCTACTATGCAGTCACACCGCCGTATTGCACAAATATCGGCCTGAAAGACAATCTGCCTTGCTACCGAAAGTGGAGTGCCATCGCGAACTAGATCTCTCATTAATTTTCCGTCGCGCTGCGGAAGGAAGACTTCCGCCATTGGCTCTAATTCCTCTGTCAATTTTACATTGAAAGACCGCTCCATATCATTGAACAGAGGCGCAGCGAGATAGATTCTGTAAAAATTTTTTCTATTCATAGCGATTGACTATCGCTTCAAGATTTACCGGGCAATAATCGTTGAACAAAACGTGACGCGCCACACGCCTAGCAGCCTCCCCTGCCCCACAAAGCTCAGTTGAGAGTTTAAATTTTGGCTTATAAATCTCTTCAAGAATCTTAGCCTGACCAGCAAGGTAATCTTCTTTACCCGCATCTTCCGGAGAGCGCCCCCTTGCCATGTTACGACGAACCAACGTGCCTGGCGTCGCAGTTATAAAAATAACCTCGCCCTGCTGCAAGGAGTGATCACGTGTTACTTTTTCTCGCAAACTACGCGTCTTCTCCTTATTTTCAGCAGCGGTGTTTGAGAATGCATATAGGTCAAGGGGAGCCCTATCCATAAAATGAAACCCGACCGGCGCAACATGCATTCGCCGATTTTTCTCTTTGAGCTCAGAATATATAAATTGATCAACTTTTACCTGCTGGGCCTCGTTGATCTTATTGGAAGCAAGATACATTTCGCTCGGGGGTGGGCGGGTCCATTCCTCATGCGTTTGAAAGCAGCGAAGATGCTCAAGCAATGTGGACTTACCCGCAGCAACAGGCCCTGCGATATAATAATGATACCGGGACCGCTTGTCTAAACCAAGTTCTGCAACCAGCTCGCTAAACTCGCGCTCCTCATTGTTAAGTATATGCAGGAATTCTCCGATTTCTGTAGAAGTAAGAAAAATTGTAATTAGGTTATATAATTCCAAATTTGCCTCAAAAATATCATCTCTTCTGCTCTGTGAAATCGACTCGTTATCTTTAATCCAGAACAACATATAATGATGATTAGCCGGACTCTTGTCCCGATTCAAGCGAAGGTAATTCTTTAGAGAACTGTCAGCCAAAGAATGGCCAATCAACAGCATCGTGTTTTGAACAAATCTAAGAAATAGATATTCAGCACTAACACCCGGAGCGCGCGCTCGCGCATCAGCAAAAGAATCTTCAGTAAAAATAAGCTGAGGACTACGCTTTTTTAAACTAACTCTCGGAAGAATACCATTAACATGATAGATTGTCGTTAAATCCTGGCGATCAGTCAACGGCGGCTGCCAAGAAACACTCAAAGCATTTCCAGGCACATTCCCAACCTTTATCTGATTGCCAATTACTTCAGCCAAAATATCATCAAAATTAAAATTAATAACAAGCGGCACTTTTCGCGCCACATCCCTCAACTGACCTAAATATGGATGGCTCGAAATTACTTTTTCGATATCATCGTCGACATTCTGATAAATAGCCTTATGAATTGCGGCACCCCAGCCGTGCTCAATTGTTGCAGCACGCAGGTCTTCGGGAACATCAGAAGGGTTGTTGTTCTTGTACCGATGATATATTATTTGACCCAAATATTCTGGATTTAAACCATCAGCTCGATGCAAGCCAAGGTCCTGTCTAAGCGCTTCCTCATGGGCAGCAAGTCGCTCCAACAGAGCATGCCAGCCAGGCACTCCAGCATCGATTGAAATTCCCGCGCCTGTTACAAGATTGAGTCGCTGCTGCTTCAAACGTTGGAAAATATGGCACAGGAAGCGCGGTAGCCGCGGCTGACGGGCAATTGCCGCATCAAGCATACTCATCTCTTGTCAGCCCCCAACGATAGCCGAAACCGAGCCGCGTGCACTCGGATCATAATCTGCTCCAACTCCCCGAATATTCCACAACCCAGACCCTCGGATCAATGCGACGGGAGAATTACGTCCAAGCCAATGAGAAGACGGCACATCAATGGTGTGCATTCCCTCGCTGCATAGCGCGATAAGCTGAGCTTCGACGCTGGCCCTAAGGCTTTCTTTGGCCGGCTCGTCATCGATGGCAATAAGCGCCACCTCCAACTCTCTGAGATAGCGCGATACTGCTATTTCATGATCGACTTCGACGGCCTTAACCTGAACGCTGGCATCTTGTCCCGCGCCCCACGTGGGCAGATATGCTCCACGCTGTTCAGCCTCTAACATAGCACGTCCGACATGAAGTCGGAAAATCGATCCACGGTGATTACCAACTTCCGTTGCCGGCCCTAAATGGTTACGAAGCCGCCCTCGCAGCGTTGCCATTGACCCCTGGCTCACACCATGCGTACCAATACGAACTATTCGAGGGCTTCCCTGAAGAAAATTTAACTCTCGGCGATCCAGAAAAATATACACCCCCCTCTTAGGGACAATTTTATTAGGCAAATCCCAAAAATTAAATACACGACCACCTCTTCTTTCATTCTCTATCCAACTATACATCAATCGTAGGTCGCGAATTCTTACAGCCATGCGCCTAGCTTTATTCAGCCAAACCCCGATATCGGGCTTGCCTAAATCAGACCATGGTGATTGTATAATTAGTTGTTTGACGCCATTATTATTAATCTTGACAAGAGGATCGACGTATTCTGAGGACGCAAGCAAAGTTATATTACGACCGCATGCATGAGCGCGCAGTTGCTCAAGAGCTTGCCGAGCCCACGCATCCTGCTCCGTCCCCGACAGCGCTGACAAATGCAGGTCGTAGGGCTCAAGAAGAGTCTCGGATGCTACAATCCCATGTTTTGCAGAAAGAACTGCATGCGGAGCAGCGAGCGCGTCAGCAAGCGCTATGCTGGCCTTGAACCGGCGCGAAGTATAAAGCTTTTTAGCTGGAGCAGCTTCGCGACGCTTTTCCCCGCTGCAGCCGATCACGATGAACGGCGGCGCTCCATCCGCGCCGATGAGCGCCGGGCGAAGCGTATAGCTCACAGGCGCAAACAGCTCGCCTTGAGCACCGTCCACCGCCATCTTCATTTGCCTCGTGTGACTTCCAAAACACCCGGAATCGAACGCGAGAGCTTTTTAGCACGCGAGTTCACCGATTACCGCCGCAAACTTATCCCCGCGCCCAAAACCTCCCGTACAATCCCCTCGCCCATCACCCATACGGGGCGGCCGTCCGGAGGTATGCCAGAGGCTG